>NZ_JBFANX010000005.1:0-299768 GCF_040675005.1 Amycolatopsis sp. NPDC049691
ACCACGTGCCCCCGGTGGCCCTCGGGCGCCCTCCAATTGGTGTTATTATTGTCGGGGGGCGGGGGGGTGTTTGTTGCCTTCAACCACTTGTTCTAACCCTGTTTCTCACTCACGACGGCGTGGTGGTGGGTACCGGCAGGTCAGCGCGTCACTACTTCTTCAGGACCTCGATGGACGGGTAGTCCGGCATGCGGCGGAAGTCCAGCGCCGCCGACTTGAGGTTCTTCGACTTCGCCGCGACGCCCTTCTCGTCCCACACCGGGATCGACGGCAGGTCCTGCGCGATCATGTCCTCGGCCTTCTGGTACAGCTTGACCGCGGCGTCCTTGTCGGCGGTGGCGTCCGCCTGCGCGAGGACCGCGTCGACCTGCGGGTTCGAGTAGCTGGAGTCGTTCGAGGACCCGCCGGTCTTGTAGATCGGGTTGAGGAAGTCCTCGATGGACGGGTAGTCCGCCGACCAGTCGGACCGGCCCATGCCGGTCAGCTTCTTGCTGGTCACGATGCTGCGCCACTGGCCGAAGTCGGTGGCCGGCACGAAGTCGCACTCGACGCCGAGGGTGTTCTTGATGCTGTTGCACGCCGCGACCAGCGGTTCCTTGCGGCCACCGTCCGCGTTGGACGCGATGGTCAGCTTGCCCTTGAAGCCGGACTTCGCGAAGGCCTCCTTGGCCGCCGCCGGGTCGTACTTGCAGAACTGGCAGACGCCGGGCCGCGCGCCGGGGATCCCCTGCGAGATGTAGCCGTCGGCCGGCACGTAGGTGTCGTTCATGACGGTCTTGGTGATCTGCGCGCGGTCGATCGCCATCGAGATCGCCTTGCGCAGCTCGAGGTTGTTGTACCCGGGGACGTAGTACGGCACGGCGATGGTGCTGATGCCGAGCAGGTGGCCGGTGACGAGCCGGTCGCCGAGGTCGTTCTTGTACTTGCCGCCCGCGACCGCCGACGGCGGCAGCGCCTCCATGAAGTCGAGCCGGCCGCTCAGCAGGTCCTGGTAGGCCGTCTCCTGGCTCGAGTAGATCTTGATGTCGAGGTCCTTGAAGTGGACCTTGTCGTCACCCTTGTAGTCGTCGTTGCGGGTGAGCTTGATGTCCTGGTTCGGCGTCCGCGAGACGAACTTCATCGGGCCGTTGCCGATGGGGTGCTGCTCGAAGCCCTTGGGGTCCTTGAAGAACGCGTCGGGCAGCGGCGCGAACGCCTGGTAGCCGACCTTGATGTCGAACACCGAGAACGGCGCGTCGAGGGTGACCTGGAACTCGTAGTCGTTCTTCTGCACAAGGCCGGACATCTTGTCCGTGGCAGGCTTGGCGTTCTCGTCCTCGGGGTGGACGTCCTTGTACCCCTGGATGTTCGAGAAGAAGTCGGTGTTGAGCTGGCCGTTCGGCGCGTAGGCGCCGTAATTCCAGGCGTCGATGAAGTTGTGCGCCTTCACCTCGGTGCCGTCGTGGAACTTCCAGCCCTGCTTGATCTTGATGTCGTAGACCTTGGAATCGGTCGTGGTGATGGAGTCGGCCATCAGGTTGAACGGCTTGGCGTCCGCGCCCTTGAAGCCGACGAGCGTGGCGAACATGACCTGGATCGCCTTGGTGCCGCCGAGGTCGTTGATGTTCGTCGGGACCAGCGCGTTCTGCGGTTCGGTGCCGTAGACGCTCACTGTGCCGTCCGGGTTCGTCTCGCCGGCGCCCGCGGAGCTGCCCGACCCGCCGCCGCACGCGGCGAGCACGAGTGCCAGCGAAGTCATCACCACCGTGGGTCCCCAGAGCCTGCGCGAACGACGCATGATCCCCTCCATATCCGGTGTGTCCGAAAGGTGAGACGCACGCTATCGGGGCCGGTGAAGCTGATCACAGGACTGCGGTGTTGCAAATGTGTGACGGTCGTCGGGACCACCTGGTTGGAGCACAACCAACGTAGGAATCCGGATACTCCGGACGGCCTAGCGCGGACAGGTGGTCATCACGCGCTCACCCACGGTTTGCGTTGCGGCACAAGCCCTTTGGGGCGGCCGAACGGTCGGTCAGGCGAGGGAGAGCGCGATGCCGTCGAGGATGTCGTGCTCGCTGACCACCAGCTCCGTCGGGCCGCCGCGGGCCGCCAGTTGCTCGGCCAGGGTCTGGACCACCACCGCGCCGCCGCCGATCACGTCCACCCGGCCCGGGTGGATCACCGGGTTGGCCGCGCGCTGCGCGTGGTTCTCCGACAGCAGGCGGGACGCCAGCCGGTCGATGTCGGCCGGGCTCAAAGTGGACAGGTGGACCCGGTCACTGTCGTACTCCGGCAGTCCCAGCGCGATCGCCGACAGCGTCGTCACCGTGCCCGCGACACCCACCCACGTCTTCGCCCGGGCGACGTCGACCACGTCGAACGCCTCGGTCAGCACCTTGCCCGCCAGGTCGCGGGCGGCGGCGATCTCGTCCGCGGACGGCGGGTCGCTCTTCAGCGCGCGCTCGGTGATGCGGACACAGCCGATGTCGACCGACTTCGCGGCGAGCACCTCGGCCTGGCGGCCGTCCCACGTGCCGAGGACCAGCTCGGTCGAGCCGCCGCCGACGTCGGCCACCACGAACGGGCCGTCGTCCGGGTCCTGCTCGCCCACCGCGCCGGTGAAGGACAGCCGCGCCTCCTCGTCGCCGGTGATCACCTCGGCCTCGACGCCCAGTGTCTCGCGGGTCATGCGGAAGAAGTCGTCGCGGTTCTTCGCGTCGCGGGTCGCGGACGTGGCGACCATCCGCACCTTTTCGACGCCCTTGCGCCGCGCGGCGATCGTGTAGTCGGCGAGCGCGGCGCGCGTGCGCTCGATGGCCTCGGGGGCCAGCTGCCCGGTGGCGTCGACGCCCTGGCCGAGCCGGACGATCCGCATCTCGCGGTGCAGGTCGCGCAGGTCGACCGTGCCGTCGTGGCGCGGCGTCAGCTCGGCGACGAGCAGGCGGATGGAGTTGGTCCCACAGTCGATCGCGGCAACACGAGGCATGCGATCACCCTAGCTGGCGGGTGTCGTCGTCCCGACGGTCGTGGTCGTGGTGGTCGTCGTGGTCGACGTGACCGTCTGCCCGCACGTCGGCGGCGGCGGGGTGGTCTTCGGGGGCGGCGTGGTCTCCCCGGTGCCGGTCGGCGTCGGGGACGGCGGCGGGGTGGTCGTCGTCGACGTTTCGGTCGTGGTCGTGACCGTCGTGGTCGGCGACGGGCAGGCCGGCTTCGTCGTGGTCTTCGGGGTCGTCGTGCCCGAGCCGGTCGGCGTCGTCGTCGGCACCGGCGGGGTCGTCGTCGGGACCGGTGGCGGCGGGATCGCCGGTGGCGCGGGGAGCGCCGCCGCGTTGGGCGCACCGATCGGGACCGTGCTGTCCGGCACCTGCATGATCCCGTTGCGGTAGGCCTCGGCCCACAAGATCACGGTGTTCACGTACGTGTCGGAGTTGTTGTACCGGTAGATCGCGCCGCGCAGCTGGTCCGGGTTCGAAAGGTCGAAGCCGCCGGAGCAGAGGTAGCGGCCGGTCGCCAGTGCCGCGTCGAAGATGTTGTTCGGGTCGGACTTGCCGTCGCCGTTGCCGTCGGAGGCGTAGCCCCTCCACGTCGCCGGGATGAACTGCGTCGGGCCCACCGCGCGGTCCCACACCGGGTCTGTGTCGAGCTCGCCGTGGTCGGTGTCCGGGATCGCGGCGAAGCCGCCCTGGCCGTTGAGCTGCGGGCCGAGGATCGGCTCGCGGGTGGTGCCGTTCGCGTCGACGTACCCGCCGCGCGCGTGGTTGGACTCGATCCGGCCGATGCTGGCGATCAGGGCCCAGTCGATGTGGCACGCGGGCAGCTCGCGGCCGAGGATCTCGGCGGCGTTCTTGTACGCGGCGAGCGCGGTGGCCGGGATGCCGAGCGGGCCGTCGGGGAGTTCGTACGCCGGGAGCGGCAGCGGGGTCGGGGCGCCGGGGAGGGTGCCGTCGACGGCGATCTGCTGGATGGCCGCGTGGCCGGGGTCGTAGCCCTGGCCGAGGGCGGCGTCGCGGGTGTGGTCACCGGTGCCGCCGAGCCAGCCGAGGGTGCCGCCGCCTGCCGCCACCGCGGGGAGCACCGCGAAGATGCCGGTGATCAGGGGGAACGCCGTGCGGTGGCGGATCCCGAATCTTCGGGTGTGACTCCCGACTGCGTCAGGCAGCCGCCGCACGCGCATGTCTCAGAGCCCTCCTGGCCGGATCGGTCACCACGCCCGGGAGACAGCCTGCCGTACCCGACGCGAGGTTTCACCCCTTCGAGAGAACCGAATGGGGTTTTCGCTCACCCAGACCAGTTATCTGTTCACGACGCGCAAGCGTTACGCGGCACAGTCCCCCGTGGGCCACCCGTTCGCCTTAAGGAGCTCCAGCGTCTCGTCACCGAACGGGTTGACGCCGGGGCCGACCGCGAGCGCGTGGGCGACGTGCACGTGCAGGCACTTGACGCGGCCGGGCATGCCGCCGGCGGTGACCTGGTGGCCGAGCGGCTCGATCGCGTCGCGCTCGGCGAGGTAGGTCTCGTGGCAGCGCTGGTACTGCGCGGCCAGCTCGGGATCGGTGGACAGCCGCTCGGTCATTTCCTTCATCAGCCCCGACGCCTCGATGGTGCCGATCATCGAGTTCAGTTTCGGGCAGGTCAGGTAGTAGAGCGTCGGGAACGGCGTGCCGTTCTCCAGCCGCGGACTGGTCTGCACCACCGACGGGTGCCCGCTCGGGCACCGCGCGGCGACGGCCCGCAGCGCCCGCGGCGGCCGGCCGAGCTGCTCCGCGATGATCTCGCGGTCGGCGTCGGTGACGGGCTCGTACCGGTGCTGCTGCGTGCTGTTCACGCGCTCAAGGTTAGTTCAGCCGCCGGAGACCTGGTTCCACAGGTTCTCGTACCAGGAGCCCGCCGCGGCCGGCTGCTGTCCCTGCTGGGGCGCGGCGTCCGGGGCCTTGTCCTCGGGCAGCTGGACGATGTACGGCGTCTCGCCCGGCTTGACGTACCGCAGCCGCCGCCGGGCCTCCGCCTCGATCTGCGCCGGGTCGCTCAGCTCCGCCTTGCGCCCCTGGAGCTGGGCGACCGTCTGCTGCAGCTGGGCCTGCTGCGCCTGCTGCTCGCGGATCTCGGTGCGCTGGGCGAGGTAGGTGCGCAGGGGCACGGCGATGGTGAACGCGAGCGCGCACACCACGATCGCCACCACCGCCGCGCGGCGGGTGGTGGACATGCCGAGCACCTTCGCCGCACCGGACGCCCGCTTCGCCGCCAGGCTCCGGCGCAGCCGGGCCCGGGTCGTCTCCGCGTCGCCGGCGCGGCGCCGCGCCGCCGTCGTGCCGTCGGCGGTCCGGGGTGGGCGGGAGCCGGGGCTCCCCGCGCGCGCGGCCTCGGGGCGGCGGGCCCGCGAAGTCCCACCGGCCCGCGAGGCCCCGCCGCCTCCGCGACGACCGCGCGTCGTCCTCCCCCGGTCCGCCATGCGGGTCAGCCCTCGGCGCTGAACCGCGGGAAGGCCAGCTCGCCGGCGTACCGGGCGGCGTCACCGAGGGTCTCCTCGATGCGCAGCAGCTGGTTGTACTTGGCGATCCGCTCGCCGCGGGCCGGCGCGCCGGTCTTGATCTGGCCGACGCCGGTGGCGACCGCCAGGTCCGCGATGAACGTGTCCTCGGTCTCGCCGGAGCGGTGGCTCATCATCGACTTGTAGCCGAACGACGTCGCCAGCGAGATCGCGTCGAGCGTCTCCGACAGCGTGCCGATCTGGTTGACCTTCACCAGCAGCGCGTTGGCGGCGCGGCGGGTGATGCCCTCCTCGAGGCGGTCCGGGTTGGTGACGAACAGGTCGTCGCCGACGATCTGGACCTTGTCGCCGATCTCGGCGGTCAGGGTGACCCAGCCGTCCCAGTCGTCCTCGCTCAGCGGGTCCTCGATGGACACGAGCGGGTAGCTCGCCAGCAGCTCGGCGTAGTAGGCGGACATCTGCTCGGCGCTCTTCTTCGCGCCTTCGAAGGTGTACGCGCCGTCGCCGAAGAACTCGGTCGCGGCGACGTCGAGGGCGAGCGCGACGTCGCGGCCCGGGGCGTAACCCGCCTTCTCGATGGCCTGGACGATCAGGTCGAGCGCCTCGCGGTTGTTGCCGAGGTTCGGCGCGAAGCCGCCTTCGTCGCCGAGGCCGGTCGAGAGGCCGCGGCCCTTCAGCACCGACTTCAGCGAGTGGTAGACCTCGGTGCCCCAGCGCAGGGCCTCGCGGAAGGTCTCCGCGCCGATCGGCGCGATCATGAACTCCTGGACGTCGACGTTGCTGTCCGCGTGCGAACCGCCGTTGAGGATGTTCAGCATCGGCACCGGCAGCACGTGCGCGTTCGGCCCGCCCAGGTAGCGGAACAGCTCCAGCTCGGCCGACTCCGCGGCGGCCTTCGCGACGGCCAGCGAGACGCCGAGGATGGCGTTCGCGCCGAGGCGGGACTTCGCCGGCGTACCGTCGAGGTCGACCAGCTTCTGGTCGACGATCCGCTGGTCGACGGCCTCGATGCCGACCATCTCCGGGCCGATCTCGTCGAGCACCGCGGCGACCGCGCGCTCGACGCCCTTGCCGTTGTAGCGGCCGGTGTCGCCGTCCCGCAGCTCGACGGCTTCGTGCTCACCGGTCGACGCACCCGACGGGACCGCGGCCCGCGCCAGCGTGCCGTCGTCGAGGGCCACCTCCACCTCGACCGTCGGGTTGCCACGCGAGTCCAGAATCTCGCGCGCGCCTACCTGCTCGATGAGAGCCACGCCATGCTCCTCGGTGCGTCTTGCCTGCGATTACGGGCCCAGCCTAGCCGTCACCGCTGTTCACCCGTTGGAGGACTCACCGCCCGCGCGGACGGCCTGCCAGCCCGGCGGCAGCTCGACGGTCTCGGACGTCTGCTGCCAGAACGTCCAGCTGTTGCCGCCGAGATCGGCGACGGTGAACACGCGGGCGCCGTAGGGCTGGTCCTGCGGCGGCTCCAGCTCGCCCTCGTCGCCGAGGGCGGCCTCGACCCGGGCGTAGGTCTCGTCGACGTCGTCGACGTAGAGGATGTTGAGCTGGCCGACCGGCCCGTCGACCCCCTTGGCCTGCCAGTAGTCCGGGCCGACGCCCGCGATCTGGATCCGCGCTTCGCCCGCGCGCAGGGTCGCCTGGAACACCTCGCCGGCGCCGTCGCAGAACCGGACTTCCTCCGTGAACCCGAAGACCCTGGTCAGCCAGGCGAGCGCCGCGGTGGCATCGGCGTAGTACAGGTAGGGCGCCAGGCCCCGGTACGGGCTGCTCATGGCGGCACAGTCCATCACGTCCCGTTCGGCGGCGTGTGCAACCCCCTCTTCCGAGGTAACGTGGGAGTGACCATGACGGACGCCGCAGCTGCTTCGCAGCCTCCCGAGGAGTCGCGGTTCCATGCCTTCCGCCAGGCCGAGGATCTGGTCGGCCGCCGTCGTCCGCTGGACGCGTTGAAGGCGTTGCAGCCCCTGCTGGAGACCGAGGCGGACAAGCCGTCGGTGCACCTGCTGGCCGGGCGCGCGTACTTCCACTCCGCGCAGCTGCGCCGCGCGGAGCAGGCGTTCACGCGGGTCCTCGAACTGGACCCGACCGACCACTACGCCCGGTTCATCCTCGGCCGGACCCTGCAGCGCCTCGGCCGGTTCGTCGAAGCGCTGGCCCAGATGCGGATGGCGTCGGCGATGAACCCGGTGCCGGAGTACCTCGAGGCGATCGGCGAGGTCAAGGCGCACATCACGCTGCGCGACTCCTGACGGCACCAGGGCCGATCGGCCCCGGGCGCCTCGGACTTTCGGCTGATCGACACGGGCCCCTCGGCCGATCCGCGCGACCCCCGCGAGCGGCGAAGCTGGTTCCAGACCGAACGAGGGAGGAACCGGAAATGTCGATCTTCGCCACCCTGGGCGCCTACGCCGGGTTGCTGTTGCTGGTCCTGATGGCCGTCACGCCGTTCTTCGCCGACCGCGAGCTCTAAGGCGCGACACTCGCTTCCGCGTAGGCGTCCGCCGCGCTGAACACGTCCTGGCCGTACGCCACGGCCTGGTTGTAGAACAGGATCGCCCGCCACCAGCCCGCCGGCGTGCCGAGGTCGTCGCCGCCGGAGCACAGGTAGCGCGCCGCCGTGAAGGCCGCGTCGTCGATGTTCTGGGGGTCCGGCGCGCCGCCGTCGCCGTTGGCCCGCTCCTGGTACTTCTTCCACGTCGACGGCAGGAACTGCAGGGGGCCGATCGCGTGGTCCCACGACTTGTCGCCGTCGAGCTTGCCGCCGTCGGTGTCGTGCACCGCCGGGACGCCCGGCGAGCCGTCCAGCGGCGGGCCGACCACCGGCTTGACGACGCGGCCGTTGGCGGCGATCGCCGAAAGGTCGAAGTCCCCCCGCTCGGTCTCCACGCGGCCGATGCCCGCCAGTGTCGCCCACGACAGGTGGCACGTCGGTTTCTGCCGTTGCATCCACATCTCCGCCCGGCCGTACGCGGCGAGCACGCGCGCCGGGAGGTGCGTCTTGTCCGCGACGCGCGCCGCCCAGGCGTCCAGCTCGGCCTGGTCGGACACCGCGGGCCGGTCGACCGGCGCGGCGAGCCCGGCGCGCGGTGACTCCGCGCCGGGCTGCGGGCGCTGCTGCGGGATGGCCAGCGCCGGCTGGACCGGCGGCGGCGCGGCGGGCGCGTCCGGGTTCCGGACACCGATGGTGACGACGAGGATCACACCGGTGAGCACCAGTCCCACCGCGAGGGCCATCCGGCCGACGTACCGCCTGGGCGGGCCGCCCGGGGGCGACGACGGAGGCGTGACGGTCGGCTGAGCGGTATCGGCCACCCGATCAGGTTACGGAGCCACTCAAGGGGGTCCCCGGACAGGCTGATCAGGCAAGCGGATGGTTAAAACAGGCCCACTGCCAGCGATATCACAGATTTCGTTATCGAGTCGACGCGCAGGCCCCTGACCTGCGGTTACCCTAACCTAACTTCGCATCGACGCCCGGTTTGTCCGGTTGTCTGGTTTCGAGGCGGCGGGCGGGCACTGGACTTACAGGTGAGCCTTACCTAAAACCATCACGGAAGCAGAAACTCAGGGAGGCGGACCGGTGTTGTTCTCGAGCGCGCTGATCGGGCTGCGCGAAGGCCTGGAAGCCGCGCTGGTCGTCAGCATCCTGGTGGCCTTCCTCGTCAAGACCGAGCGGCGGCACGCGCTGCGCTGGGTGTGGCCGGGCGTCGGCGCCGCGGTGCTGCTGTCGGTCGCCGTCGGCGCGGTCCTCACCTTCACGACCGCCCAGCTGTCCTTCGAGCACCAGGAGCTGCTCGGCGGCAGCCTGTCGATCGTCGCCGTCGGGTTCGTCACCGCGATGATCTTCTGGATGCGCAAGGCGTCGAAGAGCATCGCCGCCGAGCTGCGCGGGAAGATGGACGACGCGCTGGACGTCGGCCCGGCGGCCGTGCTGCTGCTGTCGTTCCTCGCGGTCGGGCGCGAAGGGCTCGAGACCGCGGTGTTCTTCTACTCGACCGTCCAGGCCGCGCAGGAAGACACCGTGCAACCGCTGATCGGCTTCGCCATCGGCATCGCCGCCGCCGTCGTGCTCGCCTGGCTGCTCTACAAGGGCGCCGTCCGGTTCAACCTGGGCAAGTTCTTCACGATCACCGGCGTCCTGCTCGTGTTCGTCGCCGCGGGCGTGCTCGGCTACGGCCTCCACGACCTGCAGGAGGCCGCGTTCCTGCCGGGGATCGGCACGCTGGCGTTCGACGCGTCGAGCACGCTGCCCGAGACGTCCTGGTACGGCGCCCTGCTCAAGGGCATCTTCAACTATTCGCAGCAGACGACCGTGCTGCAGGCCGTCGCCTGGGTCGCCTACGTCGCCATCGTGCTGCCCCTCTTCCTCAAGCCCAGCAAGAAGACCGCGCCGGCGCCCGCCGCCGCGGCCGCCTCGAAGGAGTGACCGTGCGCAAGACCCCCTCGCTGGCCGTGCTGGCCGGCGCCGCCGTGCTGGTGACGCTGGCCGCCTGCGACAGCAAGAGCGACACCGCCGGTGCCGCGGCGGACGGCGGCCCGATCAAGGTCTCGGCGTCCGACACGGCGTGCGAGGTCTCCGCCACGACGGCCACCGCGGGCAACGTCACCTTCGAGATCACCAACAAGGGCAGCAAGGTCACCGAGTTCTACCTCTACGCCGAGGGCGACCGGATCATGGGCGAGGTCGAGAACATCGCGCCGGGCCTGAACCGGCGGCTGATCGTCGAGGTCGCCGACGCCGGCAAGTACCAGACCGCGTGCAAGCCGGGCATGGCGGGCAACGGCATCCGCGGCGACTTCACCGTCACCGGCGGCGCGCCCAAGCAGAACGACGCGAACGCGCAGAAGGCGCAGGCGACCAAGAGCTACAACGACTACATCGCGAACAACACCGCCGCCCTCGAAGAGGAGACGGGCAAGTTCGTCGGCCTGGTCAAGGCGGGCAAGGTCGACGAGGCGAAGGCCGCGTACGCGCGCACCCGCGTCTACTACGAGCGCATCGAGCCGGTCGCCGAGAAGTTCGGCGACCTCGACCCGGCCATCGACGTCCGCGAGGCCGACCTCGAGCCGGGCCAGCAGTTCACCGGCTTCCACCGGCTGGAGAAGGATCTCTTCAAGACCGGTCTGCAGGCCGACAGCCCGCAGATCGCGGACAAGCTGCTGACCGACGTCAAGGACCTCGTCGCGAAGACCAAGACGCTGCAGCTGACCGCGCTCGACCTCGCGAACGGCGCGAAGGGCCTGCTCGACGAGGTCGCGACCGGCAAGATCACCGGCGAGGAGGAGACCTTCTCGCACACCGACCTCTGGGACTTCCAGGCCAATGTGGACGGTTCGAAGGGCGCGATCACCTCGCTGCGGCCGATCCTGCAGGCGAAGGACCCGGCCCTGGTGTCCACACTGGACAAGGAGTTCGCGAACGTCCAGGGCCTGCTCGACAAGCAGCGCGCGGGCGACGGCTTCAAGCTCTACACGGATCTTTCCCAGGACCAGGTCAAGGAGTTCGCATCGGCGGTCGACGCGCTGAGCGAGCCGCTGAGCAAGGTTGCGGAGGTCGTGTCGAAGTGACGTCGGCAGAGGGCACGCGGGTTTCGCGGCGGAAGCTCTTCGGTCTGGCGGGCGCGGGGGTCGCGCTCGCCGGGGCGGGGGCCGCCGCCGGGATCGGCATCGACAAGGCGACGGGCAGCGCCGAAGCGGCGGTGAACATCGTCGGTTTCGAGGGCGAGCACCAGGCCGGCATCGTCACGCCGGCCCAGGCGAACCTGCACTTCGCGGCCCTCGACGTCACCACGAAGGATCGCGAGAAACTGCGGCAGCTGCTGAAGACGTGGACCGACGCGGCCCGCCGGATGACGGCGGGCCAGGAGGTCGTGGCGAACGGCGCGGTCGGCGGCGATGAGTACGCCCCGCCCGGGGACACCGGCGAGGCGCTCGACCTGCCGGCGTCGAACCTGACGCTGACCATCGGCTTCGGGCCGTCGCTGTTCGACGGCCGGTTCGGCCTGGCGGGCAAGCGCCCGCCGCAGCTGATCGACCTGCCGTTGTTCCCGAAGGACAAGCTCGACCCGGCCCGCAGCGGCGGCGACCTGTGCATCCAGGCCTGCGCGGACGACCCCCAGGTGGCGGTGCACGCGGTCCGCAACCTGGTGCGGCTCGGCTTCGGCGTCACCGAGGTCCGCTGGTCGCAGCTCGGGTTCGGCCGCAGCTCGTCGACGTCCCGGGCGCAGGCGACGCCGCGGAACCTGTTCGGCTTCAAGGACGGCACGAACAACATCAAGTCCGAGGACACGGACTTCCTGCGCGACCAGGTGTGGGCCTCGGCGGCCGACGGCCAGGCCTGGATGGCGGGCGGCTCGTACCTGGTGGCGCGCCGGATCCGGATGCACATCGAGACGTGGGACCGCGAAACCCTCGACGGCCAGCAGCAGATCATCGGCCGCACGAAGGGCACCGGCGCACCGCTGGGCCAGACCGCGGAGTTCGACGAGCTGGACCTCGACGTCGGCGGCGCGGGCGGCGAGAAGGTGATCCCCGAGGACGCACACGTCCGGCTGGCCTCGCACCAGGCGCTCAACGGCGTCCGGATCCTGCGGCGCGGCTACAACTTCGTCGACGGTTCCGACGGCGTCGGCCACCTCGAGGCGGGGCTGTTCTTCCTGGCGTTCAACCGGGACACGCGCAAGCAGTACGTCCCGATGCAGCAGGCGCTGTCGGCCAAGGACGCGATGATGGAGTACGTGCAGCACACGGGTTCGGCGCACTTCGCGGTGCCGCCGGGTGTTTCGAAGACCGGCTACTGGGGTGAAGGGCTCTTCGCCTAGAGCCGGTCGTCGCTAGCATCCACCGCATGGCCATCAAACTCGAAAACGTCGGCATCGCCGTCCGCGACCTCGAAGCGACGATCGCTTTCTTCACCGACCTGGGTCTCACCGTCCTCCACCGGGACACGGTCAGTGGTGAATGGACCGAGACGGCCGTCGGCCTCGATGGCAACCACGCCAAGATCGCGATGCTCCAGACGCCGGACGGCGCCGGCCGTCTCGAGCTGTTCGAGTACATCAGCCCGGAAGCGATCGAGTCCGAGCCCACTCGTCCCAACGAGATCGGCATGCACCGCGTGGCCTTCTCCGTCGACGACCTCGACGAAGCCCTCGAGATTGCCGCGAAGCACGGCTGCCGCCCGCTTCGCGGCGTGGCGACGTACGAGGACATCTACCGGCTCACCTACGTCCGCGGACCCAGCGGCATCATCGTGATGCTCGCCGAGGAGCTGAAGAAGAACTGAGCGGCACTACTCCACCTGCTCGGTCGGGTAGCGGTCGCGGATGCGGGTGTTGAAGAACCGGCCGATGCTCGGCGACGCCATCAACTCGCGGTGCACGGACTCCGGCACCAGCCGGTACCGGTAGACGCTCTCGTTCACGAACTCGATCTCCAGGAGGTGCTCCTCCCGGTCGTAGCCGATCGACGCGATCGTCGACGAGCTCACGGCGTGGCGGCGCATGTCACCCATTATCTCCTTGCCTAAAGCCTTTAGGTAAATCTACATTGGCTTTAGGAGGTGGTGCCGGTGGTTCGCGCCGGGTTGACGACCGAGCGGCTGGTCCGGGCGGGCGCCGAGCTCGCCGACGAGGTCGGGTTCGACAACGTGACGCCGTCGGAGCTCGCGCGCCGGTTCGGCGTCAAGGTCGCCAGCCTGTATTCGCACGTCAAGAACGCGCACGACCTGCGGACGCGGATCGTGCTGCTGGCGCTGGAAGAGCTCGCCGACCGGGCGGCCGCGGCGCTGGCCGGCCGGTCCGGGCGGGACGCGCTGATCGCGTTCGCCGACGTCCACCGCGACTACGCCCGGGCGCACCCGGGCCGGTTCGCGGCGGCGCAGCTGCGGCTCGACGCGGAGACCGCGGCGGCGAGCGCGGGCGTGCGGCACGCGGAGCTGATGCGCGCGATCCTGCGCGGCTACGACCTGACCGGGCCGGACCAGACGCACGCCGTCCGGCTGCTGGGCAGCTTCTTCCGCGGGTTCGTCGCCCTCGAAGCCGACGGCGGCTTCGACCACAGCCCGCCCGCGGCACCCGAGAGCTGGACCCGCCTCCTCGACGTCCTCGATTCCCTTCTCCGTGATTGGCCACGCTCGTGATCACCACCCCGCTCGACGACCTCGTCCACGGCGCCCTCGAACTCGAACAGACCCCGCGCGGCCTGGTCCCGCACCGGCTGCCGGCCCACGCGCGGGCGCAGAACACCGACCCGCGGCTCGCGATGGCCGAGGCGCAGCCCGCCGGTGTCCGCCTGCGCTTCCGCACGACGGCTCGCCTGATCGAACTCGAGACACTGGCGACGAAGGTGGAGTATCCCGGTGCGCCACCGCGGCCGGACGGCGTCTACGACCTGGTCGTCGACGGCAAGCTCGCCGCCCAGGCGACCGCGCCCGCCGGCGTGCGGTTCGCGGACCTGCCCGGGCACGACAAGGACGTCGAGATCTGGTTGCCGCACAACGAACTGACGACGTTGGTCGCGTTGCGCACGGACGCGCCGGTCACGCCCGTGCCCCCGGCCGGCCGTGTGTGGCTGCACCACGGCAGTTCGATCAGCCAGGGTTCGAACGCGGCGAGCCCGTCGACGACGTGGGCCGCGCTGGCCGCGCTCTCGGCCAGGGTCGAGCTGGTCAACCTGGGCTTCAGCGGGAACGCGCTGCTGGATCCGTTCACCGCCCGCGCGCTGCGCGACACCCCGGCGGACGTGGTCAGCGTGAAGCTCGGCATCAACGTCGTCAACGCGGACGTGATGCGGCTGCGCGCGTTCGGGCCGGCGGTGCACGGGTTCCTCGACACGATCCGCGAAGGCCACCCGACGGCGCCGCTGCTGGTCGTCTCGCCGTTGTACTGCCCGATCCACGAGCGGACGCCGGGCCCCGGCGACTTCGACCACGCGGCATTGGCAGCCGGTGTCGTCCGCTTCCGCGCCACCGGCGAACCGGGTGAGGGGAAGCTGACGCTGGAGGTGATCCGCGACGCGCTGGCGGAGATCGTGGCGCAGCGCGAGGACCCGGCGTTGCACTACGTGGACGGGCTGTCGCTGTACGGACCCGAGGACTACGCCGAGTTCCCGCTGCCGGACGAGCTGCACCCGGACGGCCCGGCCCACCAGCGGATCGCGTCCCGGTTCGCGCCACTGCTTGACTTCAACCTCCCTTGAAGTTGAAGGCTGGTGGCATGTTCACCGAAGCAGAACTCGCGTACCTCGAGGCCCAGCCGCTGGGCCGGCTGGCGACCCAGCAGCCGAACGGAACGCTGCAGGTCAACCCGGTCGGGTTCCGGTACAACCCGGACGAGAAGGCCATCGACGTAACCGGCCACAACCTGAGCGGCAGCAAGAAGTTCCGCAACGTCCGGGAGAACGGCCGGGTGGCGTTCGTCGTCGACGACCTGCCGTCGACGAACCCGTGGCGCGTGCGGTGCCTGGAGATCCGCGGCCACGCGGAGGCGCTGACGGGGGTCAACCTCCCGGACAACCACTTCGACGACGCCGTGATCCGGATCCACCCCGAGCGGATCCTGGCCTTCGGGGTCGAGGACTGGGATCGGGAGCCGCTGGAGCTGGAGCCGAACATCCGCAACGTGTGACGCCGGGCCGCCACGGGGTACTGGGGGTTCCCGTGGCGGCCGCGGCTTCCCTGCGGCGGCCGGGATCAGCGACGGCCGCCGCGAGCGGTGTAGGCCGCCGTGCCCGTGACCGCCAAGGCCACCGCTGTCCACGTGGCCGCCGGCGTCTCCGCCGGCTGCAGCATCCAGGCGACGATCCGGATCGTCGTCGAGCCGTCTTCCGGCACGAAGGGCGTTATCGCCGCCCACAGCAGCGGGAGCGTCCAGCCGAATTGGCCGCCCGCGACGGTCGCCGCCAGACCGGCCAACCCCAGCAGGCCCGCCGCGTCGCGCACGATGATCGACCCGTCGACCGTCAGCACCCCCAGCAGCTGGACCGCCAGCACCGCACCCGCGACCGCCAGGCCGATCAGCGCCAGGTGCGCGAACCGGCGGACCGGCCACCGCAGCGCCGCCGTGCGGTCGAGGTCCGGGTCCTGGCCGCTGAGCCCGGTCGCCGCCACCGCGGTGCCCGCCGTCAGCGCCAGCATGACCGGGATCGCCGACCACGAGCCGCGCGCCAGGAACCACACGCCCGCCGTGGCCGCGAGCAGCGCCGTGAACGCCGCCGGGACCTGCCGCGAACGCGCGTACAGCGTCACCCACCTCATCTCGCGTACCCCGGCACCAGCGTTTCGAGCGGGTCACCCTGGCAGGTCAGGAGCACCTGGCGCAGAGCAGCGACCCGCGCGAACCGGACCTCCGCCGGCAGCGCGCGGAACTTCGCCCACGCGCCCTCGATCGGGCCGGGCTGGCGGGCGACCCACTTCGCGCCGTACTCGGGCAACGGCTTCAGCTCGCCGGTGAAGTACGCCGCCGCGATCATGCGGGCGCCCACATCGGACAGGTCGCCGTGGCTCGGTGGCACACACCCGGGCACCCCGGCGCCGGACAACACCGCGAGCCGCAGGGTTCCGGCGTCCGCCGTGAGCAGGTCCTCGTTGTGCTGGAAGTTCAGGTAGACGACGCCGGGATCCCGAGCGGGCAGCGAGACGAGGGACGCCGACGCCATCTGTTCCTCGATCCGACTGGGCGCGCCGGGCAGCTTCGCCAGCATCGCCAGTGCTTCGCGCCCCGGCCCGGCCAGGGCGGCCAGCCTGTCCTCGTGCGCCCGGCTGACGCAGATCGGCCCGTCGCAGACCTTTTGCGCGGCAACGCCGTCGGGGACCAGGAGCCCGTCGGCGGACGCCGGGAAGACCGGCAGGGCGATCGCGGCCCCGGCCACCACCGGGAGCAGGCCGAGGAGCCGGGCCCGCACGGAGTTCGCCGCCAGCAGCAGGAAGCCCGTCGCGGCCAGCCCCGCGAACCACACCGCCTGCCCGAGGTCCACCGAAGCCGCCGTCGTCACCAGCTGGCCCCGCGGCTGCGCGAGTGGCGGCGCCAGCAAGCCGAACCGGCTGTACGGCATCGACAATGCGGCTCCTTCGAGCGTCGTCCAGGCCAGGATCGACACCACCAGGGTCAGCACGGCCAGCGCGGGCGCGGTCAGCGGGTGCGGCAGCAGCCGGCCGACCGCCAGGCCGGCCCAGCTCCCCGCCACGACGGCGAGCAGCCCGACGAGGACGACCGGCAGGAAGCTCGCCGAGACGAACCCGCCGTGCGCGAGCACCTCTACCAGGCCGACGCCGAACACCAGCAGGAACCCGAGCGCGCTCAGCAGCCCCACCGCGGCCGCCAGCCGGATCGCCCGGTGCCGGCCCGGCCGCGACGTCGTGGCCAGCAGCTCGACCATGCCGGAGCGGCTGTCGCGCATGCCCTGGACCGCCCCGGCGCCGACGACGATCGGCCACAGGAACACCAGCAGGAACCGCAGCCACAGCGCGGTGGTCGTCGTGTTCGCCGTCCACGGCGCGGGCACCTTCCACCACGGCCCGGACAGCAGGAACAGGAAGCCGAGCGCCACCACGAGCAGGGCCAGCCCGGCCCAGGGCGCGATCGAGCGCCGCAGTTCGGTGCGCAGGATCATCACCACGCCCCCTGGCCCGGCCGGTGGTCCAGCAGCGCCGAGTAGCCGCGCTCGATCGGGCTGTCCCCCACGTGCTCCGCGGTGCCGGCCGCGGCCAGCTCGTCCGGCGTCCCCTGGAACACCAGCTTGCCCTCGGCGAACAGGACGACGTCCGAGCACGCCGTCGCCACGTCCTCGACCAGGTGCGTCGAGATCAGCACGCACGAGTCCTGGCCGAGTTCCTGCACCAGTTCGCGGAACCGCACCCGCTGGGCCGGGTCGAGCCCGGCGGTCGGCTCGTCCAGCAGCAGGATGTCGGGGTCGTTGACGATCGCCTGCGCGATCCCGACCCGCCGGACCATGCCACCCGACAGCGTCTTCATCCGGTCGTCCGCGCGGTCGGCGAGACCCACCCGGTCGATCGCGCGCTGCACCGCACCCGGGATGTCCTCTTTGGACATCTCCTTGAGCCACGCGATGTACTCGACGAACTCCCGCACGGTGAACCTCTTGTAGTACCCGAAGTTCTGCGGCAGGTAGCCGATCCGGCGGCGCAACGCGCGCTGCTCCACGCCGCCGAGCAACGTCAACGTGCCCGACGCCGGGCGCAGCACCGTCGCCAGCGCCCGGATCAGCGTCGTCTTGCCCGCGCCGTTGGGCCCGAGCAGGCCGTGCACCCCCTTGCCCAGGGACAGGTCCAGCCCGTCCACCGCCATCTTCCGCCGCCCCACCCGCACCTTCAGCCCGTCCGCCCGGATCTCCCAGGCGTAGGTCGACGGCGCCACCTCGGCCGCTCCGACTGCCCGCATCTCTTCCTCCCTAGTGGTGCGCACCGAGCCGGGTGAACGCCGCCCTGCGCAGGACGACGACCACCGTGGTCAGCGCGAAGATCCCCGCCCACACCGGCAGCGCGCGGGTGCTGAGCGCGAAAGCGTGCTCCGGGACCGCGAGGCTCGGCAGCGCGATGACCGTGATCCACACCCCGAGCAGCGCGTACGCCGCCCGGCTGATCCCGATCAGCCCGCCGAGCGCGAGCGTCCCCGTGGTGAACGCCAGGCTCGGCACCAGCCAGAGCCACGGCGCGGTGCCGGTGATCCACCCGGCGACGCCGAGCGCCGGCAGGACGACGGCGAGCACCGCCACCGTCCGCCGGGCGACGAGGTAGAGCCCGGCCCGCGGGGTCGCCGTGACGACCTCGTACGCCGGGTCGAGCCCCCGCGCCCACGACGCCGCCACCCCGAGCACCGGCAGCACCGGCGCGAAGAGCTGCACGCCGGTCACGTCGTTCAGCGCGACGTGCCAGAGCTGGTCGAGCCCGAGCGCGATCAGCGTCACCAGCACGATCATCCCCAGCCACGGCACCATCGCCGGCGTGACCCAAGTGTCGAGCCACCGCAGCCGGGACGGCCGCGGCCGCGGCAGCAGTTCGACGGCGATCCGGTCCCAGACGGCGTCGACCACCGGCCGCACCGGCGCCACCGCGGCGAGCCGCGCCCGGCACGGCGCGCACGTCTCCAGGTGGGCTTCGAGGCCCCACAGCCGGTCGCCCGGGAGGTCGTCGCCCGCCGCGTACTCGGCGATGAGCCGGTCCGACGCATGGTTCATGACAACGCCTCCCGCATCGCGATCCGCGCCCGGCGGGCGCGGGTCTTGACGGTTCCTTCGGGCAGCCCGAGCAGCACGGCGGTCTCGCGGACGGTCAGCCCGTCGAGCACCATCGCCTGCAGGACCTGCCGCAGCTCCGGCGCGAGGTCGCGCAGCGCGTCACCGACGTCGTCCCCCATCGTCGCCGCCAGCGCGACGTCTTCCGCCGCCGGCACGGGCGCGACGTCGAGGACGACCTCCGCCGGCACTTCGGCGTGGTGCGCCCGGCGCCGGAACGCGTCGACCAGCCGCCGCGCGGCGATCGTCCACACCCAGCCGACCGCGGTGCCCCCGGTCGCGGCGCCCGCGAACGAACCCGCCGCCCGCCACACGGCCAGGTACGTCTCCTGCATGACTTCGGCGACGACCTGCTCGTCGGCGCACCGGCGGCGCAGGCGCACGGCGAGCCAGGGCGACGTGCGGCGGTAGAGCTCCTCGAAGGCCGCGCGGTCGCCCTTGGCCGCGCGGCGGACGAGGTGGTCCTCGTCGGCGTCCTCCAGTGGCGGATTCCTCACACCAGGCAAGACGCCGGGTGCTCGCGAACGGTTCTCACCCGATTGTGTGCTGCGTCACAGTCAGCTGGAGGGCCAGAACTTCCGCCAGCCGTCGGCTTCCAGGGTCGTCGGTTCCAGGCCGGCTTCGCGCGCGGCCTGTTCGGCCGCCCGGATGTCGTCGGCGAACTGCTTCGCCACCGCCCGCAGCTCGCCCTCCGGGTCGACGCCCGCGCGCCGCGCCGTCGCCGCGATCCGGAACAGCTGGGCGGCGGCGCCGGTGCCGGCCGGGAAGAGGTCGAGCGGGATGCCGGCGCGCCCGGAGCGCTGCCCGAGCTTGCCGGCCAGCGCCACCGCGGGCTGGCCGAGCGCGACGCCGTCCACAATGGACTTGCGTTGCTTCTCCTGCTGCTTCAGCTCTTCCCACTTGACGTTCTGGTGCTCGACGGTGTGCACCGAATCGGCGTCGGTGAACACGTGCGGGTGCCTGCCGACCAGTTTCGCGACGAGCTCGGCGGCGACGTCGTCGATGCCGAAGGGGTCGGCGGGGTCTTCGGCCGCGAGGCGCGCGTGGAAGAGCACCTGGAGCAGGACGTCGCCGAGCTCCTCGCGCAGGGCCTCGCGATCGCCCGACTCGATGGCGTCGAGCAGCTCGTAGGTCTCCTCGACGAGGTACTGCCGCAGCGAATCGTGCGTCTGGGCGGCGTCCCACGGGCAGCCGCCGGGCGAGCGGAGCCGGTCCATCACCTCGGCCGCCTCGACCAGCGGCGGCGCCGGCGTCTCGATGACCCCGGCGCCGGTCGCGATGAGCAGCGACGCCGCGGGCTCGTCCCGGGACCCGGCGAGCAGCACGACGTCCTTCAACGAAGGCGCCTCGGTGACGGCCGGGATGCCGAACGCGCTCGCGTCGATGTCCGTCGCCGCGTACACGGCGGTGGAGTCACGGAGGATCTTCAAGGCCGCGGCGGGCAGCGTCTCCCCGCGGACGATTACGACGACACCCGTGCTCACTGCTGGGCGGGCGCGGCACCGCGCAAGGGCACGACGGTGCCCTTCGTGGCGTCCTGGTTCGGCGCGAGGTTCATGCCGACAACATCCCACACGCCGTACCGGGGGTTGACGCGCAGCCCGGCGTCGGCCAGGTACGGCTGCAGCAGCCGGGTGCCGATCGAGGTCAGCTGCTGGTCGGTCGGCTTCTGGGCTTCCTGGTCGGCCGGGACGGCCTTGTCGGTGCCGCGGCTGCGGACGACGAAGACGTACCAGTCGGGCTTGGCGGGCATCCGCGCCTGGAACACGACGACGCTGTTCGCCGGCGAGCCGAAGAGCGGCGTCTGCGCCAGGGAGAGGTACTGGGCGGCGCCGAAGAGCTCGGTCATGCCCGCGTCGGAGAAGCCGCCCGCGCCGGGCATGCCGGTCTGCTGGGCCTGCTGGGCTTCCTGGCCGGCCTGCTGGACGGTCGCCTGGATCTTCCCGGGGTCGGCCGCGAACTGGTGCGCGAGGTCGAACGCGCGGGCGCGGGCCTGGGGGTCGGTCTCGCTGGTGGCGCTGATGCCGACGTAGTCCGCGCCGACGGACAGCTTCGGCAGGTACTTCTGCGCGAGCTGCATTTCGAGGACGACGTCGTGGGCGACCTCGTTCGGGTCGCGCAGCTTCGAGACGATCTGCGTGACGGCGACTGAGTCGCCCTGCCCGGTGTCGGTGACCGGGGAGGACTTCTCCTGCGCGACGAGGGCGGCGACCTTCCCCTGGTCGGCGACGAGGCCTTCCTTGCGCGCGGCGCGCTCGGTGAGCTCGTGCAGGACCGTCTGCCGGACGATCTCGCGGCCCAGCTGGTCGAGCTTGTGCTCGCGGGCGAGCTTCTGGCCGTAGGGCTGTTCCCGGACGGCCTGGTCGATCATCGACTGGACGCGGTCGAGCGAGACCGAGCTGTCGCCGACGATGACGGCGCTGCCGACCTGGCTCGGACCCGAGCCGCAGCCCGCCAGGAGAAGTGCACCGGCAACGACCGCGACCAGCGCGCGAGGGCGCCCCATGATCCGCATCACAGGCCATACCCTCTCACACCATCGCACCCGAAACGCAACACCCACGGGGTACGCGCGGCGGTAATGTCGACTTATGGACCAGTGGCTGACGATCGAGGTGTTCGACGGCGAGTCCACGGCAACGTTGTGGCGCCTGGCGCACGGCGACGCGCTGACGGAAGCGGCGCTGACGAACGGCGCTGAGCAGTGGGTTTGGCACGAGCACCGCTGGGGTGTGGTGCTGGAGATCGAGTTCGCGTCGGAGGAGCGCCGGGACGCGTTCCGGGGGCTGCCGGTGGTGACGGCGGCGTTGGACGCGGTCCCGGATCCGGCTCGCGGGTTGCTGGTGTACCCGGGGCGGGGCGGGGGCGCGGGGTCACGGATGCCGCGCCGGCCCCGGCCATTGCCGATGGCGGGCGCCGGGGCGGTCCCGGTGCCGGTGGAGTCGGTGCGGATGGGGTTGGCGGAGAGCTTGCCGCCGATGTTCAGCGAAGTCGGCTGAGCAGTTCGCGCCAGGTTCGAGCGGAGGCGGCGAGGGTGCCGCCTTCGCGGTCTTTGGTGTCCCGGACCAGGACGGTGCGGGCGAGGGCGACCTCGACACAGTTGCCACCGTTGGCGCTGTAGCTGCTCTTACGCCAGGTCAACATCGTGGTCCGCTCCCGATGAGTAGAGCTTGTTCGCCAGGTCGACGATGAACTCTGACGAAACCCACTGCGCGCCCATCTCCAGCTTGCGAGAAATCTCCCGTACGCCCCAGTTCTTCTCCGCCATGCGCTGGAGCAGCCGTTCGCCGAGCTGCCTGCTACGGATGCTCATGCGGCGAACGTAAAGCCACCAAAAGCAAGAACCCCGGCGCCACAACGGGAGTTCCCCCGAAGTGGCGCCAGGTGTCCGCCGCCCTTTACACCGTCGCCGGCTTCTTCGTCAGTTGCGTCAGCAACTTCGTGCACCAGTCCAGCAGCTCTTCGTCCCGCAGCGTCGGCGCGCCGATTCGCCCTCCCGCCGGGCCCTCCGTCGGCTTCGGTACCGACACCGTGTTCGTCACCGCCTTGAACACCGCCTTCGGGTACAGCCGCTTCAACCGGACCATCTGCGAATCCGCCAGCGGCAACGGCGCGAACCGGATCGTGTTGCCCTGGACCGCCACCTCCGTCACCCCTGCTTCACGACACGTGTGCCGGAACCGCGCCACCGCCAGCAGCCGGTTCACCGGTGCCGGGGGCTGGCCGTAACGGTCGATCAGCTCTTCGCGGACCGCGTCCAGGCCCTCGGTGTCCGGCGCCGCCGCGATCTTGCGGTACGCCTCCAGCCGCAGCCTCTCGCCCGGGACGTAGTCGTGCGGGATGTGGGCGTCGATCGGGAGGTCGACGCGGACTTCCGCCAATTCCTCTTCTTCGGAAGGCTCGGCGCCCGCGTGTCGACGGAACGCGTCCACCGCCTCGCCGACCAACCGCACGTACAGGTCGAACCCGACGCCCGCGATGTGCCCGGACTGCTCCGCCCCCAGGATGTTCCCCGCGCCGCGGATCTCCAGGTCCTTCATCGCGACCGCCATGCCCGCGCCCAGCTCGGTGTTCTGGGCGATCGTCGCCAGGCGGTCGTGCGCGGTCTCCGTCAGGGGGGCCTCCGGCGGATACAGGAAGTATGCGTACCCGCGCTCGCGCCCACGCCCGACGCGGCCGCGCAGCTGGTGCAGCTGCGCCAGACCCAGCAGGTCACCGCGCTCGACCAGCAGCGTGTTCGCGTTCGAGATGTCCAGGCCGGTCTCGACGATCGTCGTGCAGACCAGCACGTCGTACTCGTTCTCCCAGAAGCCCTGGATGATCTTTTCGAGCTTCTCCTCGTTCATCTGCCCGTGCGCGGTGACGACCCGCGCCTCCGGCACCAGCTCCCGGATCCGCCGCGCGGCCTTCTCGATCGAAGACACGCGGTTGTGGACGTAGAACACCTGGCCGTCGCGCAGCAGCTCACGGCGGATCGCCGCGCCGACCTGCTTGTCGTCGTACGCGCCGACGTACGTCAGGATCGGGTGGCGGTCCTCCGGCGGGGTCAGGATCGTCGACATCTCGCGGATGCCGGCCAGGGACATCTCCAGGGTGCGCGGAATCGGTGTCGCCGACATCGTGAGCACGTCGACGTGCGTGCGCAGCGCCTTGATGTGCTCCTTGTGCTCGACGCCGAACCGCTGCTCCTCGTCGACGATCACGAGACCGAGGTCCTTGTAGCGGATGCCGGTCTGCAGCAGGCGGTGCGTGCCGATGACGATGTCGACCTCGCCGCTCGCGAGCTGCTCCAGGATGATGTCGGACTCGGTCTTGTTCGTGAACCGGGACAGGCCCTTGATCGTCACCGGGAACGAGCGCATGCGTTCCTGGAACGTGTTGAGGTGCTGCTGCGCGAGCAGGGTCGTCGGGACCAGCACCGCGACCTGCTTGCCGTCCTGCACCGCCTTGAACGCGGCGCGCACGGCGATCTCGGTCTTGCCGTAGCCGACGTCGCCGCAGATGACGCGGTCCATCGGGACGCCGCGTTCCATGTCGGCCTTGACCTCGTCGATGGCGGCGAGCTGGTCGTTCGTCTCCGTGAACGGGAAGGCGTCTTCCAGCTCGTGCTGCCACGGCGTGTCCGGGCCGAACGCGTGCCCGGGCGCGGCCTGGCGCGCGGCATACAGCTGGACGAGCTCCGCGGCGATCTCCTTGACCGCCTTCTTGGCCTTGGCCTTGGTGTTCTTCCAGTCGGAGCCGCCGAGCTTGTTGAGCGTGGGCAGCTCACCGCCGACGTAGCGGGAGACCTCGTCGAGCTGATCGGTGGGCACGAACAGCCGGTCGCCGGGGTGGCCGCGCTTGGACGACGCGTACTCGAGCAGGAGGTACTCGCGCGTCGCGCCCGCCACAGTGCGCTGCACCATCTCGACGAACCGGCCGATGCCGTGCTGGTCGTGCACGACGTAGTCGCCCGCCTTCAGCGCCAGCGGGTCGACCGCGTTGCGCCGCCGGGACGGCATCTTCGTGTTCAGGTCCTTTGTGGACGTTCCGGCGCCCGCGCCGCGGCCGGTGAGGTCCGCTTCGCTGAGCACGACCAGGGCGCGCTCCGGCGAGACGAAGCCGTCGGTGAGGCCGCCGCAGGTGACCGTGACCATGCCCGGGGCCGGCGCGCCGGTGAGCCCGTCGGTCGCCTGGGTCGCCGGGACGTCGGCGGCCGACAGCTGTTCGACCGCGCGCGCCGCGGTGCCCTGACCGGCCACGACGAGCACCGCCGTGCCCCCCGACGCGGTGTGCGCGCGCAGGTCCGTCATCGCGCGCTCGAGCTCACCGCGGTAGGCGGGCGCGGCCTCGACCGAGACGCGGTAGACGTCGGGGTCTTCGCTGGTCAGCTGGGTGAGGGTCCACCAGGCGCGCTTGGTGTCCTGGGCGTGGGAGGCGATCTCGTCGAGCCCGCGGTAGGCGGACGCGCCGAGGTCGATGGGCGCCTGGCCGCCCGCCGCGGCCGTCGTCCACGAGGCTTCGAGGAACTCCTGGCCGGTGCGGACGAGGTCGGCGGCGCGGGCGCGGATCTTCTCGGGGTCGGTGAGCAGGACGTGGGTGCCGGCGGGCATCGCGTCGGTGAGCAGCTCCAGCTCACCTTCGCAGAGCACCGGGATGAGCGCCTCCATGCCCTCGACGGGGATGCCGTCGGCGAGCTTGGTGAGCATCTCGGCCAGGTGGGCGTCGGCTTCGTACGTCTTCGCCAGCTCCGCGGCCTTCTCCTTGACCGGCGGCGTGAGCAGCAGCTCCCGGCACGGCGGCGCGGTGACGCGCGGGATCTCGCCGGGCAGCGACCGCTGGTCGGAGACGGCGAAGGCGCGGATCTCGCTGACCTCGTCGCCCCAGAACTCGACGCGGACGGGGTGCTGCGCGGTCGGGCCGAAGAGGTCGAGGATGCCGCCGCGGACGGCGAACTCGCCGCGCTTCTCGACCATGTCGACGCGGGTGTAGGCCAACTCGACGAGCCGTTCGAGGAGGCCCTCGAAACTCTGTTCTTCGCCCACGACGAGGTCGACCGGCGCGAGCGAGCCGAGGCCGGGCGCCATGGGCTGGATGAGGCTGCGGACCGTGGCGACGACGACGCGCAGGGTGTCGTCTTCGGTCTTGAGCCGGTGCAGCACCTCGAGGCGGCGCCCGACGGTGTCGGCGCGCGGGGAGAGGCGTTCGTGCGGGAGGGTCTCCCAGCTGGGGAAGTCGGCGACTCTCGCGCTGCCGAGGAGGGCGCCGAGGGACGCGGTCAGCTCGTCGGCCTCGCGCCCGGTGGCGGTGACGGCGAGAACGGGCTTGGCGGCGCCCTGATCGGCGGCGAGAGCGGCGGCGACGAGCTGCCGGGCGGCGATCGGGCCTTGCAGCTCGAGCAGCGGCGCACCGGCGCGCTCGACCACGCCGCGCAGAGCCGGGTCGGGAAGGATGGCGGTGAGGAGTCCGGACAGTGGAGCGTCGGTCACGGTCCCAGCCTACGTGCCACCCCCGACAAGTTTCCGATCACGGCTGGTGACGGGACCCAAGCGCCCCAATGTGGCCTTGGTTGCGTCTGACGCACCCAATGTGGCCTTCGGTGCGTCTCACGCACCGAAGGCCACATTGGGTCGCTGGCGGGCCGTCAAGAGCGCAGCAGGTTCGCCACCTCCGCCAGCCTCGGCAGCTGCTCGTCGAACACCTTCGGGTCCGTGCTCGCGATCCGCAGCAGCACGTGCTCCGCCCCTTCGTACTCGCGCAGCTTCGAAGCCACCTCCGCGGCCGAGCCCGTCACCTGCATCTGGATCCCCTGGACGAACGCCGCCGGGCGGCCGTAGTTGGTCAGGCAGTACTCCTCCAGCAGCGCCTGCCCGCGCGAGACGTCGTCCTCCACCAGGACCGTCGCGAACAACGCCGGCGTAACCGGGCGCGACGCCGACGAACGGATCCGCGCCAGCCCCGACACGTAGTCCGCCGGGTCCGGCGGGTACGGCAGCCACCCGTCGTACAGCCGTCCGATGCGGGAAAGCGCCCCCGGCGTGTACGCCGCCAGCCACACCGGCGGCCCGCCGGCACGCGCGGGCGATGGAAAGACCGGCAGCGAGTCGTAGTGCAGCACCGACCCGTGGAAGGAATCCGAGCCACTCCACGCCGCGCGCCACAACCCCACGATGTCGTCCAACCGGGCGCGGCGACGCGCCCACGGGACTCCCACGAACGCGAACTCCGGCTCACTCCGCCCGGCGAACCCCGCGCCGACCGCCACCGTCAGCCGGCCGCCGCTCAACAGGTCCAGGGAAAGCAGCTGGTTCGCCGAGAGAACCGGGTCGCGCAACGCCGGGAGCAGTGCGGACGTCCCCAACGTCACCCGTGAGGTCCGCGCGGCGAAAGCACCCAGCACGGCGAACGCGTCGAGCGGGGCACGGGCGAGGGTGTCCCCCACCCACACCGAGTCGAGGCCGAGCTCCTCGGCGGTGACGGCGACGTCGACCAGCTCGGGCGCGGTCCGCCCGGCGTCGAGGATGGGCTGGTAGGTCGGTACGACCAGGCCGAATTTCGTCATGCCGGAAGCGTCGCCCACCCCGGGAATACCCTCAATTCCCCGGAGGGAATGGCCCGGCGGAGCAAGATGGACCCGTGGACTTCGGAACGACGCTCAAGGACTGGCGCACCCGGCGCCGCCTCAGCCAGCTCGACCTGGCGCTGCGCGCGGGCACGACGCAGCGGCACGTCAGCTTCATGGAAAGCGGCCGGTCGGTACCCGGCCGCGGCATGGTGCTGCGCGTCGCCGAGTCCCTCGAGCTGCCGCTGCGCGAGCGCAACGGCCTGCTCCACGCCGCCGGCTACGCGCCGACGTACCCCGAAACGCGGCTCGACGACCCGGCGATCCGGCCGGTGCTCGACGGGCTGCGGCGGCTGCTCGACGGCCACCGCCCGTACCCGGCGATCGTCGTCGACCGCTACGGCGTGCTCGTCGCCAAGAACGACGCGTTTTCCCTGCTCGTCGAGGGTGTCAAAGCCGAACTCCTGGAGGAACCGGTCGACACGCTGCGGCTCGCGCTGCACCCGGACGGCATGGCGCCGCGCGTGCGCAACCTCGACGACTGGGCCCGGCACATCCTCGAACGCCTCCGCAACGACCTGGCCCGCACCCCGGACGACCGGCTGGCCGCGCAGCTCGCCGAGCTGGAGTCCTACCTGCCACCGCAACGGCCGCCGACCGACGGTCACCTCGGCTTCGCCGTCCCGGTGCGACTGTCCACTTCGGTCGGTGAGCTGCGGCTGATCACGGCCATCACGACGTTCGCGACCGCCGCCGACGTCACGGTGTCGGAGCTCAAGCTGGAGACGTTCCTGCCCGCGGACGCGGAAACCGCGGAACGCCTTCAGACGACCAGCGCGGTGACGTGACCCGCCAGCAGTTCCGCGCTCGCCCACAGCACCGCCGCGCACACGCTGCCCGCCGCGAACCGGCGGTACGGCATCGCCGCCGAGCCCGCGACGCGCGGCACCAGCGTCCGCAGCCCGGCCAGGCAGCGCCCCGCGATCACCGCCGGGACGCCGTAGCGCGCGACCGCCGCTTCCGCGCGGTCCCAGCGGTCCTGCCCGACGCGGCGGGCGAGCCGGGACCGGCGGAGGCGCCGCCCTTCCAGGTACGCGAGCTGGTCGCCGAGGACGGCCGCGACCACGGCGACCGGCCACGTGAGTCCGAAGTGGAGTGTGCCCCGCTCGGCGAGGAAACCCATCAGCAGCAACGTCGACAGCGTGGGCAGCACGATCCCGGGCAGCAGCGCCGTCTCGGCCGCGATGATCGCGAAGCAGACGAGGTAGACGACCGGCGGCGGCGCGTCAAGCAGTGGCCGCAGCAGGCTGTCCATCCCGCGTCCTCCCCACCGTCACCGGGAGCGCCGCGCGGTAGACGAACGCGGGCGGCAGGTTGCCCCAGACGACCGGAGTGCGCTCCACGACGGCGAACCGGCTTCGCAGTGAAGCGGCGAAGCGGCGCGCGGGTGGCGTCCAGGCCGCGTGGGCGTACGCGAAGGTCGTGAAGCGGCCGTTCGGGGCCAGCGAGGCCGTGACGGCGTCGAGGATGCGGCGCCGGCGGTCCGCGGTCATGGCCGTCCACGGCAGACCCGAGACGACGACGTCGACGCCGTCCAGCGCGAGGTGCTCGGCCGAGCCCGTGACGACGTCCAGGTCCGGAAACCGCTCGCGCAGCGCGGTCGCGAAACGCGGGTTGATCTCGTAAGCCGTCAAGTGTGCTTCGGGGCGAAGCAGCGCGAGGACCGCTTCGGTGAACACGCCCGTGCCCGGCCCCAGCTCGGCGACGCGGGTCGCGCGCTCCAGGCCGAGGCCCGCCGTCATCGTTTCGGCCAGCCGCGGCGAGCTGGGCGCGATCGCGCCCGTCAGCATCGGGTGGCGGAGGAATTCCCTGGTGATCGACATGTCTCCGACGCTAGGAACGACCGGGGTCGCCGCGAATCCGTCGGATCGACCGGTCCCCCTCCTCCCAAGGGAGGACACGATCGGACCGAAGGGATGACGACCCGGCCCCGGTCCCGGCGCTACGTTCGGTGGCGTGGAACGACTCGTGAGGTGGGTGCGGCGGCACCGGTGGACGGTGGACCTGCCGCTGTACGCCGTTTTCGTCTTCCTCGCGCCGAGCTGGGCGGGCGAAGAGCCGTGGGTCACGCGCGCGATCCCGATGCTGTTCCTGCTCCCCCTGCTCGTCCGGCGCCGGTACCCGCGGACGGTCGCCGTGCTGATCATCGCCGGCGCGGTGGTGGTGTACGTCAACGAGATCTGGGCCTACGACCGCGGCCGCACCGAGCTGGCGATGGCGGTCGTGCTGTTCACCCTGGTCAAGCTCGGGCAGCGGCGGTTCGCCGCGGTGATCGCGGTCGCGGTCTTCGCGCTCGGCTGGGAGTGGGGGTTCGCCTGGGGGACCTACACCGACAACCCCACCGCGACGATCGTCGGCATCTGGCCCCTGCACATCGCCGCCTGGGCACTCGGGGAGTTCTTCCGCAGCAAGGAAAAGCTCACGGCGGAAGAAGAGAAGCGCGACGAAGCGCAGGCGCGGGCGGCGGTCGCGGAGGAGCGCACCCGGATCGCGCGGGAGCTCCACGACGTCCTCGCGCACAGCATGAGCGTGATCGTGCTGAACGCCGAGGGCGCGAAGCTGGCCCGGCACCGCGACCCCGAAGCCGTCGACCGCACGCTCGACACGATCGGCCGCACGGGCCGCACCGCGCTCGCCGAGCTGCGGCGCCTGCTCGAAGTGCTGCACGCCGGCCAGGAGGCGCGCAGCCCGCAGCCGACCGCCGACGAGCTGCGCCGGCTCGTCGAGCAGGCCGGGCGGGACGTCACCCTCGACGTCACCGGCGACGCGGCCGGCCTGCCGGCGAGCGCCGCGCTGCAGACCTACCGGATCGTCCAGGAGGCACTGACCAACATGATCAAGCACGCCCCGGCCGACGCGACCGGCCGCGTCGAAGTCGCGTTCGCCCCGGAGGAGATCCGGATCGAGGTGACGAACACCGGCGGGAAGTCGCCGCCGGCACCCGCGTTGCCCTCGTCCGGACGCGGGCTCGCCGGGATGCGCCAGCGCGTCGAGATGTACCACGGCGAGCTGGCGGCCGGGCCGCTGCCGGACGGCGGGTACCGGGTGCGCGCGAGCCTGGTGGTCGGGTCGTGACCACGCGGGTGCTGCTGTGCGACGACCAGGAACTGGTGCGCGTCGGGCTGCGGATGATCGTCGAAAGCCAGCACGACCTGGTCGTCGTGGCCGAGGCGGCGAACGGCGAGGAGGCCGTCGCGAAGGCGCGCGAGCTGCGGCCGGACCTGGTGCTGATGGACGTCCGGATGCCGGTGCTCGACGGCGTCGCCGCGACCGGGCGGATCTGCGCCGAGCTGCCGGACGTGCGCGTCCTGATCATCACCACGTTCGACCTCGACGAGTACGCGTACGCCGCGTTGCGCGCCGGGGCCAGCGGGTTCCTGGTGAAGGACGCGCCCTCGGAGGAGATGCTCGTGGCGGTCCGCGGCGTGCTGCGCGGCGACGCGATGGTCTCGCCGTCGGTGACGCGGCGGCTGCTCGACCGCTACCTCGCCGACGACCGCGACCCGGTCGACGTCGCGAGGCTCGACGTCCTGACCGAGCGCGAGAAGGACGTGCTGGGACTGATCGCGCGCGGGCTGTCCAACGGCGAGATCGCCGCGAAGCTGTACATCGGCGAGACGACCGTGAAAACGCACGTCGGGCGGATCCTCGGCAAGCTGCGGCTGCGCGACCGGGTGCACGCGGTCGTCTTCGCCTACGAGTCCGGGCTGGTCCGGCCGGGCTCGTGAGCGGGTCCGCACGGCGATTTCACCGGTTGCTGGCAGGATGAGCCGTATGCGACGTGTGCTGGGTCTCATCGGTGCGGTGTCCCTGCTGGCCGCGGCCTGTTCGGGGGCCGCGAGCGCGCCGGTCCAGAGCGTCCCGCCGGCGTCCACGCCCCCGGCCTCGACCGGGAAGTTCAAGGTCGAGACGGTGACCGCCGGGCTCGAGCACGGCTGGGACGTCGGCTTCCTGCCCGACGGCGGCATCCTCGTGCCGCAGCGGCCCGGCAAGCTCGCGCTGGTCCGCGGCGGGAAGGCGACCGACGTCAAGGCGGACTTCTCCGACGTCTACGCCAAGGGCGAGGGCGGGCTGCTCGGCATGGTGATCAGCCCGGACTTCTCGACCAGCCGCGAGTTCATCACCTGCCAGGACCACCAGGAAGGCGGCAAGGCCGTCGACATCCGGCTGGTCACGTGGAAGCTCGCCGAGGACGACACGAGCGCGTCGCGCGTCAAGGACCTGCTGACCGGGCTGCCGGTGAACCCGAGCGGACGGCACTCCGGCTGCCGCCCGACGTTCGCGCCGGACGGCGCCCTGCTGGTCGGCACCGGCGACACGGCCCGGGCGTCGATCGCGCAGGACCGGCACTCCCTCGGCGGCAAGGTGCTGCGGCTGGACGCGAAGACCGGGAACCCGTTGCCGGACAACCCGTTCATCACCTCGGCCGACCCGCACGAGCGGCTGATCTACACCTACGGGCACCGCAACGTCCAGGGCGTGGCGATCCGGCCGGGCAGCGGCCAGGTGATCACGGCCGAGCACGGGCCGACGTTCGACGACGAGGTCAACCTGCTCAAGCCGGGTGCGAACTACGGCTGGGACCCGTCGAAGGGCGGCACGGACTCCAGCTACGACGAGAGCGTGCCGATGACCGACCTCAAGCGCTTCCCGGACGCGGTGAGTCCACTGTGGACGTCCGGCAAGATCACCGAGGCGATCAGCGGCGACGCGTTCCTGACGGGCGCGCAGTGGGGCCCGAACGACGGCGCGCTGGTCGTGGTGGCGCTGAAGGGCCAGAAGCTGCTGCTGTACCACTTGGACCAGGCGGGCAAGGTCCTGGACGTCTCGCTCCCGCCGGAGTTCAACGACAAGTTCGGCCGCCTGCGCGCGGTCCGCAGCGGCCCGGACGGCGCCCTGTACGTGACGACTTCGGACGGCACGGACGACAAGCTGCTGAAGGTCACTCCCGCCTGATCATGAGAAACCCACGGCCGTGGCGTGCCGTGGGCACTTCCGCCGGGGTGGCGGATCGCGGAACATGGTGTAAGCCAAGAGTTTTCGCCCGCCCCCGACGAGTGTTGGACGCGGTCCGAAGAAAGCGTTCCCGCGGCAGCACCGCGCCGGTCCTCGATCGTCATCGCCGACCTGACGATCGGGGACCGGTTTCCAAGCGTGCTATTTCCCCAGGTGAGCCCCGCCGTTGACGTGCACCACCTGTCCGGTGACGTGCCCGGCGGCGGGGCTCGCCAAGAACGTCACGACGGCGGCGACGTCGTCCACCGTGCCCGGTCGCTTGTTCATCGTGTTCGCGATCAGCTGCTCGCGCCGGCGGTCGGAAAGCTTGCCGTGGAAGAACTCCGTCTCGCCGATCAGTCCCGGCGCGACGACGTTCGCGGTGATCCCGCGCGGGCCGAACTCCTGGGCCACGCTGACGTTCCAGCCTTCGACGGCGGCTTTGGCTGCCCCGTACGAGCCGGCGCCGCTGCGGGCGGCGATGGACCCGATCGTCACGATGCGCGCGTTGTCGGCGAGCCGCTGGCGCAGCGCGTGCGTCACCAGGGCGGCACTGACCACATTGGACCGGAGGTTCCGCTCGAACGCGGCCGCGAAGCCGGCGAGCCCGTCGCCCTCGGCGTCGAGGAAGTCCGTGTTGCCACCGGCGTTGTTGACGAGCACGTCGACGCGCCCGGGCAACTCCCCGAGTGCGGCTTCGACGGCCGCGGGATCGGCGGCGTCGAAGACGACGGGCCGCGCACCCAGGAGGGTCGCGGCTTCGGCGAGAACCTGCTCGCGGCGCCCGGTGATGGTGACCCGGTCACCGGCTCCGGCGAACGCCGCCGCGACGGCGTACCCGATGCCGGTGCCGCCGCCCGTGACCACGACTTCCCTGCTGTTCCCCATGGCTTCGACCTTAGCGCCTAGGATCGCGGAATGACCGAGATCGACAAGGTGGCGTGGATCGAGGTGGCCGACGGCCGCGTGCTGGCGGCGCGCTCGCGGGGCAAGGACAAGTTCTACCTGCCCGGCGGCAAGCGCGAGCCGGGCGAGACGGACGCCGAGACGCTGGTGCGGGAGATCCGCGAAGAGCTGGACGTGGCGATCGCGGAGGAGTCGATCGCCCCGGCGGGTACGTTCGAGGGTCAAGCGCACGGGAAGGCCGAGGGGACGCTGGTCCGCACGACCGCGTACACCGCGGAGTACTCGGGAACCCTACGGGCGAGCAGCGAGATCGAAGAGATCGCGTGGCTCGGCTACGCGGACCGGCCGCGGGTGTCGCTGGTGGCGCAGCTGATCTTCGACCACCTGCACGAGGCCGGCGCGCTGCGGTGATCGACAAGATCGCCTGGCTGCACCTGGTCGACGGCCGGATCCTGAGCACGCGATCGCGCGGCAAGGAGGTGTACTATCTCCCGGGCGGCAAGCGCGAGCCCGGTGAGTCGGACGCCGAGACGCTGGTGCGCGAGATCCGCGAGGAACTCGACGTGGCGATCGCGGAGGAGTCGATCGCTCCGGCGGGCGTGTTCGAAGCGGAGGCGCACGGCCACGCGGGCACGCTCGTCCGGATGACGTGCTACACGGCGGAGTACGCCGGGACGTTGGCTGCCAGCAGCGAGATCGAAGAAATCGTTTGGCTGGCGTACGCGGATCGGAGTGGAGTGTCGGCGGTGGACCGGCTCATCTTCGACCACCTGCACGAAACCGGCCGGCTTCGATGAGGCCGCCTCGTCGGGCAGAATCACCTGATGGACGCAGCGGCCGACGGTGCTGAACAGTTCTTCGACCTGAACATCGAACGGGTGCTGGAGCACTGGCCGGTCGCGTTCGCGATCCGTGAGATCATCGCGAACGCCCTCGACGAACACGCCCTCACGAAGACCGCCGAGCCGGTGATCAGCCGGGATTCGGCGGGCGTGTGGCACGTCGCCGACTTCGGTCGCGGACTGCGGTACACGCACCTCACGCAGAAGGAAAACGACGAAAAACGCCGTTCCGACGCCGTGATCGGCCAGTTCGGCATGGGCCTGAAGGACGCGCTCGCCGTCTTCGACCGGCACGACGTCGGCGTCGAAATCCGCTCCGCGCACGGCGACATCACCACCCGGCAGCGCGCCAAGGAGACGTTCGCCGACGTGCACACCCTGCACGCCGTGATCCGGCCGCCCGCCGATCCCCGCCGGCCCGGCACGGACGTGCTGCTGCACGGGGTGACCGAGGACGACGTGGCCGCGGCCAAGAAGTTCTTCCTGCACTACAGCGGCGACCAGCTGCTGGAGACAACCTCGGCCGGCCAGGTCCTGGAGCGGGTTTCTCCCACCGCCCCCGGTCGGATCTACGTCAAGGGGCTGCTCGTCGCGGAAGAGCCGAACTTCCTGTTCTCCTACAACATCACGGACATCAACGCGCCCCTGCGGCGAGCCCTCAACCGCGAGCGCAGCAACGTCGGCCGATCCGCGTACACGGATCGGGTCAAGGCGATCCTCAAGCAGTGCCGGTCGGCCGGTGTCGCTTCTCCGCTGGCCGATGACCTCGCCGAATTCGCCACCGGGCGGATGCACGACGAACTGAGCTGGCGCGAGATCGCCGTGCACGCGTGCACGGTTCTCGCGACCGAGGAGGACGTCGTTTTCGTGACGGCGGCGGAGCTGCAGGAGGGCACACCCCAGCTCCGCTACGCCGTCGATGAGGGATACCGGCTCGTCACCGTGCCCGCGGAGGTGTCGGCGAAGCTCGGTCAGCAGGTCGACCTGTCCGGCCGGCCATTGCCCACCCTGAGCCGCTACCGCGCGGCGTGGAACGACAGCTTCGTCTTCCAGGTGGTGAGCACGGACGACCTGACGCCTCGGGAACTTTCCGTCTTCGAACTGACCGACGAGGTCCTGCGCCTCGCGGACATCGAGCGGCCGCGGCCCGGCATCGTGATCTCGGAGACCATGCGCCTGGACGAAACGGGCCACTCCACGGTCGGCCTCTGGGAACCGGGCGAGAACCGGATCGTGATCCACCGGAGCCGGCTGGCCGGTGCCGCCGAATACTGCGCGACGCTGCTGCACGAACTCACGCACGCCGTGTCCGGTGAGCCCGACAACTCGCTGGAGTTCGAGGCCGCGCTGACCGACATGCTGGGAAAGCTCGCCCTCCGCGCGCTGCCCCGCGGCTAACCCAGCCGGAGCTTCGGCTTGTGCTCCAAGTGCGACAACCCGTTCCAAGCCAGATTGACGAGATGCGCGGCCACCTCGTCCCGCTTCGGCTTCCGGGCGTCCAGCCACCACTGCCCGGTCAACGCCACCATCCCCACCAACGCCTGCGCGTACAACGCGGCCAGCTTCTCGTCATACCCCCGAGCCGCGAACTGCTGGGCCAGAATGTGTTCCACCTGGCTCGCGATGTCGTTCAGCACGGTCGAGAACGTCCCCGTCGAACTCGCCACCGGCGAATCGCGCACCAGGATGCGGAAGCCGTCGTGGGAATCCTCGACGTAGGACAGCAACGCCGTCGCCGCCTGTTCGAGCATCACGCGGGGGTGGCCGCCGTGCAGGGTGGACACCATGCGGTCCAGCAGCAGCTGCGTTTCGCGGTCCACCACCACCGCGTAGATGCCTTCTTTGCCGCCGAAGTGTTCGTATACCACCGGTTTCGACACGTTCGCCCGGTGCGCGATCTCCTCGATCGACGTTCCGTCGAAACCCTTCTCGGCGAACAGCGCCCGAGCGACGTTCAGCAACTGCTGACGCCGCTCGGTGCCCGTCATCCGCACCCTTGTCACCGGGGCGGCCGGACGCGCCCCGGTGACCTGCTGCTCACGCTTCGAACGTCGTCTCCCCGCCACCTGGGCAGCCTAGTTGACTAGCCCTTTTCGGTCGCGATACGGGCCAAACGCTGCGGCGTCGGCCAGCGGACGTCGTGCACCCAGCCGAACTTCTCGAAGATCCAGATCAGCCGCGCGGAGATGTCGATCTGGCCGCGCTTGACACCGTGGCGGGCGGACGTCGGGTCGGCGTGGTGCAGGTTGTGCCACGACTCGCCGAACGAGAAAATGGCCAGGGGCCAGAAGTTCGCCGACTTGTCGCGGGCGGCGAACGGGCGCTCGCCGATCATGTGGCAGATCGAGTTCACCGACCACGTCACGTGGTGCAGCACGCAGATGCGCACCAGGCCCGCCCAGAAGAACGCGGTGACCGCGCCCCACGGCGACCACGAGATCAGCCCGCCCAGCAGTGCCGGCAGCAGCAGGCTGACCAGCGCCCAGAGCCAGAACAGGTCGTCGACCTTCTTGATCGCCGGGTCCTTGACCAGGTCCGGCGCGAAGCGCTCGGCGTTGGTCTGGTCGCGCTCGAACAGCCAGCCCATGTGCGCGTGCCAGAAGCCCTTCGCGATGGCCCACGGCGAGGTGCCGAACGCCCACGGCGAGTGCGGGTCGCCGTCGCGGTCGGAGAACGCGTGGTGGCGGCGGTGGTCGGCGACCCAGGTGATCACCGGGCCCTGCAGGGCGATGCTGCCCGCGATGGCCATGAACACGCGCAGCCACTGCTTGGCCTTGAACGAGCCGTGCGTGAAGTACCGGTGGTACGACACCGTGATGCCGAGCCCGCTGATCGCGTAGAACACGACGAAGATGGCGACGTCGACCCAGCTCAGTCCCCAGCCCCAGGCGAAGGGCACCGCGACCAGCAGTGCCACCAGCGGCGCGATCACGCCGAAGTACACCGACAGCTGCACGCCGATGCCGCGCGTGCCTTCGATAACGGGTTTGGGGCCCTTCGGAGCCGAAGGCTCCCCGGCGGGCTGAGAACGGTCGAGCGTGGCCGTCATACGCTTCACTTCTTCCTACGCGGGCGCCCTTACGAAGGGTGACCTAACCTACGATGCCGTAAGTTACGGTACAGGAGGTTTCGGCGGCTGGGGAGAGCCTTCGGTCGGCTCTGGGGTACCCGCCGGACCGGGCGGTAACGCATCCCCCGCGCGGACGACACCCGATCGTCGCTATCCTGACCAGGTTCGATCCGCCGTAGTGTAATCGGCAGCACTTCAGATTTTGGTTCTGACAGTTCAGGTTCGAATCCTGGCGGCGGAGCAGCAGAAGGACCCGAACCCACGACACCGGGAGGTTGGCGCTGACCGACGAGGCGACCGACCCGGTGGCGGCCAGGCGTCCCGCGCTGGCCGAGATGTCCGACGCCTGGCTCGTCGGGCGCGCGCGGGAGCTCATCGCCGCGGTCCAGCGGCAGGAGTACACCCAGCAGCTGCAGATCGTCGAGCTGATGGACGAGCTGCTCGACGAGACCCAGCGCCGCGGCGAGCCGACGATGGTGGCGCAGCTGCTGCGCGCCTCCGCGATCGCCCGGCTGATCACCAAGGGCCTGGCGGCCGAGGCCGAACCGCGGCTCGACGAGATGCTCGCGCACACCCGCCGGCACGGCCTCGCCCTGCTGCGGGCCGACGCGCACGCGCTGCGCGGCCGCCGCCTGGTGATCGCCGCGCAGGAGGACCCCGCGCTCACCGAGATCGCCCGCGCGCTGGCCATCCTCGACGACTCCGCCATCCCGAACCGGCAGGTCGGCATCCGCCAGTGGAACCGGATGCTGTGGTCGACGCTGAACGACTGCTGGATCGTGCTCAACCAGCTCGGCGTCTACGAGGCCGCCGAGGAGGTCATCGGCCGCGCCGCGAGCGCGATCCGCGAAAGCGCGAGCCCGCACGAGATCACGTTGCAGCTGATGAACCGCGTCAAGATGCTGCTGGGCTGGGGCCTGCGGCTCGAGCGCATCGACGAGTACGACGAGAGCGCCGAGAAGTTCCGCACGGCGGCGTCCATGGCCGTGGCCGCCGAAGGCCCGTTCACCGAGTCGCTGTTCCCGCGGAAGGCGGGCGTCCCGGCCGTCGACCAGGTCGGCGTCCTCGCTTCGGCGCAGGCGCTGCACAGCCCGAGCGCCGACCAGATCGACCGGCTCCGGGCGCTGCACGAAGGCACCGGCTACCCGGGCGAACGCGAGATCGTCGCCATCGCGCTGGCCCGCTGCCTCGACCAGGCCGGCCGCCGCGAAGAGGCCCTCGACGTGCTGCGGCACGCCCGCGAGTCGCTGACCGACGACACCTCGCAGCCGTCGATGCGGCTGAACATCGCCCGCGAGCTGGCCCGGCTGGACACCACGCCGGACTACGCGTCCGGCGCCAGCGAGTCGCTGATCGACTACGCGCGGCGGCTCGAGAACGAGATGTGGAGCCTGCGCGAGTCGCAGATCGCCACGCTGAACGCGCGCCGCGAGCACGAACGGCTCTCCGCCGAGCACGGCGCGATCACCCAGCAGGCGCTGCAGGACCCGCTCACCGGCCTGCCGAACCGGCGCGCGCTGGACGAGAAGCTGCGCCAGCTGGCGTCGTCGGCCGACGCGCAACCGCTCGCGGTCGCGCTGGTCGACCTCGACGGCTTCAAGGGCGTCAACGACAAGCAGTCCCACGCCGAAGGCGACAACGTGCTGCGCGTCGTCGCGAGCACGCTGCGTGACGCCCTCCGCGGTGACGACCTCGTGGCGCGCTACGGCGGCGACGAATTCATCGTCCTGCTGCCGGGCACGCCGGCGTCCGCGGCGAAGATGGCGCTCGGCCGCGCGGTCAAGTCCGTCTCGAACCTGCCCCACCACCTCTCGCACGGCGTGACGCTGTCCATCGGGCTCGTCTCGCTGCGGCCGCAGGAGCGCGGCGAACAGGTCCTGGCGCGCGCGGACGCGGCCATGTACCAGGCGAAACGCGGCGGCGGCAACCAGGTGGCGTCGGCCAACTCGATGGCCGCCGACCCGGCCGCGGCGTGGGCGGGCGAGGCCCCACCGACCGACCCCGCGTGGGACGCCGAGGACCACAGTTAGGATCTGAGCCCGACAGAAGCCAGTTTTTGGTAACCGTTGGGAGCGCCGTTGACCGGCCCGCTGAGCACGTTGATCCTCGCCGCGGGTGAGGGCACCCGCATGCGATCCGCGACCCCGAAGGTGCTGCACCCGATCGCCGGGCGGCCCCTCGTGGAGCACGCCGTCCGGGCCGCCGCCGGCCTGGCGCCCGAGCACCTCGTGGTCGTGACCGGCCACGGCCGCGAAGCCGTCGGCGAGCACCTCGCGCGGGTCGGCGAAGCCCTCGGGCGCGCGGTCGGCACCGCCGTGCAGGAAGAGCAGAAGGGCACCGGCCACGCCGTGTCCTGCGCGCTGGCGACCCTGCCGGCCGACCTGACCGGCACGGTGATCGTCAGCTACGGCGACGTCCCGCTGCTCGACACGACGACGCTGCGCGCCCTGCTCGACGAGCACACCGAGGCGAAGAACGCGGTCACCGTGCTCACCGCCGTCGTCGCCGACCCGACCGGCTACGGCCGCATCGTGCGCGACGCGGCGGGCAAGGTCACCGGGATCGTCGAACACAAGGACGCCACCCCGGACCAGGCCGAGATCACCGAGATCAACTCGGGGGTCTACGCCTTCGACGCCGCCGTCCTGCGTGACGGCCTCTCGCGCCTCTCGACCGACAACGCGCAGGGCGAGCTGTACCTCACCGACGTCCTGGGCATCGCGAACGGCGACGGCCTGCACGTCGGCGCCCTCGTCGTCGACGACCCGTGGCTGACCGAGGGCGTCAACGACCGCGTCCAGCTGTCGGTGCTCGGCGCCGAGCTCAACCGCCGGATCGTGCAGCGCTGGCAGCGCGAGGGCGTCACGGTCGTCGACCCGGCCACGACCTGGATCGACGCCGGCGTCACCCTCTCGCGTGACGTCGTCATCGAGCCCGGCGTGCAGCTCAAGGGCACGACGACGGTCGGCGAGGGCACGACGGTCGGGCCGGACAGCACCCTGACGAACATGACCATCGGCGCCCGCGCCTCCGTGGTGCGCGTGCACGGCTTCGACTCCGAACTGGGCGACGGTGTGAACGTCGGGCCGTTCACCTACCTGCGGCCGGGCACGAAGCTGGGCGAGAAGGGCAAGCTCGGCGCGTTCGTCGAGACGAAGTCCGCCGACATCGGCGCCGGCACGAAGGTGCCGCACCTGACCTACGTCGGCGACGCCACGATCGGCGAGCACTCCAACATCGGCTGCTCCAGCGTGTTCGTGAACTACGACGGGGTGAACAAGCACCGGACCGTTATCGGGTCGTATGTCCGGATGGGCGCGGACAACACGTTCGTCGCTCCGGTGCAGGTCGGTGACGGCGCTTACAGTGGAGCGGGTGCCGTGATCCGCGAGGACGTCCCGCCGGGCACACTCGCGGTGTCGGCGCCGCCGCAGCGCAACATCGAAGGCTGGGCGATCCGGCGCAGGCCGGGTACGCCCGCGGCGGAAGCGGCCCAGGCCGCGCTCGACGCCGAGTCAGCAGCAGGAACCGACGGGGAGTCGCCAGCATGAGTCCGAAGTCAGGTACGCCGAAGAAGAACTTGATGCTCTTCTCCGGACGGGCGCACCAGGAGCTCGCCGAAGAGGTCGCGAAGCACCTCAACGTGACGATCACCCCGCAGACGGCGCACACGTTCGCCAACGGCGAGCTGTTCGTCCGCTTCGAGGAGTCCGTGCGCGGCACCGACGCCTTCGTCATCCAGGCGCACACCACGCCCATCAACGAGTACGTGATGGAGCAGCTGATCATGGTGGACGCGCTCAAGCGGGCGAGCGCGAAGCGGATCACCGTCGTGATGCCGTTCTACCCGTACGCGCGCCAGGACAAGAAGCACAAGGGCCGCGAGCCGATCTCGGCGCGGCTGATCGCGGACCTGTTCAAGACCGCGGGCGCCGACCGGATCATGACCGTCGACCTGCACACCGCGCAGATCCAGGGCTTCTTCGACGGCCCGGTCGACCACCTGATGGCGCAGACCGTGCTGGCCGACCACATCAAGAAGACCTACGGCGACGCCGACATCACGGTCGTCTCGCCGGACTCGGGCCGCGTGCGGCTGGCCGAGAAGTGGGCGCAGACGCTGGGCGACCGGCCGATCGCGTTCATCCACAAGACGCGCGACCCGGACAAGCCGAACCAGGCCGTCGCCAACCGCGTGGTCGGCAAGGTCGAGGGCAAGCTCTGCGTGCTGATCGACGACATGATCGACACCGGCGGCACGATCGTGAAGGCCACCGAGGCCCTGATCGACGAGGGCGCGGCCGACGTCGTCATCGCGACGACCCACGGCATCCTGTCCGACCCGGCGACCGAGCGGCTCTCGCAGTGCAAGGCGCGCGAGGTCATCGTGACGAACTCGCTGCCGATCCCGGAGGAGAAGCGCTTCGAGGGGCTGACGGTCCTGTCGATCGCGCCGATGCTCGCCGAGGCCATCCAGCAAGTCTTCGAAGACGGGTCGGTCACGTCCCTCTTCGACGGCAACGCCTGACCACCCTTCCGCCGGGCGCGAAACTCCGCGCCCGGCGGGGGTTGCCGGCGCTAGCGTCGCCGGCATGGGGAACTTCAAGTTCGGCGTCAGCCTCCGCGAAATCGGCAGCCGGGACGCCTGGATCGCCAAGTGCCGCCGGGTCGAAGAGCTCGGCTACGACGTCATCACCGTGCCCGACCACCTCGGCACCGGCCGGTTCGCGCCGTTCCCGGTGCTGGCCATGGCCGGCGCCGTCACCGAGCGGGTGCGGCTGGGCACCCTCGTGTCCAACGTACCCTTCTACAACTTCGCCCTCTTCGCGCGCGAAGCCTCCTCGACGGCCGCGTTGCTCGACGGCCGCCTCGACCTCGGGCTCGGCGCCGGGCACATGAAGAGCGAGTTCGACGCCGCCGGCATCCCTTGGCAGAACGCCGCGACCCGGATCGGCTACCTCGAAGAGAGCCTCGGCTACCTGCGGAAACACTTCGAGGACGAAGGCATCGACCACCCGCCGCTGCTCATCGCGGGCAACAGCGACGGGGTCCTGGAACTGGCCGCCGAGCACGCGGACGTCGTCGGGTTCGGCGGGCTCCGGCAGCAGCCCGGGAAGCCGCCGGGCACCTTCAAGCTCGACAACGCCGAGGCGATGGACGAGCGCGTCGCATACTTCCGTTCGAAGACCAGCCGCGATCCCGAGTACAACATGCTGGTCCAGCACGTCGAGGTCACCGACGACCGGCAGAAGGCCGCCGAGGCGTGGCACGAGCTGACCGAGCGCAGCGCCGTGCCGGACGCCCGGGAGCTCCTCGACGCGCCCCAGCTCCTGCTGGGCACGGTCGAGGAGATCGCCGGACAGCTCGAGACCCGGCGCGAACGCTATGGCTTCTCCTACATCACGGTCTTCGAGCCGTTCTTCGAGACCTTCGCGCCCGTACTGAAAGAACTTCAGTGCCAAACCGAGGCTTCGCCTCGGGCCGGGGGCTCCGCCACCCGGACCCCCGAAAGCCCTTAGTAAGCGACGGTGAACCGCGCGCGGCGGTGCTTCGGCTGCTCGATCTCGTCGACGTACGCGATCGCGAAGTCGTCACCGCCGATGTGCGACTTGCCGTTCTCGTCGGTCAGCAGGACGTCGCCGCCGATCCGGAACTCGCCCCGGCGCTCACCGGGCGCCCAGGCCCCGAACTCGGCGGCGGGGCTGACGTAGAACCAGTCGAGGTCCTCGGGCTGCTCGCGCAGCAGAGCGAGCACCTCGGCGTGGCTGCCGGCCTCGTCCTTGTACTCGTCGGGGAATTCCGGGGTGTCGAACAGCCGCGGGCCGCCCTCGGCGACCAGCAGGCTCGCCGCACCGCCCACGAACGACAGCCGCACGCCGTTCTCGCGCGCGATCCGGACGAGCGACGGCACGGCGTTGATCAGCTTCTTGCCGTCGATCGCGCGGGCCGGGGTGGCGACCACGAACACGTCGGCGTCCTTCGCCAGGCTCGCGACGAACTCCTCGTCGTGCAGGGAGCCCTGCCGCTCGTCGACGCCCTCGGGCGCCGAGCCCGCGTGGCGCGCGACCCCGACGACCTCGTGCCCGCGGCGCAGCGCCTCGGCGCCGATCTTGCCCCCGGCGTACCCGGTGCCCCCGAAAATGACCAGCTTGGCCATGTCTGTTCTCCGTTCGTCTCGGCTGTGCCCACACTTCTTGAGCGGGGTGTGGGGGCCGCGCCCCCACAAAGCAGAGCCGATGCTAAGAACGGAAGATCACCTACTTCAACGGAAGCAACGCACCCCCGGGTAGGTGTCCAGGTCAGCCGCCCAGGCCCGCGAACTCTTCCGCGACCTTCTGCTTCACGGCGTTGACGTCGAGCGCCGCGCGGACCTCCGCGGTCGCGTTCGGCTTGGACAGCACCTGGTAGCTCGCGGTGCGGTTCGGCAGCTTGAACTTGACCGTGCAGGACATCTTGACCGTCGCGTACGGCTCGGCGTCGGCCGCCGTCGTGCAGGTCTGCGAGCCGAGCGAATCGGCGCTCACCTCGACGGAGAGGTTGATGTGCACGACGCTCTTCCCGCCCGAGGACGGCGACCCGACCACGCTGTTCGAGACGTCGACGGTCGTCGTGCAGGAGCCGACGAAGTCCTTGCAGTCGAGGTTGTCGTTCGTGACGACGGCGCTGGCCTGCACCAGCCCTTCGAACGGCTGGCCCAGCCCGCCGACGGTGTTGTCGAGGTCGGTGTGGAACCTCTTGAGCGCGTCGCCGGCGAGCGGCTCGACGCGGAACTCGGCGCCGAACTTCGGGCCGGCCTGCGGGTCGAGCAGCGCCGGGGCGAAGCTGACGACCCGGTTCGGCTTGGCCGTGGTGACGCGCAGGACGCTGGGCGCGGCGCCGAGCTGGTAGACCTCGGTGCCGTCCGGGAGCTTCGCCTTGACCGGGTCGCCCAGCCGGTCGAGGCCGGGCAGCGCCTTGCGGAGCCCGTCGGCCAGCGCCTTCGGGGCGAACCGCGCGGCCGGGTCGAGGGGCAGCTCGGAGCCGAGGGAACGCACCCAGCTCGTGCCGAACTGCGTGCCCTCGTCGATGGCGTGCGCCTTCCAGTAGTCGGCGTCGGCCTGGAGGTAGAACTGCCCCGCGGCGGCGGTCACCTGGACGACCCGGCCCTCCAGCGGCAGCCCGCCGAGCGCGTTGCCGCCGCGGGTGACGCGGAACTGCTGCTCGGCGCCATTGGTCGCGGACTTCAGGGCGAGCGCGGGCGCCTGGCCCAGCGCGGTGAGGGCGGCGTCGACCGCGGTGCGCTGCTCGGCGCGCCGGTCGGCCGTCTGCTGCCCGGCCGCGGAGACCCCGGCGGTGCCGGGGACCGCCACCTGGCAGCCGGCCAGCAGTCCGCCCAGCAGCAGCACCGCCGCCGCGGTCGTGGCCCGTCGAGCCCGCATCTTCCGCCCCCTGCTCTCCCGCTGTACCCGAGGACACCTCGGCCGGTGAAGTCCCGCCACCGGATTTGTGTCGTCACGCACCGGGGTTCAGGAGGGTTCTAGCCTGGGCCGGGCCCCCGCCGCAACCCACCGTGATGAGGTTGGTTTACACTCTTGAGGTTGTCTCGGCGAGGCGGGGCCCTTCTGGGGTGCCCGGCGTGATCGACGCGGCGGCTCGAGAAGCCCCCGTCGTCGTGCACGCCCGGAAACTCGCCGCCGAACGCAACCGCCTGAGCAAAACAAAGACCGGCTTTCCCCGCCGCAGCATGCTGTCTGTCTTGATTTGAAGGAGTGCCACACCGTGTCCGAGGTACGTCTGTCCGTCGAGCCGCGCACCGAGTTCGGCAAGGGCGCCGCGCGCCGCACGCGTCGCGCCGGCAAGATCCCCGCCGTTCTCTACGGCCACGGCTCGGACCCGCGGCACTTCGCGCTGCCGGCCATCGAGTTCGCCCGCGTCGTGCGCGAGAACGGCTCGAACGCCGTCATCACCCTGGACCTGGAGGGCGCCAGCGAGCTGGCCCTGACCAAGACCATCGTGGTGCACCCGCTGAAGAACTACATCGAGCACGTCGACCTGCTGGTCGTCAAGCGCGGCGAGAAGGTCACCGTCGACGTCCCCGTCGTCGTGACCGGCGCCCCGGCCCCCGGCGGTCTGGTCAACCAGGACGTCGACACCCTGCAGGTCGAGGTCGAGGCCCTGCACATCCCGGAGCAGTTCGAGGTCTCGATCGAGGGCGCCGAGGTCGGCACCCAGATCCTGGCGGGCCAGGTCGAGCTGCCCAAGGGCGCGACCCTGGTGACCGACGCCGAGGCGCTCGTCGTGGCCGTCAACGAGCCGCAGCGTGAAGAGACCGGCGAGGAAGAGGCCGGCGAGTCCGGCGAAGAGTCGGCCGAAGCCGCCGAATAACCTTTCCGTATGACGGAGGACCTGCCCGGGGCCGGCGAGCTGATCCTGCTCGCCGGCCTCGGCAATCCCGGACCCCAGTACGCCGGAAACCGCCACAACGTCGGGTTCATGGTGCTGGACGAGCTCGCCGCCCGGATCGGCGGCAAGTTCAAGGCGCACAAGACCGGCGGCGAGGTGCTCGAAGGCCGGCTGGCCGGCCGCCGCGTCGTGCTGGTGAAGCCGCGGTCGTACATGAACCTCTCCGGCGGGCCGGTGGTCGGCGCGGCGCGGTTCTACAAGGTGCCGCCGTCCGGCGTGGTCGTGGTGCACGACGAGCTGGACGTCGACTTCGGCGCGCTGAAGCTGAAGTTCGGCGGCGGCGACAACGGCCACAACGGGCTCCGCTCGATCACGAAGTCGCTCGGCACCCGTGACTACTACCGGGTCCGGTTCGGCATCGGCCGCCCGCCCGGCCGCCAGGACCCGGCGGACTTCGTCCTGAAGGACTTCTCGACGGTCGAGCGCAAGGAGCTCCCGTTCGAGGTGGACCGCTGCGCGGACGCGACCGAGGCCCTGGTCGGCACCGGTCTCGCGGCCGCGCAGAACGCCTTCCATGCCGGCTGACATCGGTGGCAAGGTGAGCTCATGACCCCTGACGAAGTCCGGGCGATCGCGTTCGGCAAACCCCGCTTCGGCCGGCGCGGCTACAACGAGGACGAGGTCGACGCGTTCCTCGACCTGATCGCCGAGGCGCTGTCCGGCCGCAACATCCTGACCGCCGACGACATCCACTACGTCGAGTTCACGATCATGCCGGTCGGTATGCGTTCCTACGACCAGGCCCAGGTCGACCTGTTCCTCGACGAGGCCGAGGCCGCGTTGGTGGAGCTGCGCAACCCGCGGCCGGCGGTCGAGGAGCGGCGTCCGCAGGGCCCGAAGAAGTGGTTCGGCCGGTCCTGACGCTGTGAGTCCGGCCACACAGCGCTGGGTAGTCCCGCCTCACTCGATGGCGGATACGGGCCGCCCGTCGGGGTGAGCTTCGGGGTCTGACCCTTCCGGGGGAACCCGTTCCCGGGTTAGGACGGTGTACGGGAGTTCGCACCGCCAAACCCCGGAATCGGAGAGTTCCATGTCGTTCACCGCCGAAGACCTCGCCGAGGTCACCTTCGGTAACGCCCCGATCGGCCGCCGTGGCTACGCGAAGCACGAGGTCGACGAGTTCGTCCGGCGCATCGCCAAGACGATCGCCGACGAGGACGACCTGACCGCCGCCGAAGTGCACCACGTGGTGTTCGCGAAGCCGCTGATCGGCAAGCGCGGCTACGACGAGAAGGAGGTCGACGACTTCCTCGACCGGGTGGAGGACCAGCTGGCTGCCCGCACGGGCCACGCCCCGGACCTCCCGGGCGCCCGCACCGCGTCGGAAGCCACGGCCGAGCGCGCCACCCCGCCGACCCTGCGCGCGGAGCGCCTCCAGCAGCGCTAGCCCCCAGCGCCCCATGTGGCCTTGGTTGCGTCAGACGTCCCGAAGGCCACATTGGGGCGCTCTGGCTAGGCGTCCGCGTTCTTCTTGATCTTGTCCGCGAACTGCTGGGCCGTCGCCGCGCGCTTGACCTTGCCCGACGGCGTCTTCGGCAGGCTCCCCGCCGGCAGCACCACCACCGCGTACGGCCGCATGTCCACGGCGTCGCGGACCCGCGCCGAGACCTGCTTCATCAGCTTCTTCTCGGCCTCGGCGTCGCCCGCCAGCTTCGACTCCACGACCACCGCGAACCGCTCGCGGCGGCTGCCCGCGTCCAGCCGGACCGCCACCGCGTTGCCCGCCCGGACGCCCTCGACCGACGTCGCCGCGCGCTCGATGTCCGTCGGGTACAGGTTGCGGCCGCCCATGATGATGACGTCCTTGCGGCGGCCGCAGATGACGATCTGGCCGTCCACCAGGTACCCGAGGTCGCCGGTGCTCAGCCAGCCCTCGTCGTCCTGGGTCGCGACCGGGCCCTCCATGGTCAGGTACCCGGGCGTCACGGCTTCGCCGCGCAGCCGGATCTCGCCGACCTCGCGGTCGCCGACCCGCGCCCCCGCTTCGTTGACGATCTCCGCTTCCAGCCCGTCCAGCGGACGGCCGAGCAGCGCGAACGACCGGACGCTGTCGGTCCCGCGCCGCGGGTCGCCCTCGGGCACCGGCACCGCGCGGTTGTCGGCTTCCAGCGCGTCGGCTTCGACGACGTCGAGCGTCAGCCCGGTGAACAGCGGCGCGAACGACACCGCGAGCGTCGCCTCGGCCATGCCGTAAGCCGGGAAAACGCATTCCGCGGGCATCTTGAACCGCGCCCCGGCGTCCACAAAGGTCTGGACGGCGGTCTCGTCGATGGGCTCGGCGCCGTTGAGGGCGATGCGCAGCTTCGAGAGGTCGTAGGCGTTTTCGTCGTCGACGCGGGCCATCCGGCGCCCGACGATGGCGTAGGCGAAGTTCGGCGCGGCCGTCGTCGTGCCGCCGTACTTGGTGATCAGCTCCGGCCAGATCAACGGCCCCGAAAGGAACTCGACGGGCGTGATCTTGACGAGCTCGACGCCGAAGGTCATCGGCACGGTCAGGAAGCCGACCATGCCCATGTCGTGGAAGGTCGGCAGCCAGGACACCATGACGTCGACGTCGAAGTCGAACTCCGCGCGGTCGACCATGGCCTTGACGTTGGAGTACAGGTTCCCGTAGGTGATCCGCACGGCCTTGGGGTCGGCGGTCGAGCCGCTGGTGAGTTGCAGTAGGGCGGTCTCGCCCTCGTCGGTGACGACGACGTCGGCCAGTGGCTCGGCCTTCGTGAGGTCCGTGATGAGCTTGAACCCGATGCCCTTTTCTTCGAGCACGGGCGCGAGCTGGTCGAAGGGCTCGCCCAGGAGCACGAGGTCCGACCCGATCATCCCGAGCACGCGCACGGTGTCTTCGGCCCACTCGGCGAGATCGGTGCGCGGGGTGGGCTGGTGCAGCATGGTGACGCTGCCCCCGGCGAGCCAGACGGCCTGCACGGTGGGCGCGATCAACACGGGAGCGGCGGCGAGCACCCCGACGGCGGTGCCCCGCTCGAACCCGCCGGCGACGAGCCCGCCGGCGATCCGCCGGGCTTCTTCGTGCACTTCGGCCCAGGTCCGCCGGACCGGCTCCTTGGGCTCCCCGGTGACCATGCCACGCTGCTGACCCCGCCCCGCCGCGGTGGCGACGAGCGTGTCCACGAACCTGCTCATGGAGCAGACATTACTGTCTCGCCGTCAACATCCGCCGACCAAGGCGGAAACGGGACCCGCGAGCCACCGGTCGACTTGGCGCTGCCCCCGCAGCCGCACGACGACGAGATCGGGGTGGCGGTTCTCCTCGATGACCTTGCGGACCCGCGCGCGCATGATCGGGTGGTACCGCCACGCGACGCGGACGATGTGCTCCCGGTCGGTGAAGAACGTGTGCAGCGGCCCTTCCACGTTCTCCCCGGCGATCTTCGAGCCCCGCCCGAAGCGGCGCAGCAGCGTGCGCCGGACGACCCGGGACGCCGTCAGCGCACGCGGGTGGTCGAGCCACACCAGCACGTCGAGGCGGGCGGTCATCCGCTCGCGGACCGCCTCGCCCTGCCACTCGATGGCCCAGACGTCGTTCTCCAGGTACTCGAGGACGTCGGCCTGCCAGGTCTCCCGCACCGTCCAGCCGGGCCCGTGGAAGAACGATTCGAACTCGACGTACGGCACCCCAAGTCGCTCGCAGAGCGTCCGCGCGAGGGTCGACTTGCCCGATCCGGCCGGGCCCGCCACCGCGATCCGCCGCAGCTGCCGCACGCCGAGGGGCTCGTCGGGCCCGATCACCCTGGTCATTCCAGCAGCTCGGACGTCTCCAGCCAGCGGCCCTCGACGTCCTCGATCTCGCCCTGGACGCCCTTCAGCTCCGCGTTCAGCTCCATCAGCTTCGCCGGGTCCGTCGCCGCCTCCAGCAACGATGCGTGGAGCTTCTCTTCCTTCGCGTGCAGCTGGTCCAGCTTGCGCTCCAGCCGCCCCAGTTCCTTCTGGGCCGCGCGCAGGTCCGCCGCCGACTTCTTCGCCGAAACCTTCTCCGCGGACGGTGCCGGGCCCGCCGCCGGGACGCTCGCCGCTCGGCGGTTCAGGTACTCCTCGATCCCGCCCGGCAGGTGCGTGATCCGGCCGTCGCCGAAGAGGGCGACGATCGTGTCGCACACCCTCTCCACCAGGTAGCGGTCGTGCGACACCACGACCATCGTGCCCGGCCAGCCGTCGAGGAGGTCCTCCAGCTGCTGGAGCGTGTCGATGTCCAGGTCGTTCGTCGGTTCGTCGAGCAGCAGCACGTTCGGCTCGGCCATCAGCAGCCGGCACAGCTGGAGCCGGCGGCGCTCGCCGCCCGAGAGGTCCTCGACGGGCGTCCACTGGCGGGCCGCCGGGAAGCCGAGCTTCTCGCCCAGCTGCGACGCCGTCATCTCCTGCTTGCCGAACACCACGCGCCCGGCCACCTGCTCGATCGCCTGCAGCACGCGCAGGTCGCCGGGCAGGTCGTCGAGCTCCTGGCGCAGGTGGGCGAGCGCCACCGTCTTGCCCTCGATCCGGCGGCCGGTCGACGGCTCGACGTCCCCGCCGAGCAGCTTCAGCAGCGATGTCTTGCCCGAGCCGTTCACCCCGACCAGGCCGATCCGGTCGCCCGGGCCGATCCGCCAGGTGACGTGGTCGAGCAGCTTCCGCTCGCCCACCTGGTAGGTCGTGTCTTCCAGTTCCAGCACGGTCTTGCCGAGCCGCCGCTTGGCGAACGCCTGCAGCTCGACGGAGTCGCGCGGCGGCGGCACGTCGGCGATCAGCGCTTCGGCCGCTTCGACGCGGTAGCGCGGCTTCGACGAGCGCGCCTGCGGGCCGCGGCGCAGCCACGCCAGCTCCTTGCGGGCCAGGTTCTGCCGCTTCTCCTCGGCCGTCGCGGCCAGGCGCGCCCGCTCGGCGCGCGCGAAGATCCAGTCCGCGTAACCGCCTTCGTACTGCTCGACGCGGCCGTTCGCGACCTCCCACGTCAGCGTCGCGACGGTGTCGAGGAACCACCGGTCGTGCGTCACGACCACGACGGCGATCCGCCGCGCGAGCAGGTGGTCGGCGAGCCAGCGGACACCCTCGACGTCCAGGTGGTTGGTCGGCTCGTCGAGCACGACCAGGTCGAGCTCGCCGGTCAGGGCGGCGGCCAGCGAGACGCGGCGCCGCTCGCCACCGGAGAGGTTCGCGGTCGGCGTGTCCAGCCCGATCGCGGTGATCCCGAGACCGTCCACAATGGACCGCACGCGGGCGTCGGCCGCCCACTCGTGCTCGGCGCCGTAGCGTTCCAGGACGACGTCGCCGACCGTGCTGGCGGCCGGCAGCTCGGTGCGCTGGGTGACCACCGCCATCCGCAGGTCGCGAACATGGCTCACCCGCCCGGAATCCGGCTCGGCGAGTCCGGAAAGGACTTCCAGCAGGGTGGTCTTGCCACCGCCGTTGAGACCGACGACGCCGATGCGCTGCCCGGCCGCGACGCCCAGCGACACGCCGTCCAGGAGCGGGCGAACCCCGTAGGACTTGCTCACCGCCTCCAGGTTGACCAGGTTGGCCATCCGGATCCTTTCCTCAGTAACAGAAGTCCACAGTGGACGATCAGGCGTGCACGCGCGGCGGGGCGGGCCGCGGCGCGTCGTCGCCGCCGACGACGCGGGCGCCCGGGACCGGGCCGTGCGCCACCCGGACCGTGCGGCACACCCCCGCGCCCGACAGCTCGGCCGCGACTTCGACCGCCGACTGCGCGTCTTCGCAAAGGAACGCGCACGTCGGGCCCGAGCCGGAGACCGTTCCGGCGAGCGCGCCCGCGTTGACGCCGGCGCGCAGCGTGCGGCGCAGGCCCGGGCGCAGCGAGACCGCCGCCGCCTGGAGGTCGTTGCCCAGCAGCAGCGCCAGCTGCCGCGGGTCGCCCGAGGCCAGCGCCTCGACGACCGGGGTGTGCGAGCCGATCCGCGGCGGGTTGCCGTCGGCGCGCAGCCGGTCGAGCTCGCCGAACACCTTCGGCGTCGACAGGCCGCGCTCGTCGAAGGCGAGCACCCAGTGAAAGGTGTGCCGGGAGAGCACCGGGACCAGCCGCTCGCCGCGCCCGGTGCCCAGCGCGGTGCCGCCGTAGAGCGCGAACGGGACGTCGCTGCCCAGGCCGGCGGCGATCTCGGCGAGCTCGTCACGCGTGACGTCGAGGTTCCACAGGCTCGCCAGCCCGACCAGGGTCGCGGCCGCGTCGGCACTGCCGCCCGCCATGCCGCCCGCGACCGGGATGCCCTTGCGCAGCACCACGCGGACCTTCGGCTCGCCACTGCGCCCGACGTGCGCGGACAGCGCTTCGACCGCGCGCCAGGCCAGGTTCTCGGGGCCGGTCGGGACCGCGCCCTCGCCCTCGCCGTAGATCTCCAGCCCCGGCTCTTCGGTGACGGCGACGGTCACCTCGTCGGTCAGCGACAGGGCCTGGAACACGGTCACCAGCTCGTGGTAACCGTCTTCGCGCAGGTCGTCGACCGCCAGGTGCAGGTTGACCTTGGCCGGGACCCGGACGGTGACTGGGGGCGGAACTACGGCGAGCACCCGACCAGCCTACGTGGCCGCGAAAACGCCCCGATGCGACCTGCGCATCGGGGCGGTTCCGACGGTGACAACCGGGGCTCCGCCCCGGGCCGGGGGCTCCGCCACCCGGAACCCCCGAAAGCGACGTTCAGCTCAAGCCGCGACACCCTGGGGGCCGCGGGCGGTGTGCGTCACGTGGCCGCCGCGCTCGGCGACCCACGCCAGGGCCGCGTCGGCGCGCTCGCCGCGGACGCCGAGGCGGAAGCGCCCGACCGGGGTGTCGCCGATCCGGGTCAGGCCGCCGCCGATGGTGGCGAACTCGACGTCGAAGCGGCCCGCCGCCTCGGGCAGCAGCGCGCCGACCGACGCGAAGCCGACCAGCACGACGTCGACCGAGCGGTCGTAGCGCGACGACTGCGCGCGCGTGGTCTCGATGGCGGGCAGCAGCGCCTGCGCGGTGCGGCTGGCCGGGTTCGAGATCAGGTCGAGCACCGTGCCGCGCTCGACGACGGTGCCGTCTTCGAGCACCGCGACGTCGTCGCAGACCCGGCGGACCACGCCGGCGTCCGGCGTCGTGACGACGACGGTGGTGCCCAGCTCGGAGCGGGCGCGGTCGAGCACGGTGAGCACCGAGCCCGCCTCCTCCGGGTCGACGCCGGCCGTCGGGTCGTCGGCCAGGAGCACGGCGGGCGCCGCCGCGAGGGCCTTCGCGACCGCGACGCGGCGGAGCTGACCCTCGGTGAGCTCGCCGGGACGCTGCGTCGCGCGCTGCGTCAGGCCGACCAGGTCGAGCAGCGAGCCGACCCGGCTGCGGCGCTGCGGGCCGTCGACGCCGAGCTGCTCGAGCGGGGAGGCGATGTTGCCGGCGATGGTGCGTTCGGCGATCAGCTCCGGCTTCGTCGAGACGACGCCGAGCTGGCGGCGGATCTCCCGCAGGCGGCGGCCGTCGAGGGTGCCGGTGTTGAGGCCGTCGAGCCGGACGACGCCGCGGTCGGGCCGCTCCTGCAGCGCGATGCACCGGGCGAGGACGGACTTGCCCGACCCGGCGGGGCCGACCACGCCGAACAGCGAGCCGGCCTGGACGTCGACACTCACGTCCCGCAGGGCGATGACCGAATTTCCGTTGGTGGCAAAGGTTTTGGACAGGTTTTCGACGGTGATCACGAAGGCTCCAGAAAACGGGGTGCGCGCAGTGCGCGGCACCCGGCCGCAAGCAAGGTCCGTCCGTTGTGGACGGTGCGTGAAGAAGAGGTGGACCGGCTACGACTGGCTCAGTGGGAGCGTCGACATGCGGTCACGGAGCGGCGGCCTTCGTCGACTACGCGACGCCTGGTCAGGAGCAGGGGGCGAGCTACCCTCTTCATCGGAAACGGCCTCCATCGGTCCTGGCGGTAGCACCTGCCCTGTGGAGGGTGGTTGCTGCGACTTCGGCGAGCCAGGTCTCTCAGTCGCTCGGGATGGACGCTTCCGAGTAAAGCCGATCCCGAGGAGCGAAAGCAAGCCCGTTGGCCCAGATCACACGAGTGGCGGTGTCCGAATGGCGGGATCACCGGCGTGGGAGGGGTATTTTCACCGCCTCCACTGTGGATTGCTAACGCGCGGCGGCGATCCGGGCGAAGTCGTGCACGTCCAGCTGTTCACCACGGGTCTTGGGGTCGATCCCGGCGGCGGTGAGCAGTTCCCCGGCGCGCTCGGCGGAGCCCGCCCAGCCCGCGAGCGCGGCGCGGAGGGTCTTCCTGCGTTGCGAGAAGGCGGCGTCGACGAGGCCGAAGAGCCGATCGCGGTCCTCCGACGCCGGAGCGTCACCGCGCTCGAAGGCGACGAGCGCCGAGTCGACGTTGGGCACCGGCCAGAACACCGAGCGCGGCACGGCGGCGACCTTGCGGGCCGGGCCGTACCAGGCGAGCTTGACGCTGGGGACGCCGTAGATCCGGCTGCCGGGGCCGGCGGCCATCCGGTCGGCGACCTCGGTCTGGACCATGACGAGGCCCGACTTCAGCGACGGCACCTCGGCGAGCAGGTGCAGCACGACGGGAACGGCGACGTTGTAGGGCAGGTTGGCGACGAGCGCGGTCGGCTCGCCCAGTTCTTCGCGGGTGACCCGCAGGGCATCGGCCCCGACGACCCGCAGCCGCGCGGCGGCTTCGGGGCCGCGCTCGGCGACGGTCTTGGGCAGCCGCTCGGCGAGCTTGGGATCGATCTCGACGGCGACGACGTGCGCACCGGTGGCGAGCAGCCCGAGGGTGAGCGACCCGAGCCCGGGCCCGACTTCGAGGACAACGTCGTCTTCGGTGACGCCGGCCAGCTCGACGATCCGCCGGACGGTGTTGGGATCGTGCACGAAGTTCTGCCCGAGCTTCTTGGTCGGCCGCACGTCGAGCTCGGCCGCCAGCCCGCGGATCTCGGCAGGTCCCAGCAGTTCAACCACCGGGTGAGCCTACCGAGGCGGCCGGCGCGCGTGGCCGGACGGTCGATCGCACGCGAAACGGCCCCCGTCCACGAAGGACGGGGGCCGCTCCGGAAAGGAAACTCAGGCCTTCTTGCCGCAGACCGGCCAGGCGCTGTAGCCGCCACGCGCGTCGCGGACCTTCTCCGCGATCGCGATCTGCTGCTCGCGCGACGCCTGGTTCGGGTAGGCCGCGTACGCGTCGCCGCCGTAGGCGTCCCACGTGCGCTTGTCGAACTGCAGGCCGCCGTAGTAGCCGTTGCCCGTGTTGATGGCCCAGTTGCCGCCCGACTCGCACTGCGCGATGCGGTCCCACGCGGAGCCGTCGCCGATCGCCGGTGTCGGGGCCTGCTTGGTGCCGACGTGGATGATCTTCGGCTTCGGCTGGGTGATGACCTGCTCGGAGATGCTCTCGCGGGAGACCTCTTTGCCGTTCTTCTGCGTGACCTTGTAGGTCACCATCTTCTCGCCCGGCGTGCCGGGGTCCTCGACCGTGGTCTTGCCCTTGGCGAGGTCCGGGTCGTCGACCTTCTGCTCGGGCGGGTCGATGGACTCCTTCTGGACGACCGTCGAGACGCCGGTGCGGCTGATGTGCACCTCGGCGCCGTCGGTCAGCTTGACGTCCAGGCCGCCCTCGGCCTGGTCCTCCGGGCCCAGGGTGAGCTTGTACTCGCCCAGGAACTCCTTCGTCGTGACCGCGGTCGTCTTCACCTGCTTCGGCGCGTTGGCGCCGTCGTACAGGGTGATGTTCTTGAGGGTCTTGATCTCGACGGTCGCGCCCTGCAGGGGCAGCTCGCCGTCCTTCGGCATCGACATCCACGTGCCGGGCTTGTCGAGCTCGGTCATGCCGAGCTGGCCCAGCGCGTCGCCGAGGTGGGTCGCGCGGACCCAGGAGGTGTGCTCCGCGCCGTCGACGATCATCTTCAGCTGGCGGCCGCGCTCGAGCTTGATGACGCCGCCGTCGCCGACCTCCGCCTGCGGGGACGGGGAGAGCGAGTCGTGCGCGCCCACGGACAGGCCCGCGTCCTCCAGCACCTCGCCGACGGTGTCGCCGAACGAGTGCACGGTGGTCTGCTGGCCGTCGACGTCGACGGTGATGCTCTTGTTCATCGCCAGCGCGGCCGCGCCGCCGCCGGCGACGCTGATCATGACGCTGAGGACGGCGCCCTTGAGGAACCGGCGCTTCCAGACCTTGGTCGTCTGGCGGAGACCCTCGTCCAGAGCCGCACGACGCGCTTCGGGGGAAGCGGTGCGGTCCTCCTCGAGGCCGTCCGGGATGACGATCGGCGGCAGGTACGTCGTCTCCGCGTTGATGAGGCGGATCAGTTCGTCGACGTCGACGTCGATCTCGGCCATCATCGCGTCGGCATCGGGGCCGAGCGCGGCGAGGATGTCCTGCTGCGTGATGTTCGGGTCGTCGGAGAAGTCGAGCTGGCCGTAAGCGGTGTCCTCGTAATGCCGATCGAGGACGGCCGAGCGCGCTCCAGCCTGTCTGCTACCTGTCACCGGGGATCGTTCCCTTTCACGAGGCGGCGGTCGGGGGCGCCGCCTCTACGACTGGGCGTGACGATCGGCAGCTGCTGAGCGCAGTACCGAGCGGCACGATCACGGGACAGTAACGGGTCGCGGCGGGTTGCGCAAACACCCCCCGGAGTGTCGTGATCCCCGTCACTCCATCAGGTGGACGATCAAGGAACACTGTTGTCGCAATGCGTTCAACCCGTTGTGACACTGGGGAGTCGGTAGACCCGCTCGGCGGTGGTCCGGACCGATTCGGCGACTTCGTGGACAGCTTCGCCCCTGAGCGCCGCGAGGTGACGGACGGTGTAGGCAGCGCCGAACGGCTCGTTCGGCCGCCCACGGAACGGGTGGGGGGTCAGAAACGGCGCGTCGGTTTCGACGAGGTACTGATCCGGCGGGCAGAGCCGGGCCGCCTCGTGCAGCCCCTTCGCGTTCTTGAACGTCACCGTTCCCGCGAAGGAAAGGACGTATCCCGCGTCGAGGCACTTGCGGGCCATTTCGGCGTCCCCGGAAAAACAATGGAAGATTACGGCGTTCGGCGCATTCTCTTCGGCCAGGATGCGCAGCACGTCGTCGTGGGCCTCGCGGTCGTGGATCATCAGCGGCTTGTCCAGCCGCTTGGCGAGGTCGATGTGCCAGCGGAACGCCTCCTGCTGGGCGTCGTGCGGCGAGTAGTCCCAGTAGTAGTCGAGGCCGGTCTCGCCGACGGCGACCACCCGGTCGGTCGCGGCCAGGCGCTCCACTTCGGACTTCTCGGCCTCGCCGAACTCCTTGGTCCGCGTCGGGTGGATCGCGACGGCGGCCCAGACTCGGCGGTCCCAGGTCGCCGCCTCGGTGGCCCAGCGCGCGGAGGCGAGGTCGTCCGCGACCGTGACGACGCGGGCGACACCGGCGCGCTCGGCGCGGTCGACCATGGCCGTGACATCGGCCGCGGTGACCGCGCCGCACGCGTCGAGATGGGTGTGCGCGTCCACCACCGACACCGGGAGCCGGTCCGGGACCGGCGGCAGCTCGCGCTTCTCTTCACCCATGCGTACTTCTTACTCCTTGGTGATCGGCGCCCACTCCGGACCGGTCTCGCCGAGCGCCGGGTCGAGCTTGGTGAACAGCGGCGACGGCTTCTGCAGCGGCCGGCCGACCTCGATCGGCGTCGACTCCCACTTCGCCTGCTCGGCCGCGTAGTCGCCGGTCAGGATCGGGTTGACCCGGCCGTCGATGTCGAGGTCGTCGACCTCCTTGAGCTCCGGCTGGGCGGCCCAGACGCCGGTGCCGCCGAGCGCCTCGTGCACCTTCTGCGCCGAGTGCGGCAGGAACGGCGTCAGCAGCGTGTTGGCGTCGCTGACGACCTGCAGCGCGGTGTGCAGCACGGTGTCGCGCCGCGTGGGGTCGTCCTTGAGCTTCCACGGCTCCTGGTCGGAGATGTACTTGTTCGCCGCGGTGACGACCTTCATCGCCTCGCTCGCCGCCAGCTTGAACCGGGACCGGGCCAGGTGCGCACCCGCGGTGTCGAACGCCTTGCGCGACAACGCCTTCAGCTCTTCGTCGGCCGCCGTCGGGGCCTCCGGTCGCGGGATGGCGCCGACGTTCTTGTGCGCCATCGAGATGGACCGGTTGACCAGGTTGCCCCACTCGTTGGCCAGCTCGAAGTTGGTCCGGCGGACGAACTCGTCCCAGGTGAAGTCGGTGTCCTGGGTCTCCGGGCCGGCGACCGAGATGAAGTACCGCAGCGTGTCCGGGCCGAAGTCGCGCAGGAAGTCCTCGACGTAGATCACGCGCCCGCGCGAGGTCGAGAACTTCGAGCCGCTCATGGTGAGGAACTCGCTGGAGACGATCTCGTCGGGCAGGTGCAGGCGGCCGTACTTGCCCGGCTCGCCGCCCTTGTCGCCCTCGCCGTTGTGGCCGAACAGCAGCGCCGGCCAGATCTGGGCGTGGAAGGTGATGTTGTCCTTGCCCATGAAGTAGTACGACCGGGCGTCGGCGTTGTTCCACCACTCCTGCCACGCGTCCGGGTTGCCGGAGCGCCGCGCCCACTCGACGCTGGCCGAGAAGTACCCGATCACCGCGTCGAACCAGACGTAGAACCGCTTCAGCGGCTGGTCGCGCCAGCCGTCGAGGGGGATCTTGACGCCCCAGTCGAGGTCGCGCGTGATCGGCCGCGGCCGCATGTCGTCGATCAGGTTCTTGGTGAAGTTGAGGACGTTCGGGCGCCAGTCGGTCTTGGTCGACAGCCAGTCGCCGAGGGTCTTGGTGAACGCCGGCAGGTCGAGGAAGTAGTGCTCGGTCTCGACGAACTTCGGCGTCTCGCCGTTGATCCGCGACTTCGGGTTGATCAGCTCCGCGGCGTCGAGCTGGTTGCCGCAGTTGTCGCACTGGTCGCCGCGCGCGCCGTCGTACCCGCAGATCGGGCAGGTGCCCTCGACGTAGCGGTCGGGCAGCGTGCGGCCGGTGGACGGGCTGATCGCGCCACGGGTCGTCTTGGGCACGACGTAGCCGTTGCGGTGCAGCGCCAGGAAGATCTGCTGCGTCACCTCGGCGTGGTTGCCGGTCGTGGTGCGCGTGAACAGGTCGTAGGACAAGCCGAGGCCCTGCAGGTCGGCGCCGATCTGGCGGGTGTACTTGTCCGCCGTCTCCTGCGGGGTCGAGTTCTCCTTGTCCGCCTGGACGGTGATCGGGGTGCCGTGTTCGTCGGTCCCGGACACCATGAGCACCCGGTTGCCGGCCATTCGCTGGTAGCGGGAGAAGACGTCGGACGGGACGCCGAATCCGGACACGTGGCCGATGTGGCGGGGGCCGTTGGCGTAGGGCCAGGCCACCGCGGTCAACACAGGGGTGCTCATACCTTATTAGCCTACGGAGGGCGTCACGCGCTTTGTCGAGAGGGAGGCCCGGTTGTCGGCGACACGGTTGCTCGTGCTCGGGGTGGTGCGCATGTACGGCCGCGCGCACGGCTACCAGGTCCGGCGCGAGCTGCTGACCTGGTCGGCGGACAAGTGGGCCAACGTCCAGCCCGGGTCGATCTACCACGCGCTGAAGAAGATGACCGCCGAAGACCTGCTGGAGCAGGTCGACGTCGAACCGGGCGACGGCGGCCCGGACCGCGTCGCCTACCGGCTGACGACCGAGGGCGAGCAGGAGTACCAGGTGCTGCTGTCGAAGGCGCTGTCCGACCCGTCGCTGAACCACCCCGACCTGTCGGCCGCGATCTCGCTGATGACCACCCTGCCGCGCGCGCGGGTGATCAACCTGCTCCGGCACCGGCTGGTGCACCTGGAGGCCGAGCAGCGGCAGGCGGGGCTGATGCTCGAAGAGCTGAAGGTCAACATGGGGCTCGGGACACCGGAGCACGTGGGCGAGCTGTACCGGCTGTGGGGCGGGATCACCGACGCGAGCCTGACCTGGCTGGCGGCACTGATCGCCCGGCTCGAAGCGGGCGAGTACGTGATGGCCGACGAGTCCGGCGAAGCCTTCGGCGAACCGCCTGCCGAGTAATCAAGTTTGACTAGCACATCCTTCTGGGGCAGAGTGTGCGCCTCAGCTAGTCAAGCTTGACTACTTTCGAGAGGGGATTTCATGATCACGGCACGCGGTCTCGAGCGGCGCTTCCGCCGCAAGGGCCGCACTGGGGGCGAAGTACACGCGGTGAAGGGCGTCGACCTCGACGTCGAGGCGGGCGAGCTCGTCGGGTTCCTCGGGCCGAACGGCGCCGGGAAGACGACCACGCTGCGCATGCTGACCACGCTGCTGAAGCCGTCGGCCGGCACCGCGACCGTCGGCGGCCGCGACCTGCTGAAGGACCCGCTGGGGGTGCGCGAGCGGATCGGCTACGTCGCCCAGGGCGGCGGCAGCTCGCCGGAGACCAAGGTCGCCGACGAGCTGGAGCTGCAGGGCCGGCTCTACCGGATGAGCAAGGCCGACGCGATCGCGCGCGGTGCCGAACTCGCCGAGCAGCTCGACCTGACCGGGCTGGACCAGCGGCTGACCAGGACGTTGTCGGGCGGCCAGCGACGGCGGCTCGACATCGCGCTCGGGCTGATCCACTCGCCGGGGCTCGTCTTCCTGGACGAGCCGTCGACCGGGCTCGACCCGCAGAGCCGCGCCAACCTGTGGGAGCACATCCGCCGGCTGCGCGCCGAGCAGGGCGTCACGGTCTTCCTCACCACCCACTACCTGGACGAGGCGGACGCGCTGGCGGACCGGCTGATCGTCATCGACGGCGGCCGGATCGTCGCCGAGGGCACGCCGGACGCGCTGAAGGCCCGGGTCAACGGCGACCGCGTCGAGGTCGGCGTCGACCCGGAGCAGAGTGCCGACGCCGCCGAGATCGCGGGCCGGCTGGCGGGCGCGCACGAGCTGTCCGCCGACGGCGGGGTGGTCCGGTTCCGCGTGCCGCGCGGCGACGTCGCGCTGCCGGAGCTGCTGCGCGCCCTCGACGCGAAGAGCATCCCGATGCTGTCGGTCCAGGTGCACCGGCCCACGCTCGACGACGTTTTCCTCACCCTGACCGGGCGTTCCCTGCGCGAAGCGGAGGAGGGCACCCGTGCTGCGTGACACCTGGCTGATCTTCCGCCGCGACATGAAGGCGGCGCTGCGCAACCCGACCTGGGTGCTGATCGGGATCATGCAGCCGCTGCTGTACCTCTTCCTGTTCGGGCCGCTGATGGTGAAGGCGATGCAGGCACAGGGCCTGTCCGAAGTGGACGGCTGGATGCTGCTCACCCCGGCGCTGATCGCCCAGCTGGCGCTGTTCGGCAGCTCGTTCGTCGGGTTCGGCCTGCTGGCCGACTACCGGTCCGGCGTGGTCGAGCGGTTCCGGGTGACGCCGGTCAGCCGCGGCGCGCTGCTGCTGGGCAAGGTGCTGGCCAACGCGCTGCAGGCGGTCGTCCAGGCGCTGCTGATCATCGCGCTGGCGTACCTGGCGTTCGACCTCGACGCGCCGGTCGGCGGCGTGCTGCTGAGCCTGGTGATCGTGTTCCTGCTGGCGGTTTCGCTGGCGTCGTGCTCCTACGCGCTGGCGCTGACGTTGAAGAGCGAGGAGACCTTCCCCGCGCTGCTCAACGCCGTGCTCATCCCGCTGCTGCTGCTTTCCGGGATCCTGCTGCCGATCACGGCGGGCGTCGCGCCGAAGTGGCTGTACACCGTTTCCCAGATCAACCCGTTCCGCCACGTCGTGGACGTCGAGCGGAACACCTTCCGCGGCGACTTCACGATGGACGCGTTGTTCACCGGCAGCGTCGTGGTGCTGGTGATGGCGGTGGTGTCCGTGTGGTGGGGCACCCGGACGTTCCAACGCGAAAACGCCTGATCAACCAGCGGGTTGTCACTGCGGGTCCGCCTCCGGCGACGTATGGTGTGCTCTCCACCGACGTGCCGGGGGCGGACTGTGACGGAACCGGAGAGCGAACGCGGGATCTCGCTGTCCCACCGGGAGCGGGTGACCGACTGGCACGCCGTCCGCGGGGCGGAGACCCGGTTCGTGTCGGTGACCATCAGCGAGAACGTCAACTGGACCAACTCCGCGGCCGAGCGCAACCTGGCCGGCGCGCAGGAGGCGGGCCTGCACGCCGGCGGCCGCCACTACGCCCGCCCCGGCGCGGCGCACGACCAGGCCGACCACTTCGTCCGCACGGCCAGCAGGCTCGGCGCGTTCGCGCCCGGGTCGCTGGCGCCGGCGCTGGAAGTGGCGGCGCCGAGCGTGGACGACCGGTTCATCAAGACGTGGATCAAGCACGTCCGGCACGCGGCGCGCATCGAGCGGGTGCTCGTCTACGCCGACCACGACTGCTGGGCGAACCGGCTGCACCCGGACCGCTGGGCCGACAGCGAGGTCGTGCTGTGGCTGGTCCGGCACAACGGCATCCCCGGGCGGCCGGGCTGGTTCCACTCGCGGCTCGGCGTGCACCAGCACGCGTACGGCCCGGACATCCGGGGGGTCGACGGGCCGGTGGAGCAGAACGCCGTCGTGTACCCGTTCACATTGGGTGACCTGCTGCTCTGACGTGTGGTGGTATGTCGCCATGCGCGTGACGAGCAGGGCACTCCGGACGGACGTCACGCCCGCGCGCGCTTTTTCGGTACTCGCCCACCACAACGCGTCCCGCGGGCTGCCGCCGCCGGCGATGCTGTCCGGTGACTGGTTTTCGTCGCGGGCGGTGCTCGCGCCTTCGCTCACGGTTTCGCCCCGGGGTTTTCCTTCTTGCCCGGAGGTCGACGCTCCGCCGGAGGTGATCGGTGGCGGGTGGTTCGGGTACCTGGCGTACGACGCCTCCGGCTCGCTTCCGCCGGCGGCGTGGGGCTGGGCGGACCACGTGCTGCGGTGGTCCTCTTCGGGCACCTGCTACCTGGAGTCCCTCGACGGCGGTGGGCCTTCGGTGTCCACAATGGAGTCACTACTGGCTTCTGCGCCTGGGTCGCTCTCGTGGTCCGCGGGACCCCTGCGGCGTCCCCTGCCGTCGGAGCACCGGGACGCGGTGAAGGCGTGCGTGCACGCGATCGAAGCCGGGGAGTTGTTCCAGGCCAACATCTGCAGCCGGTTCACGGGGTCGTTTTCCGGGTCCACCGCTGCTTTGTTCGCGGCCGGGGTGTCCTCTTTGGATCCACGGCGGGCGGCGTACGTCTCGGGGTCGTGGGGCTCGGTGGTGTCGTTCTCGCCGGAGCTGTTCCTGGCGCGCCACGGCCGGGCGGTCCGCTCGACGCCGATCAAGGGCACGCTCCCCCGCCGCGGGCCCGCCGACGACGGGAACGCTTTGTTGTTGCGCCAGTCGGTCAAGGACGTGGCGGAGAACGTGATGATCACCGACCTGGTGCGCAACGACCTCGGCCGCGTGTGCGAGGTGGGGTCGGTGACCGTGCCGTCGCTGCTGCGGGTCCGGCCGGCCCCGGGGGTGTGGCACCTGGACTCGACGGTGACGGGGACCCTCCGACCGTCCGTTTCGGACAGTCTCCTGCTGGAGGCGACCTTCCCGCCCGGTTCCGTGACCGGCGCGCCGAAAATCCGCGCGCTGGACCTGATCGCGTCACTGGAACCCTGCGGACGCGGGGTGTACACGGGCGCGATCGGGTTGCTGTCCCCGGCGGCGGGACTGGAGCTGAACGTCGCGATCCGGACGTTCGAGATCGCGTCGGGCACGGTGTCCTTGGGAGTGGGCGGCGGCATCACGGCCGACTCGGACCCGGAGGCGGAGTGGCAGGAGTGCCTCCACAAGGCGGCACCCCTGGAACGCCTACTTGCCGGGGTCGAGCAGTAGCTTGCCGACGGTCGCGCGGGACCGCAGGGCGTCGTGCGCGCCGCGGGCGTCCGACAGCGGGTACTCGCCGCCCGGGATCGCCTTGAGCTTGCCCTCTTCGACCAGCTGGAACAGCTCGTCGAGGGCGGTCCCGAAGACGTTGCCGGGCAGGCGGAAGACGTGCGGCAGCCACATGCCGCTGATGGTGGTGCTGTGGCCGAGCAGGTTGCGCAGCTCGACGGGCTTCGGGTTCTCCCGGCCGGCCATGCCGTAGAAGGCGAGCCTGCCGAACGGCGCGAGCGCGGCGATGCTCTGGTCGGTGGTGCTGCCGCCGACCATGTCGAGCACGACGTCGACGCGGCGGCCGTTGTTCGCCTCGAGCAGGGTCGCGGTCATGTCCTCGGCACGCGAGTCGACGGCGACGTCGGCCCCGAGTTCGAGCGCGAGGGCGCGCTTCTCGTCGCTGCTGGCGGTGGCGATGACGCGGCCGGCGCCCCAGGCCTTGGCGAGCTGGACGGCGACGGTCCCGACCCCACCGGCGGCGGCGTGCACGACGACCGACTCGCCCTTTTCGAGGTGGGCGTTCCGCTTGAGCAGGACCCACGCGGTGGTGCCCTGGACCAGCATGGACAGTGCGGTGAGGTCGTCGACGCCGTCGGGAACTCCGAAGGTGGTCGCCTCGGGCGCGACGGCCTTCTCGGCGTACCCGCCACCGCCGTTGAGCAGGGCGACGACCCGCTTTCCGCCGGTCTTGCCGACCACCTCGCCACCGGGGACGAGCGGCAGCTTCGACGGCGCGAGGTAGGAGTTCTCGGCCTGGTGGGTGTCGGCGTAGTTGACGCCGATGCGCTCGACGTCGATGAGCACCTCACCGGGGCCGGCCACGGGATCGGGCAGCTCGACCGGCGTGAGCACCTCGGGTCCGCCGAACTCGGTCACCTGCACTGCGCGCATCTGCGTTTCCCTTCCCGTGGTGGCTGTGAGACATTCTGACATATGTCTCACACGGCTGCGTTCGACCTCGCCCGCGACTGGTTCCTGGCCGGTCGCCGGGTGGACATGGGCGAGCTGGCGGAGGCGCTGTCGATCAGCCGGGCGACCCTGCACCGCCGGGTGGGATCCCGGGATCGGCTGTTGGGGGAGATCTTGTGGTCGCTGTCGTCGGCGTCGATCGCCCGCCTGTGGCCGTCGTGCGTCGGGCGAGGGGCAGCGGGGGTGGCGGACTTCGTGAGCGGGTACGTCCGGTTCGCGAACGAGTCCCCGCCGTTCCGCGACTTCCTCCGCCGGGAACCGGAGCGGGCGCTGCGGCTGTTGACGACCCGCGCAAGCGTTTGCCAGCAGCGGACCACGGCGGAGCTGGAGTCGCTTTTGGCCGGTGAGGTCTCGGCCGGGCGGCTGGAGCCGCCGTTGCCGGTGCCGGACCTGGCTTACCTGCTGGTGCGGATCGGGGAGTCGTTCGTGTACACGGACGTGATCACCGGGGACGCCCCTGACGCGGCGAAGGCGCATGCCGCGGTGACGGCGCTGCTCACTTGACCCGCGAGGCCAGCACGGCGTCGTAAAGCTCCTTTTTGGACACCCCAGCGGCCTCGGCGACTTCCGCGGCCGCGGACTTCAGCCGTTCCCCGGCAGCCACCCGCTCGGAAACCTCCGACACCAGATCCGCCACCGAAACCGACCGCGGTGCGGCACCCTCGAGCACCACCGTGATCTCCCCGCGCACGCCCTCCGCGGCCCAGTCGGCGAGCGAAGAAAGCGACCCCCGCTTCACCTCTTCATACGTCTTCGTCAACTCCCGGCACACCGCGGCCCGGCGAGACGCCCCCAGCACCGACGCGGCGTCCGCCAGCAGCGACGCCAACCGGTGCGGGGACTCGAAGAACACCACCGTCCGCAGCTCGGACACCAACGACGTCAACCACCGCGTCCGCTCCCCCGGCTTGCGCGGCGCGAACCCCTCGAAACAGAACCGGTCGCACGGCAAACCGGACAAAGCGAGCGCCGTGGTCACCGCGGACGGACCCGGCAGGCACGTCACCGGAAGAGAAGCAGCAACACAAGCCGCCACCAGGCGGAAGCCCGGATCGGACACACTGGGCATACCGGCGTCCGTCACCAGCACCACCGTCTCGCCCTCGCGTAACGATTCGAGCAGCTTGGGCAGCCGTGCCGTTTCGACGTCCTCGTAGAAACTCACCACCCGGCCGCGCGGGGTCACCTCCAGCGCGGATGCCAGCGAGCGCAGCCGCCGCGTGTCCTCGGCCGCGATGACGTCGGCTTCCGCCAAGGCCGAAGCCAGGCGCGGGGAAGCGTCGCGGACGTCGCCGAGCGGGGTGGCGGCGAGGATGAGACGGCCCGGAGTCACCCGGCCAGCCTAGGCTGATCAGCCGATCCCGACGACGCACGCCCCGCCGCGCCCGTAGGATCGCCCCCGTGACCGCCGTGCTGACCCGTGCCGACGACGAGAGCGTCCGGCCGGACCCCCTCGAGGCGCTCCGGCCGCCGACCGACCGCGAAGTGACCCTGCTCGGCCGCGGCATGCCGACCGACCGGTTGCGCGGCTGGGTCGTCACCATCGTGCTGACCGTGATCGGCGGCATCGTCCGGCTGCAGAACCTCGGCGTGCCGACGGACAAGGGCAGCCCGGTCTTCGACGAGAAGCACTACGTCCCGCAGGCGTGGCAGATGCTGCGCAACGGCGGTTACGAGGACAACTACGGCTACGAGCTGGTCGTCCACCCGCCGCTGGCGAAGCAGCTGATCGCGATCGGCGAATGGCTGTTCGGCTACAACGGCTGGGGCTGGCGGATCATGCCCGCGCTGGCCGGCACGCTGATGGTGCTGCTGGTCGTCCGCGTCGCCCGCCGCCTGACGCGCTCGACGCTGCTCGGCGGCATCGCCGGCATCCTGGTGATCAGCGACGGCGTGCTGCACCTGCAGTCGCGCATGGGCATGCTCGATATCTTCATCGCGCTGTTCGTGCTCGCCGCGTTCGCCTGCCTGCTCGTCGACCGCGACCAGGTGCGCACCCGGCTCGCGACGGCCGTCCGCGAAGGCTGGGTCAACGAGTCCGTGTGGGGCCCCAAGCTGGGCTTCCGGTGGTGGCGGTTCGCGACCGGGCTGATGATCGGGCTCACCTTCGGCGTCAAGTGGTCGGCGCTGTACTACATCGTCGCGTTCGGGCTGCTGTGCGTGTTCTTTGACGTCGCGGCGCGGCGCGCGGCCGGCGTCGAACGGCCGTGGCTGGGCACGATCCGCCGGGACGTGCTGCCCGCGCTGTGGGCGATCCTGCTCGTCCCGTTCCTGATGTACCTCGGCGCGTACTGGGCGTGGTTCGCCAGCGAAACAGCGACCGACCGGCACTACACGGAGATCAAGGACATCGCGCCGGGCATCTGGTCGTGGGTCCCGGCGTCGCTGCGGTCGCTCGCCGACTACACGGGCAACGTCCTGCACTTCCACGAAACGCTGGTCACGCCGAAGGACAACCCGCACCCGTGGGAGTCGAAGCCGTGGACGTGGCCGATGGGGCTGCGCCCGATGCTCTACAGCTACGACGGCGACGTCACCGGCTGCGGCGAGGCCCGCTGCGTCAGCGCGACGATGCTGATCGGCACGCCGGCGATGTGGTGGCTGGCGATCCCGATGCTGGGCTGGTCGGTGTGGCGCTCGGTGTTCCGCGCGGACTGGCGCTACGCGGCGGTGCTGGTGGGCTACCTCGGCGGGTACGTCTTCTGGTTCACCAACATCGACCGCCAGATGTACTTCTTCTACGCGACGCCGCTGGCCGCGTTCCTCGTGCTGGGGTTGACGTTGTGCCTCGGCCAGATCCTGGGCAGCGCGCGGCGCGGGTTCGAAAGACGCGGGACGGGCCTGCTCGTCGTGTCGCTCTACGTGGGGTTGGTGGTCGCGAACTTCGCCTGGCTGTGGCCGATCCTGAACGGGGTCGCGATCACGACGGGCCAGTGGGAAGCCGAGCGCTGGCTGCCGTCCTGGCGGTAGCTCAGCCCGCGAAGTACGCCCCCGGCGTGACGCCGACCGCGCGCCGGAAAGCCGCGACGAACGCGCTCGCCGAGCTGTAGCCGACCCGGTGCGCCACCGTCGCCATCGGTGCGCCTTGGGCCAGCAGCGGCAGCGCCGCCCGCAGCCGCACCTGCGTGCGCCACGTCCCGAACGGCATCCGGCACTCGCGGACGAACAGCCGCGCCAGCGTCCGCTCCGCCGCGCCGACGTCCCGGCCGAACTCGGCCAGACTCCGCGGGTCCGCTGGGTTCGCGACGACTGCGCGCTCGACGTCGCGAGCCCGCGGGTCGGCCGGCGACGGCACCACGATCGGCACCACGTCCAGGGGTTCCAGCAGGTCGAACGCCACCGCCTCGGCGCGCAGGCGGGCGGCCGCGGCCACGCCATCACCGGTCAGGTACTCCAGCAGCTCGCGCAGCAACGGCCGGACCACCACCATCCGCGGCGCCGGCCACGACACCGGGGACAGCTCGGGGTCGGCGTAGATGCCGCGCAGTGCCGCCCGGCCGAGCGCGCCCGTGCGGTGCTGGACGCCCGCCGGGATCCACAACGCGCGGGTCGGCGGGAGGACCCAGCCCGCGTCGCCCGCCTTCACCGCGACGACCCCGCGGGCCGACCAGACCAGCTGGTGGACCGGGTGCTCGTGCCAGGGGAACCAGGTGCCGGCGGGCAGGTCGACCTCGCCGAGCAGCATGGCCTGGCTGTTTCGCGACATCACTTGGCAGGCTATCGGCTACCGGCCACTGCCGCGCCGAAATAGCGTCGGACGCATGCCGATGAACCTGATCCACCGCAAGATCTGCAGCTCGGAGAAGTGGGCGGCGACGGTCGAGGAGCGGCTGACGCCGTGGCTGAAGCAGCGCGACCTCGGCGACGACGTCCTCGAGATCGGTCCCGGCTTCGGCGCCACGACGAACGTGCTGCTCAAGTCGGTCCCGAAGCTGACGGTGCTGGAGATCGACCCGGCGTCGAGCGAGCTGCTGCGGGCGAAGTACGGCGACCGCGCCGACGTCGTCGAGGGCAGCGGCGCGGAAATGCCGTTCGAGGACGGCCGCTTCTCCGCCGTCGTGTGCTTCACGATGCTGCACCACGTCCCGACGAAGGAGCTGCAGGACGCGATCTTCGCCGAGGCCGCGCGGGTCCTGCGCCCGGGCGGCACCTACTGCGGCAGCGACGGCCAGCTCAACCTGCGCTTCCGCCTGCTGCACATCGGCGACACGATGAACGTCGTCGACGCGGCGACGTTCCCGGCGCGGCTCGAGAAGGCGGGTTTCGAGCAGGTGAAGATCCAGCACCACCCGAAGGAGCTGCTGATCTTCGAGGCCGTGAAGCCCGGTTAGCGGCGCGGCACCTGGCCACCCGGCTGGCGCGGCACCACGCGCGTCACCGGGCCGTCGGCCGACTTGCCCGCCCGCGACAGCCACCCCTCGACCTCGCGCCGCACGGCGTTCAGCGTCGGACGGCGACGCGGCTCCGGGTCCAGCGAGGCCGCCAGCAGCCGGGCGTGCGCGCTCCGCTGGGGCAGGCGGGACACCGGTTCGGCCCGGGCCGCGGCCATCAGCGCCGCCATCGGGGTCTCGCGCGTGCCCCGCGGGGGCTGGCCGGACAGGGCGTAGCTGATCGTCGCCGCCAGCTGCCAGGCGTCCGACGCCGGCGAGGCCGCCGCGCCCATCGCCTGCTCCGGGGCCACGAAGTCCGGCGTGCCGATCATCATGCCCGTCGCCGTCATCTTGGAGTCGCCCTGGCTGCGGGCGATGCCGAAGTCGATCAGGTGGGCCAGGCCGCTCGGGTCGAGGATGACGTTCGACGGCTTGATGTCGCGGTGCAGGACGCCCTTCTCGTGCGCCGCGGCGAGCGCGCCCGCCATCGTCGCCCAGAGGCGGCCGGCCGCGACGTCGTCGAGCGGGCCCTGGCCGTCGACCAGCTCGGCCAGCGGGCGGCCTTCCAGGTACTCCATGACCAGGGCGAGCCCGTCCGGCTCCTCGGCCAGGTCGTACACCTTGACGCAGTTGGGGTGGCTGACCACGGCCAGCGCGCGGGCCTCGCGCTGCATCCGCTCGGCGGTGTCACGGTCCGGCGCGTGCGCGATCTTCAGCGCGACCGTGCGGTTGAGCTGGGTGTCGACGGCCTGCCAGACCGTGCCGAACCCGCCCGCGCCGAGCTGCTTGACGCGGCGGTAGCGGCTGCCGCCGGCGTTGCGCGAGCCGGGCGGCGGCGGGATCGGGCCCGGCGCCGCGGCCAGCGCGCCCGCCATCGGCGGCGGCTCGGGCGCGGAGGCAAGCGCCGTCTTCGGGTACGGCCGGTTGACCGGGGGCGGCGGCGGGGGCGGCGGGGTCGGGCGCGGCTGGACCTGCGACGGCGGCGGGCCCTGCGGCTCCTGCTCGCGGCGCGGCGGCGCGTCGGAGCGGTTGATCACCGACCACGGCGGCGGCCCGACCATCGCGACCGGGATCAGACCCAGCACGCTGAACGGCAGGAAGCCGAGCCAGAAGTGCAGTGCCGTGTTCGCCTCCATGCCGACGCTGAACACGAGCGTCGCGGCGAACGGGATCCAGAAGAACCGGGACGGCCACTTCGGGCCGCGGCGGAAGGCGGTCCGGCCCTGCAGCATGACGAACAGCAGCGAGCCCGCGCCCAGGACGATGAACGCCACCAGGTAGACGAAGAAGGGGAGGTCGTCGGCGCCGGTGCTGCGGGAGGAAAAGACGTCGAAGACCGTCTGCCTGCCGCCCAGGTAGTCCACCTGGGAATCGACCCAGCAGCCGCCAGGACCCCGCAGCGTCGAAAGCTCGGTCGCGGACAGGCCGGTCTTCTCCTTGGCGAACGCCGAGCGGTAGACGCCCGAGACGCCGTTGGCCAGCAGCCACGGCAGCACCAGCGCGCTGACCAGGCCGATCGCGCCGAAGACGCCCAGCGTCGTGGCGTCGTACCGGTTGCCGGTGCCCTTCCGGATGATCGACACGGCGAGCGCGCCGGCCGGCGGGATCAGCGCGACGAGCGCGCCGGCCGCACTCGTGGCCCACACCCAGTCGCCGGGGCAGAAGCCCGGGCCGAACAAGGAATGGGCTAGCGAGAGCAACGCGCTCGCGAGTCCGTTCACCGCCGGATCCCCTCACTGTCCGTGTTCACTTCGTACCTTCACGCCGCGTTTCCCCGCGGTCCAGCTTAGGACGCTCCCGGCCGCCGCGAGGTTGCCGGGTCTTCAGGCTGCCCGGAATCCGGCGAGCCCGCCGCTCCCGCGCCATGATGGGGGCCGGCGCGGATGTTCGACGTGAAGGAGCGGCAATGGGCGCGTACGCCGAGGCCTACCGGCGCAGCCTGACGGACCCGGAAGCGTTTTGGCTGGCCGCGGCCGGGAACATCAGCTGGACGAAGGCGCCGGAACGGGCTCTGGACAGCTCGAACCCGCCCTTCTACCGGTGGTTCCCGGACGCCGAGCTGAACACCTCGTACAACGCGCTCGACCGGCACGTCGAGGCCGGTCGCGGCGGCCAGGCCGCGCTGATCTGGGACTCGCCCGTGACCGGACGGCAACGCAGTTACACCTACGAGGAGCTGCGGGACACCGTCGCGAAGTTCGCCGGCGCGCTCGGCTCGCTGGGGGTCACCAAGGGTGACCGGGTGATCATCTACCTGCCGATGGTGCCCGAAGCGGCGATCGCGATGCTGGCCTGCGCGCGGATCGGCGCGGTGCACTCGGTGGTCTTCGGCGGGTTCGCGCCGAAGGAGCTGGCCGCGCGGATCGAGGACGCGAAGCCCAAGGTGATCCTGGCGGCGTCCTGCGGGATCGAGCCGGCCCGGGTGGTCGAGTACAAGCCGATCGTCGACGCCGCGCTCGGGATGACCGAGCACCAGCCCGACCACGTCGTCGTGCTGCAGCGCGAGCAGGCGCCGGCCGAGCTGGCCAAGGGGGATCTGGACTGGCGCGAGCTGACGGCGAACGCCGATCCGGCCGACCCGGTACCAGTCGCGGCCACCGACCCGCTCTACATCCTCTACACGTCCGGGACCACCGGGAAGCCGAAGGGCGTCGTGCGCGACACCGGCGGCCACGCCGTCGCGCTCGCCTACTCGATGGACGCGATCTACGACGTCCACGCCGGCGACGTCTGGTGGACGGCCTCCGACGTCGGCTGGGTCGTCGGGCACTCCTACATCGTGTACGCGCCGCTGCTGGTCGGGGCGACCACCGTGCTCTACGAGGGCAAGCCGGTCGGCACGCCGGACGCGGGCGCGTTCTGGCGGGTCATCGCCGAGCACGGCGTCCAGGCGCTGTTCACCGCGCCGACCGCGCTGCGGGCGATCAAGAAGGTCGACCCGGACGCCCGCGAGCTGGCGAAGTACGACCTCAAGGCGTTCCGGACACTCTTCATGGCCGGCGAGCGGCTCGACCCGGAGACCTACCACTGGGCGCACGAGAAGCTCGGCACGCCGGTCGTCGACCACTGGTGGCAGACCGAAACCGGGTGGCCGATCGCGGCCAACCCGCGCGGCCTGGAGCCGATGGAGGTCAAGCCGGGTTCGGCGACCAAGCCCGTCCCCGGCTGGGACGTCCGGATCCTCGACCAGGCGGGTGAGGAGCTGCCGGCCGGCCGCGAAGGCGCCATCACGGTCAAGCTGCCGCTGCCGCCGGGCTCGCTGCCGACGCTGTGGGGCGACGACGAGCGCTACCGCGAGGCCTACCTCTCCCGCTACGACGGGTACTACCTGACCGGCGACTCCGGTTACCTCGACGAAGACGGCTACCTGTTCGTCATGGGCCGCACCGACGACGTCATCAACGTCGCCGGGCACCGGCTGTCGACCGGGTCGATGGAGGCTGTGCTGGCCGCGCACCCGGCCGTCGCCGAGTGCGCGGTCATCGGCGTCGCCGACCAGCTCAAGGGCCAGCTGCCCCGCGGGTTCGTCGTGCTGAAGGCGGGCGCGGACATCGACCCGGACCAGCTGCGGGACGAGCTGGTGGCGATGGTGCGCCGGGACATCGGGCCGGTCGCCGCGTTCCGCGAAGTGTCCATTGTGGACGCGCTGCCGAAGACGCGGTCGGGCAAGATCCTGCGCAAGACCATGCGCGCGATCGCCGACGGGCGCGACGAGGCCGTGCCGTCCACGATCGAAGACCCGAGCGTCCTCGAAGCCATCCGGCAGGCCCTTCGTTAAGGACTGTTCCAAATGGCCCCGCTGGTCTGTACCTTTGGGAGGAGTCCCCGACCGGAGGTGCCCTGATGCGCTTGTCCAGAGCCGTCTTGACCGCGGCGATCGTGAGTCTCACGGCCGTCGGCGTCCCCGCTGCCGCGGTGGCCGCGCCGGCCGCCCCGGAACGCAGCGTGACCGACGTCGTCCCGGCGCCCGTCTCGGCGAAGGCCGACCCGCGGGGCGGCTTCAAGCTGACGCCGCTCACCGTGATCAGCGCCGGCCGCGGCGCCGGCCAGGTCGCGGACTACCTGCGCGGCCTGCTGCGCCCGGCCACCGGCTACCCGCTGCCGGTCGTGCCGCACGCCGCCGGCCTGCCCGCGATTTCCCTGCAGCTCGGCCACGACGCGCGGATCGGCACCGAGGGTTACGAGCTGAAGGTGTCGCGCGACGGCGTCTCCCTGAAGGCCAACACCGCGGACGGGCTCTTCGAAGGCGTCCAGTCGCTGCGGCAGCTGCTGCCGTCGGCGATCGACGCGAACCGCGTCCAGCACCGGACGTGGACCGTCGCCGGCGGCACGATCCTCGACTACCCGCGCTTCGGCGAGCGCGGCGCGATGCTCGACGTCGCCCGGCACTTCTTCAAGCCGGACCAGGTCAAGCGGTACATCGACCAGATCGCCCAGTACAAGATCAACACGCTGCACCTGCACCTCGCGGACGACCAGGGCTGGCGGATCGAGATCAAGAGCTGGCCGAAGCTCGCGACGGTCGGCGGTAAGACCGCCGTCGACGGCGACCCGGGCGGCTACTACACCCAGGCGCAGTACCAGGACATCGTCGCGTACGCGGCTTCGCGGCACATCACGGTGATCCCCGAGATCGACATGCCGGGCCACACGAACGCGGCGCAGTCGACGTACGCGGAGCTGAACTGCGACGGCAAGGCCGTCCCGGTGCGCACGGACACCGAGGTCGGCTACAGCTCGCTGTGCATCTCCTCGCCGATCACCTACAAGTTCGTCGAGGACGTCGTCCGCGAGCTGGCGGCCCTCACCCCCGGGCCGTACCTGCACATCGGCGGCGACGAAGCGCACTCGACGCCGCCCGCCGACTACATCGCGTTCGAGAAGAAGGTCCAGCCGATCGTCGCCAAGTACGGCAAGAAGGTCACCGGCTGGCACGAGATCGCGAAGTCGGACCCGCCCGCGTCGGCGGTCCCGCAGTACTGGGACTTCGGCGGCGACAACGCCTCGGTGGCGGCTGCCGCGGCGCGCGGCAGCAAGATCCTCATGTCGCCGGCGAACTACGCGTACCTGGACATGAAGTACGACCCCTCGACCCCGCTGGGGCAGGACTGGGCCGCGCTGATCGAGGTGAAGGACGGCTACAGCTGGGATCCGGCGTCGCTGGTGACCGGCGTCGGCGAAAAGCAGGTCGCGGGCGTCGAGGCACCGCTGTGGACCGAGACGATCCGGACGAGCGCCGACATCGAGTACATGGCGTTCCCGCGGCTGCCGGGCATCGCGGAGATCGGCTGGTCCCCTCGTGCCACCCACAACTGGGACGCCTACCGGGCGCGGCTGGCGAAGCAGTCCCCGCGCTGGGTCGCCCAGGGGATCAACTTCTACCGCTCCCCGCAGGTCGACTGGAAGTAGCTACGCACCGGCCAGGCGAGCGTTCATCGCTCGCCTGGCCAAGGCGTAGGCCCGGGTCCCGCCGTTGAGGACCGCGTCCGCGTTGGCCGCGCGGCCCAGCGCGTGCAGCTCGAACGCCAGTACCTCCGGGTCCGCGTCCACGTGCCCCAAGGCGACCGCTTCGACGGCCGTCTCCCGGATGAACGCGGCGAACGAGCCGCTCGCCGCGGCCACCGCGTCGTGGACCCGGCCGGGCCGCGCGTCGAACTCCGCGCCGACGTTGAAGAAGAAGCACCCGCCCGGGAACACGCGCTTTTCCGAGTAGTCCAGCCAGTTTTCGCAAATCGCCCGCAGGCGCGGCAAGCCGGGCGAGACCGCCGCGGCCGGGGTCACGACGTACGACCGGAAGATCTCCAGCGCGGCCTCGATCGTCGCGAGCTGCAGTTCCTCCTTGGAGCCGAACAACGCGAACACGCCGCTCTTGCTCAGCTCCAGTTCGGTCGCCAGCCGGCCGAGGGACAGCCCGTCGAGGCCGTCGACCGACGCGACGTCCACCGCCCGGCGCAGCACCACACGCCGGGTCGCGTCGCCGCGGGCGAGCCTGCCGTCAGCCGGCACGCCGCGCCCGCCAGCGGTCCACAGTGGACTGGACGCCGTCGCGGTAGGCCGCCGAGAGCGCGGGCGTCGCCAGCACGCGGTCCGCGAGGTCCAGCGCCGCCTCGACCCGGTCCGGCGGCAGCTGCCCGTAGTTGGCGAAGGTGATCAGGTAGACCTCGGTGATCGTCGGCCCGTCCGCGCGCTCCACCAGGTCGATCGTCCCGGCCGTCGGCACCGTGCCGGGCCGCAGCACGCGCAGGTACCAGCCGCAGCGGCCGGAGTCGATCATCAGCGGGGTGACGTCCTTGCGGCCGGTCTTCATGGCGAGCTTGAAGCACGGCTGCCGCGGCTGCGAGACCTGCACCAGCGCGTCACCCCAGGCCCAGACGTCCCCGACCCGGACGTCGTCCTCGGTGGCCCCGCGCAGCGAGACGTTCTCGCCGAAACCGCCCGGCTCCGCGTCGAGGCCGTCCGCCGCCCAGTTCGGGTAGTGCTCGACCGGGTAGACGTACACGGCCTTGTCGACCCCGCCGTGCACGGTGAGGTCGGCCTGCCGGTCGCCGTCGAGGTTCAGCTCGGTCAGCCCCAGCTCCGGCGCCGTGACCGGCGCTTTCGTGATCGCGCTCAGCACCGGCCGCTCCCGCCGGTAGCCCAGCACGCTCGGTTCGCCCACATACACGCCCGCCAGCTCCATGCCATGAAGATAGCACGACCGTTCGTATTGTTTTCTCCCTCTAGGCTGACGGTCATGGAACTGCTCGACCAGGCCCGCGCCCACGTCGACTCCGGCGCCTTCTTCACCGAACTCGCCCGGCTCGTCTCCTACCCCACGGTCAGCGACGCACCCGAAGGCCGGGAAGCGATCCAGGCGTACCTCGACGAAGTCCTGGCGCCCGCGCTGGCCGGCCTCGGCTGCGAAGTCACCGAGCACCCCAACCCGGACCTAGCGGGCGGCCCGTTCCTCCTCGGCGTCCGGACCGAAGGAGAAGACCTGCCGACGCTGCTGTGCTACGGCCACGCCGACGTCGTCGGGGAAGCGGGGCAGTGGCGCGACGGGCTGGACCCGTGGACGCTCACCGCGGACGGCGACCGCTGGTACGGCCGCGGCACCGCCGACAACAAGGGCCAGCACCTGGTCAACCTCACGGCGTTGCGGCTGCTCCTGGCCGAACGCGGAAAGCTGGGCTTCAACCTCAAGTTCCTCTTCGAAACCGGCGAAGAGATCGGCTCCCCCGGCCTCACGGAGTTCGCGGCCCAGGAGAAGGACCTGCTCGCCGCGGACGTCCTCATCGCCTCCGACGGCCCGCGCCTCGACGCGGCGACCCCGACGCTGTTCCTCGGCGCCCGCGGCGGCATCCGCCTCACCCTCGACGCCGACCTGCGCCCGGATGCCGCCCACTCCGGCAACTGGGGCGGGATCCTGCGCAACCCGGCGACGACGCTCGCCGCCGCGATCGCGAGCCTGGTCGACGGCCACGGCCGCGTCCAGGTCCCCGAGCTGCTGCCGCCGGAGCTGCCGGACAGTGTGCGCGCCGCGCTGGCCGTTGTGGTCGTCGACGCGGACGAGGGCTGGGGCGACCAAAACCTGACGCCCGCCGAGCGGCTCTACGGCTGGAACACCCTGGAGGTGCTCGCGCTCGGCGCGGGTGACCCCGCCCGCCCGGTGAACGCGATCCCCGGCCGGGCGCGAGCGGTCCTCCAGCTGCGGTACGTCGCCGGCACCGACGTCGACGGCGTCGCACCCGCCATCCGGAAGCACCTTGCCGCACAAGGTTTTTCGATGGTCGACGTGCGAGCCGACGCCACCTTCCTCGCCAGCCGGACCCCGGTCGACGACCCGTGGGTGACCTGGGCCCGCGAAGCGCTGGGCGAAGTCACGGACAAGCCCGTCGCCCTGCTGCCCAACTTCGGCGGCGGGCTGCCCAACCACGTCTTCACCGACGTCCTCGGCATGGCGACGCTGTGGCTGCCGCACTCCTACCCGGGCTGCCTGCAGCACGCGCCGGACGAGCACCTGCTCGCCCCGGTCGCCCGGGAGGGGCTGGTGCTCGCCACGGCGTTGTTCGCAGCGCTCAGTTCAGCGCCGCCGACTCCTCGTCGGTGAGCAGCCGGGAGCGGATCAGGAAGCGCACGCCTTCGGGCGCCTCCAAGGAAAACCCGCTCCCGCGGCCGGGCACGACGTCGATCGTCAGGTGCGTGTGCTTCCAGTACTCGAACTGCGGCCCGGACATCCAGACCGGCACGACAGCGCCGTCCTTGATGCCCTCGACCTCCAGGTCGCCCAGGAGCACGTCGGACGCGCCGGTGCGGAACTCCCCGGCCGGGTAGCACATCGGGGCACTGCCGTCGCAGCACCCGCCGGACTGGTGGAACATCACCGGGCCGTGGAGCGACACCAACCGCCGCAGCAGCGCCGCGGCGGCCGGTGTCAGGTCCACCCTTTGCGGCGGTCGCGTCATCAGAAGAACCCGAGCGCCTGGTCGGAGTAGGACACGAGCAGGTTCTTCGTCTGCTGGTAGTGGTCGAGCATCATCTTGTGGGTTTCGCGGCCGATCCCGGACGCCTTGTAGCCACCGAAGGCCGCGTGCGCCGGGTAGGCGTGGTAGTTGTTCACCCAGACGCGGCCCGCCTGGATGTCGCGGCCGGCGCGGTAGGCGGTGTTGCCGTCGCGCGACCAGACACCGGCGCCGAGGCCGTACAGCGTGTCGTTGGCGATCTTCAGCGCGTCGGCGTAGTCGTCGAACTTCGTCACCGAGACGACCGGGCCGAAGATCTCCTCCTGGAAGATCCGCATCTTGTTGTCGCCGGCGAACACCGTCGGCTCGACGTAGTAGCCGCCGGACAGCTCGCCGCCGAGATCGGACCGCGTGCCGCCGGTGAGGATCTCGGCACCTTCCTGCTTGCCGATGTCGATGTAGGACAGGATCTTCTCGAGCTGGTCGTTGGACGCCTGCGCGCCGATCATCGTCTCGGTGTCGAGCGGGTGGCCCTGCTTGATCTTGCGGACCCGCTCGACGCCGTCCCCGAGGAACCGGTCGTAGATGCCGGACTGGATCAGCGCCCGCGACGGGCAGGTGCAGACCTCGCCCTGGTTCAGCGCGAAGAGCGCGAAGCCCTCCTGCGCCTTGTTGTAGAAATCGTCGTTGTGCGCGGCGACGTCGTCGAAGAAGATGTTGGGGCTCTTGCCGCCCAGCTCGACGGTCACCGGGATGATGTTCTCGCTGGCGTACTGCAGGATCAGCCTGCCGGTGGTGGTCTCGCCGGTGAAGGCCACCTTGCGGATGCGGTTGCTGGAGGCCAGCGGCTTGCCCGCCTCGACGCCGAAGCCGTTGACGATGTTGACCACGCCCGGCGGGATCAGGTCGCCGATGATCGAGAACAGCAGGTGGATCGACGCCGGCGTCTGCTCGGCCGGCTTGAGCACGATCGCGTTGCCCGCGGCCAGCGCCGGGGCCAGCTTCCAGACCGCCATCAGGATCGGGAAGTTCCACGGGATGATCTGCGCGACCACGCCGAGCGGCTCGTGGAAGTGGTAGGCGACGGTGTTCTCGTCGATCTGCGAGATGCCGCCCTCCTGGGCGCGCAGGGCGCCGGCGAAGTAGCGGAAGTGGTCGATGGCCAGCGGGATGTCGGCGGCCAGGGTCTCGCGGACCGGCTTGCCGTTCTCCCACGACTCGGCGACCGCGATGGCCTCGAGGTGCTGCTCCATCCGGTCGGCGATCTTCAGCAGCGTGTTCGCGCGCTCCTCGATCGAGGTCCGGCCCCAGGCCGGCGCCGCGCCGTGGGCCGCGTCGAGGGCCTTCTCGACGTCCTCGGCGTTGCCGCGGGCGATTTCGCAGAACGTCTTCCCGGTGACGGGGGTGGGGTTTTCGAAGTACCGGCCGCTCGCGGGCGGCACGTACTCGCCGCCGATGTAGTGGTCGTAGCGCGACTCGTAGCTGACGACGCTGCCTTCGGTGTTCGGTGCGGCGTACTGGACCATCTTCCCTGCCTCGTTGCTCGGAGTGACGGTTGAGCTGGTGGCGGCGAAGGTAGGCGCGGCAACGTTGCACGCGCGTTGCAGCGCTGCGCGCCGGCTATCTACCCTGGTGAACGTGGCAGAGGCGCCCGAACCGGAGATGCTGCGGGACCCCGAGTCCTACGCGCGGCTGCTGGCGCACGTCCGCGACGCGGTGCTCCAGGGCGTCCCCGGACCGCGGCCGCCACGCTCCGTGGTCTCCGACTCGTGGCACCGTTCGCTCGCCGCCCGCGTCGACCCGGACGAGGGCGAAGCGCCGTTCGTCTACTCCGCCGAAGCCCTCTCGTCGCTGCGCGAAGCCCATCCGCTGGCCCCGGTGCTGCCGGTGCTGCGGCAGATGCTGGTGAGCATCGCCGACGACGCCGAGCACGTGATGATCGTGACCGACGCCGAAGGCCTGATCCTGTGGCGCGAGGGCGCGGTGAGCCAGCTGCTGCGCGGCGACCGCGTCGGGCTCACCGAGGGCACCCGGTGGAGCGAGGCGGCGATCGGCACCAACGCCATGGGGACGGCGCTGGCCACCGGCGAGCCGGTGCAGATCCACTCGGCCGAGCACCTGGTCCGGCGCTACCACACGTGGACGTGCGCGGCGGCGCCCGTGCGCGACCCCGAAACCGGTGTCCTGCTCGGCTCGATCGACGTCAGCGGGCCGCTGCGCACGGTGCACCCGGCGATGATCTCGCTGGTCACGGCCACGGCCCAGCTCGCCGAGGGCCAGCTGCGCGCCCAGCTCGCGATCCGCGACGAACACCTGCGGCGCGTCAACATGCCGCACCTGGAAGCCCTGCGCGGCCGCCCCGGCGCGCTGCTGTCGGCGGGCGGCCGGGTGCTGGCCGCCCAGTCGTGCCTGCTGCCGTCCACAGTGGACGTCCGGCGCGGCGGCGGGACGGTCGCCCTGCCCGACGGCAGGCTCGCCACGGTCGAGCCGCTCGACGAGGGCTACTTGCTCCGGCTCGCTTCCGGTGGTGGCGGCGGCCAGCGGTCACGGCTGCGGCTGGAGTACCTTTCGGACGGTCCGCACACGACCACTGTGGACGGTCGCGAAGTCCCGTTGACGTTGCGGCACGCCGAAATCCTGACGCTGCTCGCGTTGCACCCCAACGGCCTTTCGGCGGAGCGGCTGGCCCTGCAGCTCTACGGCGAGACCGGCAACCCGGTGACGGTCCGCGCCGAGATCCACCGCCTGCGCTCCCAGCTGGGCGCGTCGGTGGTGCAGACGCGCCCGTACCGCCTGGCGGCCGACGTCGACGCGGACTTCGCCACGGCGCGGGCGCGCCTGCGCACCGGGTCGCCGTCCGACGTACTGCGCCTATTCCGCGGGCCGCTGCTGCCCGAGTCGGAGGCGCCCGCGATCCGCGAGGAGCGCGAGACGCTGACGGCCCAGGTGCGTCAGGTGGCGCTGAACAGCGGCGACCCGGGCGTGCTGTGGTCGTTCTGGGAAACCGCCTGCGGCGTCGACGACTTCGCCGTGCTGGACGCCCTGCTGCGGACGCTCCCGGCGGCCGACCCGCGGCGGGCCGCCGTCTCGGCCCACCGCGCCCGGCTCGCCTGAGCGTCACGGCTCGAGGTCGGTCACGCCCTTGCCGGTCGCGAAGTCGAACGGCACCGACGCCTGGTCGTGGACGATCACCCAGCCGTCGCCGGCCTTGCGGAGGACGAAGGTGGCCCGGACCCACATGCCGTTCGCCGCCGTCCCGTCGCGCAGCGTGCCGCTGACCCGGCCGAAGCCGTGGCCGACGGCCAGGTCGGTGTCCAGAAGGACGGTCAGGTCGCGCAGCTCGTAGTCCACCTCGTCGAAGAGGGCGAAGACCTTCGCCCAGTTCTTCAGCTTCGCGTCGACCCCGACGTGCTGCAGCGGCGGCTCGACGTCGTAGGACACGACGTCCGGGGCGTAGAGCTTCCGCAGCGCGTCGAGGTCCTTGGCGCGCAGCCCTTCGACGATCTTGCCGATGTGCTGCCGGATTTCCGGTTCGAGTGTCATGCCGGTCTGACGAAGCGGGCCTGGTGTTTGTGACGACCCAGGTAGACACCGTCTACAGAAGTTTGATAGACAGTGTCTACAAGGTGAACCAGGGGTTACGGAGATCGGGATGAGCTACCACCGTTTCGTCGTCCTCGGCGACAGCTGCGCCGAAGGGCTCGACGACCCGTACCCCGACCGGCGCGCCTATCGGGGCTGGGCCGACTTCGTCGCCGCCCGCCTCGCCCAGGACGAGCCGGACTTCCGCTACGCCAACCTGGCAGTCCGCGGCCGGCGGCTCGACCAGATCGTCCCCGAGCAGGTCCCGGCGGCGACCCGGCTGGCACCCGACCTCGTCGCGCTGTTCGGCGGCGGCAACGACGTCATGAGCCGCGGGTGGGACGCGCGGACCGTGGCCCGGCGGGTCGACGCCGCCGTCCGCGCGTGCACGGAGATCGCGCCGGTGGTGGTCACGTTCACCCTCAGCGACGTCTCCCACCGGATGCCGCTCGGCCGCCGGATGCGGCCGCGGATCGTCGCGCTCAACGAGGCCATCCGCGAGGCCGCCGTCAGCTACGGCGCGCTGCTGATCGACCTGTGGCCCGACCAGGCGGTCACGGATTCGCGGTACTTCGGCGCCGACCGGCTGCACCTGTCCGCGCACGGCCACCGCCGGCTCGCCGCGTACGTGCTCGGCCTGCTCGGCGTCGCGCACGACCCGGCGTGGCTCGAACCGCTGCCGGGCGTCGCGGCGCCGGGGAGCAGGCGCGCCGACGTGCAGTGGCTGCTGCGCGAGGTCCTGCCGGTAGCGGTGACGCGCACGCGCAACCGGCTGATCGGCCGCCAGCCCGGCGACGGCTTCTTCCCGAAGCGCCCGGAGCTGCTCCCCATGACCCGGGACGAGGCATGGGCACCCGGCAACGCCTGATCGACACGGCATCCGAGCTGCTGGCGGACAGCGGCGTCGAGGCGGTGACGCTGCGCGGAATCGCGAAGGCGGCGGGCGTTTCGCACGGCGCACCGCTGCGGCACTTCTCCGGCCGCGCCGAACTGCTGTCCGCCGTGGCGACGCGCGGGTACGCGGAGCTGCTTTCCCGGAGGGACACGCTGCCGGGCAACTCACCACGGGAACGGCTGACGGCGGCGTGCCACAGCTACCTCGACTTCGCGCTGAAGAACCCGGCGATGTTCGAGCTGATGTTCCGCCGCGACCTGGTGGACGCGGAGGACCCGGCGCTGTCGGCGGCGGCGAGCGCGGTGTTCGACACGTTCGCGGTGCTGGTGGCGGCGGTCCCGACCCCGCTCGCCCGCTCCGGCGCCGACCTGCGCCTGGTCGCGGCCTCGCTGTGGGCAGCATTGCACGGGCTGGCCCAGCTGTGGCTGTGGGGCGGGCTGGCGGGGGCGAGTTTCGCGCCCTCACCGGAGTCGGCGCTGGCCGTCACGCTGGACGCGTACCTGGGCTGACGTCCCGCTGCACGGCGATCATGGATGGCAGCGTCGTGAAGCCGATTTCCCGGTTGACGCGGATCATGTGCGCGTTGTCGGCCCCGGTGGTGGTGCTGATCCACGCGACGGCGGGACGCTCGGCAAGCAGCCACCGCACCATGTGCGCCTTGACGCAGCGGCCGAGGCCCCGGCCCCGGTGCGCGGCCACCACGGCGGTGTCCCGCTGGTACGCCCAGTCCGGGCGGCGCGGGTGCACGCAGACTTCGGTGAAGCCGGCGATGTCCCCGGTGCGCTCGTGGACCGCGGCCACGATCCGCTGGTCGAGACCCTGTGCCCGCGCCTCGGCTTCGGTGGCGCGCACCCGCGCGGGCGTCCACTGCGGCCAGCGGTAGCCCGACTCCCCGAGTGGGGCGTCGTGGATCGCACCGCGCGCGGCAGCGTAGGACTCGAGCACAGCCACCGGCGCGGCACCGGCCCACCGCAGAAGCCGGTAGCCCGCCGGCACCGGCACGTCCCAGCGCGACCGGTCGGCCACGGCGGTCACCAGCGCCTGCCGCACGATCGTGCGGACCGGGCGGAAGCCCATCGCCGCGGCCCACGGCTCGCCCGCGGTGCCGGCGACGACCTCCCAGCCCTCGATGACCCGCCGACCCCGCTCCCGGAGAGCGGGCAGCACCGCCCGCAGCATCGCGCCGCCGATCCCCGCGCGCCGGGCGGCCGGGTGCACGACGACGTGCGTCACCCCGATCGCGCTGTTCTCGGCTTCGAGGAAGTGCACTTGGGCGAGCGCGACGAGGGCGTCGCCGCGGAAGCCCAGCCAGCGCGCGGCCTCGCCCATGCCCGGCAGGGGCCGGGTCCACCGCCCCGCCAGTTCCGCCAGGGGCAACGGGGCTTCGCCGGGCCGGTCGACGAGGTGGCTCGCCACCAGCAGGTCGTGGCAGCGGGCGAAGTCGGCCGCCGCCGGGTCGAACCGCGTGATCTCCAAGTCCACCGCTCCCCCTCCGGTCGTTCGCCCAGTCTTCCAGGACACGCCGCCCCCGGTGCGGGCGTCCGAACACCTGATCGAATACCCTGCCCTCCATGACCGAGTCAGACCCGCAGCTCGAGCGCATCCGGAAGCTGCTGGCCAAGGCCGAGGACCCGGCGGTCACCGAGGCGGAGGCCGAGGCCTACAACAAGAAGGCCGCCGAGCTGGTCGCGCGGTACGGGATCGACCAGGCGATGCTCGCCGCCGCCGGCGCGACCTCCGATGACATCGGCACCCTGAAGATCCCGATGAACGACCCCTACAGCCGCGACAAGGCGAGCCTGCTGACCTCGGTCGCCTACCCGCTGCGCTGCCGGACGCTGCTGCACCGGTTCGGCCAGAAGGTCGACAGCGTCACGGTCTTCGGCTTCCGCTCCGACCTCGGCCGGGTCGAGCTGCTGTTCACCAGCCTGCTGCTGCAGGCGAGCACGCAGCTGACGCGCGTCCGGCCGGACGGCTTCTTCCCCGGCGAGTCGCTCGCCGCCTACCGGCGCACCTGGCTGCACGGCTTCGCCCGCGCGGTGCACGAGCGGCTGTCCGAGGCCGAGCAGGAAGCGGTCCGCACCGCGGCGTCCGGCGCGAAGTCGGCCGAGCTGGTCGTCCGGGACCGCGCGCAGCTGGTGCAGCACGCGTTCGACGCCGAGTACGGCGGCTTGCGCTCGGCGGCGCCCCGGCGGCTGTCCGGCAGCGGCTACCTCGACGGCCACGATGCCGGCACACGCGCCAACCTCGATCCGTCGGCGCTCACCCGCCGGCTCAAGGCCCTGCGCTGAGCGTCGCCCGGTTGCCGGTGTCCGGCCGGTGATCTTTTCGCTTCACTGAACTCATGCGCGTTGTCGATCTTGCCGCTCGCCCCGATCTGCTCGACGCGGCACTCGGCCTCGGCGACGTCGGCGGCCAGTTCATCTACCAGGGTGCGAGCGGCCGGATGATCACCGGCGAGCGGTTCTCGCGCCACTGGGCGCGCTACTTCCTGATCGCCCTCGACGACGACGGCGTCCCGATGGCACGCGCGTTGTCGGTCCCGCTCGCGTTCCCGGCGGAAGACCGCGCCGAACTCCCGGACCACGGCTGGGACCAGGCGATCGAGTGGGCTGCCCAGGACGTGATGGACGGCCGTGAGCCCACCGCGTTGTGCGCGCTGGAAGTCGTCATCGCGCCACACCTGCGTGGCCGCGGACTGGCCGCGCCGATGCTGAAAGCGCTGAAGGCGCGGGCCGCGGAAACGGGACTGCGCAAGCTGATCGTGTCGGTCCGCCCGATCGGCAAGGAGGCCGAGCCCGCCGTCCCGATGCCGGAGTACGCGGCCCGCCGCCGCGAAGACGGCCTGCTCGCCGACCGCTGGCTGCGCACCCACGAGCGTCTCGGCGCGCGAGTCGTGAAGGTGTGCCGTTCGCCGTGACGCTGTCCGGTTCGCTCGCCGACTGGCGTGCCTGGACCGGCGTGAAGCTCCAGGAGGGCGAGAACTTCATCCCGGGCGGCATCGCCCCCGTGTACGCGTCGACCGCCTACGACACCGCGACCTACGTCGAGCCGAACGTCTGGATGGACCACCCGATGTGAAATCGGGGATCACCCTGATATCCCCACGCGAACCCACCTGCTAACTTTTGTTGGCATGTGGACCACGGGCGACGAGCTCCTGCGGCAGCTGGGCGCCCTCGGCAACCCGCACCGGCTGCGGATCATCGCCGCCCTGCGCGCCGAGCGCACCTACGTCAGCAAGCTCGCGCGCGAGCTGCGGATCAGCCGCGCGCTGCTGCAGGTGCACCTGCGCAAGCTCGAAGCCGCCGGTCTGGTCGAGTCCGGCTTCGAGGTCGGCGAAGACGGCAAGACCCTGCGGTTCTACGAGCTCACCCCGTTCTCCGTCGTGCTGACGCCGGAGACGATCGCGGCCGCCGTGCCGACGCTGACCACACCGGAATCCGTCCAGGGGGACGGCGAGGAGGGACGGACATGAACTGGCACCAGTGGCAGGAGATCATCGGCGTGACCGGGGTCTTCGTCCTGATCACCGTCGTGCTGTCGATCGCGATCGTGCAGCTGGCCTCGACCTGGCGCGCCAAGGCCGCGCTCGCCCGCGAGAGCGAATACCGGAGCCTGGCCGAGAAAGCCGTCCGGACGCAGGAGGAAACCGAGCGGCAGCTGAAGGACGTCCAGGACCGGCTGCGGTCCATCGAACACGTGCTCAAGGAGGTCGACTAAGCCTGAGGCCCTGGACCGCCGAGCGGCAACTCGGCGGCCCAGGAGGAAGAAGCACCCACTCGCCCGAGGGCGAGCTCTCATCGGATCACTCCTTCACGCAAAGGACTTTAGTTCATGCTGCCCGTAAAACCCCCGGTGGTCGAACGCGTCACGAACTGGTCGTTGCGCCACCGGCCCGCCGCGATCCTCGGCTGGCTGGCGCTCGTCGTCTTCGCCTGGGCGATCGGCACGTTCGTGCCCGGCACCGACGCGCGCTCGAGCCCCGCCGGCGACGCCGGGACCGGCCAGGCCGTCCTCGACCGCCAAGCCACCCGGGAACCGTTCTGGGAAAACGTCCTCGTACCCCGCGACTCCCCGGCGGTGGCCGACCTGGTGACGGCGTTGAAGGTCGCCGGCGTCGCCGACATCCGTTCCCCGCTCGACGACCCGGCCCAGGTCTCCGCCGACGGCCGGTCCGGACTGGTCACCTTCCGGATCCCCGGCACCGGCACGGAGATCCGGGACCACCTCGCGACGGCGACCGCCGCCGTCCAGGCCGTCGCCGCGCGGCACCCGGACGCCCACCTCGCCCAAGCCGGCGACCTCAGCGTGTCCGGCGCGGTCGACCAGAGCATCAAGGAGGACATCAAGCGGTCGGAGACCCGGTCGCTGCCGTTGACCGTGCTGATCCTGCTGGTCGTCTTCGGCTCACTGGTCGCGGCCGCGATCCCGGTGCTGCTCGCCGGCACGACGGTCGCCGCCGCGTTCGGCTTCCTGTCCCTTGTGGACAACTGGATCCCGGTCAACAGCGCCACTTCCGCGATGACGCTCCTCATCGGCATGGCGGTCGGCGTCGACTATTCGCTGTTCTTCCTGCGCCGGGCGAGGGAAGAGCGCGCCCACGGCGTCGACGAGTCCATCCGGATCGCCGCCCGGACGTCCGGGCACGTGATCGTCGTGTCGGGACTGACGGTCGTGCTGTGCGTGACCGGGCTGCTGTTCACCGGCCTCGACAACCTGCGGGGCTTGACGGTGAGCACGGTCCTGGTCGTCGGGCCGGCCGTCTTGGCCGCGGTGACGGTGTTGCCGGCCACGCTCTCCCTGCTCGGCCACCGCGTCGGCCGCGGCCGGATCCCGCGGCTCGGCGACCGGAGCACGCGCTCGCGGTTCTGGGCGGTGGTGGCCGGAGTCGTCACCCGCCGCCCGGCGCTCTGGAGCGGGGTCGCGACCGCGCTCCTGGTGTTGCTCGCGTTGCCCGCCTTCGGGATCCGGCTGCAGGACCCCGCGCCGACCGAAAGCCTGCCGCGCGACATCCCGGTGATCGACGCGGCCGCGCGCGTCCAGGAAGCGTTTCCCGGTGTGACGATGCCCGCGCACGTCGTCGTCTGGAACGAACGCGGCGGTCCGGTCGACACGCCCGCGGTCCGCCAGGCCATCGGCGAACTCACCGCGAGCACCCCGAAACCGGTCATCGTCGTCCCGGTCGGCCAGGCGCTCGTCGTCCGGATCCCGCTCGGCGGCAGCGGAAACGACGAAACCGCGAGCCGCACGCTCACGACGTTGCGGGAAAGCCTGTTGCCCCAGACGATCGGGCGGCTCGACGGCGTCGGCTACGCGGTGGCGGGCCGGACCGCGGAAGCGCACGACTTCACCGCGCAGGTGCTCGCGCGGGCGCCGTACGTCTTCGGGTTCATCCTGCTGCTCGCGTTCGTGCTGCTGTTCGCCGTCTTCCGGTCGGTCGCGGTGCCCGCGGTGTCGATCCTGCTCAACCTGCTCTCCGTCGGCGCCGCGTACGGCGTGCTCACGCTCGTGTTCCAGGACGGTTTTCTCGCGCCACTGCTGGGTTTCACGCCCTACGGCGGGGTGCTCGGCTGGCTCCCGGTGTTCCTGTTCGTGCTGCTGTTCGGGCTCAGCACCGACTACCACGTCTTCATCCTCAGCCGGATCCGCGAACGGCGGCAGGCGGGCGCATCGGCGCGGGACGCGATCGTGGAGGGGACCGCGCGCAGCTCCGGCGTCGTGACGAGCGCCGCGCTGATCATGACCGGCGTGTTCGGCATCTTCCTGAGCCTGGCGGCCATCGAGTACAAGATGCTCGGGCTCGGAATGGCGTTCGCGGTCCTCCTCGACGCGACGCTCGTGCGCGGCGTGCTGCTCCCGGCGGCCCTTGCTTTGTTCGGCGAACGGCTCTGGCGGCCCAAGGATGTAGCAAGCCTTAAAGATCGGTCCAGAACTCTTCACTTGTCCTGACGGGTTCGGTTCGGCACCGTGGATCACGTGATGCGCATAGCCGTGCTGGCCCTGCTGTGGGGCTCCGGATTCCTCTGGATCAAGCTGGCCCTGACCGGGCTGAGCCCCGTCCACCTCACGTTGGTCCGCTGCGCCCTCGGCGCGCTGACGCTGCTGGTCCTGGCCCTCGCGGCCGGCCAGCGGCTTCCGCGTGACCGCCGGACGTGGGGGCGGCTGGTCGTCGCCGCGTTCTTCTGCAACGCCCTGCCGTTCGCGCTCTTCGGCATCGGGGAACGCACGGTGGACTCCGGCGTCGCGGGCGTCATGAACGCGACGACGCCGTTGTGGTCATTGCTGATCGGCGTCCTGCTCGGCGCGGACCGCCGGCTCGGCCCGGCACGGCTGGCCGGACTGGTCCTCGGGTTCGCCGGCGTGCTGGTGATCTTCGCACCCTGGGAACAGTCAGGGCTGCTGAGCGCGGGCGCGCTCGCGTTGCTCGGCGCCGGCCTCAGCTACGCGATCGCTTTCGCTTACATGGCCCGGAAACTGCCGCCCGGCGGGGCACCGCTCGCGGTCTCGGCCGCCCAGCTGACGACGGCAACTGCGTTGACCGCCGTGGCACTACCGGTGGCGGGCCCGGCCCCGCACGTGAACCTGACGGCGCTGCTGGCGGTGACGGTCCTCGGCGTGTTCGGGACCGGCATCACCTTCTACCTCAACTACCAGGTCCTCACGGAGGAAGGCCCGACGGCGGCGGCGACGGTCGGCTACCTGCTCCCGGTGGTCTCCGTCGCCCTGGGCGCGCTCTTCCTCGGCGAACCGCTGTCCCCGCGGGTGCTCGGCGGCATGGTGATCGTGCTGGTCGCCGTCGGCCTGACGCGCCGGCCCGTTCAGGTGAAGGCCAGCTCACCCGGTGCCCTCGCGACCCCGAAGTAGTCGCCCGTGGCCAGTTCCGCGCCGGCCGTACGCCACCAGCCCGCCTGGACCTCGGTGTGGATCCCGTCGACGACCAGGGTGGCGCCGACCTGGCGGACCAGCGGGACCAGCGCGCTCAGGAACGTCGAATCCGACCACGCCTGCCACTCCGCGAGCCTGCGGTCGACGCGGACGATGCCGACCGGCAGGTCTTCGACCGCGCGCAGGTCGTCCGGGCCGAGCCCGAACTCGTCGAGCATCACCGACACCCCGAGCGCGGCGAGCGCGGTGACGTTCTCGTGGACACCGGACACCTTCAGCGCGCCGACCGGGACGCCGAGCATCAGCTGCTCCGGCGGCAGGCCGGTGTCCGAAAGCAACCGCGTGACGCGCGTGCCGAGCGCTTCGTCCGACACCTGGTGGCCGGTCAGCCCAGCGACCACCGGTAGCCGCGAACCAGCGCGCCGGCGCCACCATTCGCCCTGCCGGGCGGCCGCGCGCAGCAGCCAGTCCCCGAGCGGCAGCACCAGCCCGGTCGACTCGGCGAGCTCCGCGCAGCGTTCGTGCGGGAGCGGCGCTTCGCCCGGGCGATCCCAGTGCAGCCGGGCCTCGTACCCGGCGACCTCGCCGTCCGCCAGCCGCGCGAGCGGCCGGTAGCGCACGGCGATCTCGCCGTTCTCCCAGGCCCCGGCCATGCCCACGGCCAGCGCCTGCGTCCGGCGGTCTTCCGCGTCGGCGTCGCGGTCGAACATCTTCCACTGGCCGCGCCGCCGCACCTTGGCGCGCCGCAGTGTCTGGTCGGCCGCGCGCAGCAGCTCCGCCGGGTCGATGCTCTTGGCGGGCCGGTGGACCACGCCCGCGCTGGCCGACAGCGCGAGGCCGTGCCCGTCGACGAAGAACGGCTCGGCGAGCTCGTCGTTGATCGCGCGGACGGTGGCGTCGATGTCCGGCGTCGTCGCGGTGTTCTCGACCAGGATGCCGAACTCGTCGGCGTGGAACCGCGCGATCATCGCCTTTTCGCGGGCCATCACGGACTTCAGCCGCTGGGCGAAGTGCACCAGCAGCTGTTCGCCGACGCGGCGGCCGAGGCTGTTGCAGACCATGCCGAACGCGTCGAGGTCGACGTGGAACAGCGTGACCCCGTACTCCGGGTCGGCGCGCCGCAGCGCCGCTTCGAGGTGGGTGCCGAAGTACTGGCGGTTCGGCAGGCCGGTCAGCACGTCGTGCAGGGCCTGACGGCTCAGCTCGCCCTGCAGCAGCATCAGCTCGGTGCCGTCCTCGACCACGACGACGAAGTGACCGGGCTGGTCGTCGGCGTCGCGCAGCAGCGACGCGGTGAGCGAGATGCGGGCGACGTCGCCGTCCTTGCGCAGCAGCCGCTGGGACTGCCGGATCCGCTCCTTGCCGCCGCCGACCAGCTCCGCCATCGCCTCGCGGAGGACCTCGACGGTTTCCGGGTGCACGTGGTCGGCCAGCTGCGACCCGGTCAGCTCGCCCGCGGGGTGCCCGAGCATCTCGGCCAGCGCGGCGTTCGCGCGCACGATCCGGCCGTCGAGGGCGACCAGCGCGATGCCGCTCGCGGACGAGGTCACGACCTCGTCGAACCGCGCCTCGCTCAGCTTCAGGTTCCACTGCGCGTCCCGCACCGCCTTGAGCAGCGACAGGTGCATGATTTCCTGCTGGTCGAGGATGCTTCGCTCGTGCGCGAGCAGGAACCCGCACGAGAGCGCGCCCAGCGCCACCACGATCCGCTCGGTGAAGCGGTCCGCCGTCCGCAGTTCCGGCAGCGCCGGCAGGCCCTTCCCGAGGACGTCGAGCGTGCACCGCAACCCCGGCTCGCCGACGTAGCCGAGCCCGACCAGCCGCGCGCCGATCCGCTCCGCGGGCGCGGTGTCCGCGGAGGTGCCCCGGAGCGACTCGACGAGCGTGTCGAGCATTCCGCGCAGTTCTTCGTCGAGGAGCTCGCGGCTGAGCGAAACGACGGTCACGCCGCTGAGCAGGTAGGCCCATTTCCGGGCGAGCAGGGTCCGCGCGCGTTCGGGGTCGGGCCCCGCCGGTTGTTCCGGCCGTTCTTCGATCATCGGCATGTGGGTGCGCCCGTTCAGCTCTTTCGGCCGATACCGGCGTAGACCAGCATGTTCATCTCCGCCGCCGAGGAGATGTCCGCCGGCCCGGACGGACGCCATTCACCGCAGCCGACCAGCCCCGGTTCGACGATTTCGAAACCGCCGAAAAGCGCGGTCACCTGGGCGTGCGTCCGCAGCGTCACCTGATCGGGACTGCGGCTTTCCTTGATCACGTCCGTCGCTTCTTCGAGGTTTTCGCCCTGGTGGTCGCCGGTGACGTGGGTGATCGCGAGAAAACTGCCCGGCGCGAGCGCCGAAGCGTACCGGCCCACGAGGTCGAGCGGCCCGGATTCGTCCGGGACCCAGTGCAACATCAGCAACATCAGCAGCCCGATCGGTTTTTCGAGTTCGAGCAGCCCGCGCACCTGCGGTGAATCGAGGATCTTCTCCGGATCCCGCATGTCGGCCTGCACGATCGCCGCGTGATCGTTTCCGGCCAGGATGAGTTCGCTGTGCGCGACCGCCACCGGGTCGCGGTCGACGTACACCACGCGGCAGTCCGGATCCTGCGCCTGCGCGACTTCGTGGACGTTCGCCACGGTCGGGATCCCCGAACCGATGTCGAGGAACTGGCGGATCCCGTTGGCCGTCATGAACCGCACCGCGCGCCCGAGAAACGCGCGGTTCACGCGCGCCGCGTCGCGCAGCCCGGGCATCGCGCGCTCGATCTGCTCGCCGACCGCGCGATCGACGGCGAAGTTGTGGCCGCCGCCGAGCATGAAGTCGTAAGTGCGCGCCATGCTGGGCACGGAGATATCGACACCCGGTGGAACCCATTCCGGTGATCGTGTCACGAGAAACACCTTCTCAGCCGCGTCGGACCGGAAAGAGCTTAGCGATTCCCGAACGACCGGCGACTGCGCCATCCGCGTGAGGGCACACCACCCGATCGGGCACTGTCCCGTTCCGCCGGACGCGCCTACCGTAGGCCGTCTCCTTGGGAAATCCACACAATGGCGTAACGAGGAGTCCGCATGACCGTCCCGGAAGCCCCGGGCCGGTGGCCTTTTCTCGGGCACACTCCGGCACTGCTGCGACGACGCTTCGCATTCACCGATTCCCTGCACGAACACGGAGAAATCGTCAAACTCCACCTCGGCCCGATGCCCGCCTACTTCGTCACCAGTCCCCGGCTGGCCCACGAAGTGCTGGTCACGGCGGGCCCGAAGTTCCGCAAGGGCGTCATGTTCGACAAGTTCAAGCCGTTCGTCGGAAATGGCTTGGTGCTTTCGAACGGCGACTTCCACCTCCGGCAGCGGCGGCTGATGCAGCCGGCGTTCCACCGCGACCGCCTGGCCGCGTACGCGGAGACCATGCGGCGCGCGGCGACCGAACTGAGTGATTCGTGGCAGCCCGGCGAAGTGCGTGCGCTCGACGAAGACCTGCAGGAACTCGCGGTGACGATCGTCGGCGAGGCCCTGTTCCACACGGAAATCGGGAAGCAGGCGGTCGACGAGGCCCGGCGGTCCATTTACCTCATCATCCAGCAGGGGATGATTCGCGCGTTGTCGCCGAAGTTCGTCGAAAACCTGCCGGTGCCCGGCAACCGGCGGTTCGACGAAGCGATCGAGCGGATGCGGGAAATCGTCGTCGCCGTGATCCGCGACTGGCGCACCGAGAGCGTGGACCACGGCGACCTGCTGTCCACGCTCCTGCTGGCCGGGATGACCGACGAGCAGGCCCGCGACGAGGTGCTCACCCTGCTCACCGCCGGCATCGAGACGACCGCGCTCGCGCTGGCGTGGACGTTCCACGAGCTCGGCAGGCACGCGGACGTGGAAGCCCGGGTGCACGCCGAGGTCGACGAGGTGCTCGGCGGCCGTCCGGTCACCGTCGACGACCTGCCGCGGCTGACCTACGTCCGGCAGGTGGTCGACGAGGTCCTGCGCTGCTACCCGCTGTGGATGCTGATGCGCCGCACGCTGGCGGAGGTAGACCTCGGCGGCACGCGGATCCCGGCGGGCGCCGAGGTGATCGTCAGCCCGCACGCCCTGCACCACGACCCCGCGTCGTTCCCCGACCCGGACCGGTTCGATCCCGGCCGCTGGGAGCCGGAGCGGGCGGCGCGGCTGCCCAAGGGCGCGTTCATCCCGTTCGGCGCCGGCGGACGGCAGTGCATCGGGAACCGCTTCGCCCAGAACGAAATCGTCATCACGGTGGCCACGGTGGCCGCGCGCTGGCGGCTGGTCCCGCTCCCGGGCCGGCCGGTGCGCGTGAAGTTCACCTCCGCCGCCTACCCGGACAGCCTGCCGATGACGGCTGTCCCCCGTCGCTAGTTGGAGGTTCTTCCCCGTGCTACGCCGAATTTGCGCTGTCTTCGTGCTGTTCGCGGCCACGTTGTGCGTGCCCGCCCCGGCTTACGCGACGACGTGCGAAGACCTGTACGTCCCGGTCACGGTGGCACTCCTGCCGCAGACGATGCACGGCCGCCTGTGCGCCCCGGCCGGCGCGACGACGGTGGCGGTCCTGATCCCCGGCGGTACGTACAACGCGTCCTATTGGGACATCGGCTACATCCCGGAGACCCGCTCGTTCCGCCTCGCGATGAACCAGGCCGGGATCGCGACGCTCGCGCTCGACCGCCTCGGCACCGGGCAGAGTTCCAAGCCGTTGAGCACTTTGCTGAGCGCGTCCGTCCAGGCGACGGCGGCGCACCAGGTGGTCCAGGCGGTGCGCCCGCGGTTCGCGAAGGTGGTCATCGGCGGCCACTCGATCGGCTCGGCGATGGCGATGATCGAGGCCGGCCGCTACCGCGACGTCGACGGCGTGCTCGTCACCGGGATGACGCACCGGATGAACCTGGTCTCGGTGATCCCGACGCTGGCGGGGATGCACCCGGCCGCACTGGACCCCGCCCTGCCGGGCCGCGACGCGGGCTACCTGACGACCGACGCGGGCACCCGCTACACGGCGTTCCACACCCCGGGCCCGTACAACGACGGCGCGATCGCCTACGACGAGTCCACAAAGGACGTCTTCGCGGCGACGGAGGCGGTGGACAGCCTGACGCTGACGACGGTGGTCACCCCGGCGTCCCAGCAGATCACGGCCCCGGTCCTGCTGGTGGTCGGCAACGACCCGAACTTCTGCGGCCTGCTGGGCAGCGACTGTTCGTCCCCCGAAGCGTTGCGCGCGTCCGAAGCCCCGTTCTTCGGGACGCCGAACCTCCAGACGTACATCCTGACCGGCTACGGCCACGCGATCGACTACGCCCCGAACGCGCCGCTGTACTTCGGCGTGGTGGGAAACTGGCTGAAAACCCTGCCGTAACGGTGGATCGGACGGGCGCGACCCTCATTCGGCGACGAGGGGAGCGCCCGCCATGCCCGACTACGCAGAACAGCACGAACTTCTGGACGAATGCGTCCGCGGCACGCACCGCGACGAGTCGTTGGCGTCGCTGCGCCACTATTTCGACGACTGCACGGGTCGCTGGTTCGACCGTTACGCCGGCGGCGGCGACGAACCGTCGGTCGCGCACACGGTCACGGAAGCCGACGTCCTGGCGCTCAACTTCCTGAGCATCACCAGCCTGGCCACGGTGGCGATCGACGCGACGATGACGCACGCGCTGCGGATCAGGGAGCTGCTGGAGCAGATCCCCCCGGACCTCCCGATGCACGAGGCCCCGTGGTCGACGTACGAACCGGGCGCCCCGGCCTTCCGGCTGTGGGAACTGTTCCGCCAATGCGGAGGCAACCACCGCCCGGTGACGGCGTCGAAGCTGCTGGCCCGCAAACGCCCCCACTTGACCCCGGTGTACGACAGCCAGGTGCGCGCGGTCCTCAAGGCCCCGGCAAGCCCGTGGCACTGCTTGTGGACGTGGTTCCACACGGACCCCACGAGAGCGCGAGCGGTGGAGGAGCTGCGAAAGGAGGCGGGCGGCATCGACGACATCAGCTTGCTGCGCTGCCTCGACGTCGTCCTGTGGATGCGCGCCCGCCGCACCTGAGTAGCCATTTTGTTGACATCTCAAGGACAGTGCGCACTCGTCCCTCGTCGACGAGCACCCCCGGCCACACAATCGGTCCGTCGAGCACGAGACCACCGGGGAGAAGCGCATGCAGGTCGTGGCGGTCATGAACTACAAGGGCGGCGTGGGCAAGACGACGCTCACCGCGAACCTCGGCGCCGTCGCCGCGCGCCGCGGTCTGCGCGTCCTCCTCATCGACCTCGACCCGCAGACCAACCTGACCTTCTCCTTCTACTCGATCGACGAGTGGCACCACCAGCTCAAGGACACCGGCCGCACGATCAAGCGGTGGTACGAGGACGAACTGCCCGGGCGGGACACGCCCCTCGCCGACCTCGTCGTCACGCCGGAGCGGATCAACGCGGTCCTCGGCGGCGCCGGCGGCTGCGTCGACCTGATCTCTTCACACCTCGGCCTCATCGACATCGACCTGGAACTCGCCGCCCGGCTCGGCGGGGCCACCACCCTCGAAGGCTCGAAGCGGAAGTTCCTGGACCTGCACGGCTGTCTGCGGCGCGCACTCGCGGACGACCAATTCGCCGGGTACGACCTCGTCCTCATCGACTGCGCCCCGAACTTCGGGCTCGTCACGAAGACCGCGATCGTCGCCAGCGAGCAGATCCTCGTGCCCGCCAAAGCCGACTACCTGTCGACGCTGGGACTCGACTACCTGGTCGGCAACCTGAGGGCACTGGTGGACCAGTTCAACGACTTCGTCCACCACAAAGGCGGCGACCGGAGTCACCGCCCGATCGATCCCGGCGTCCTGGGAGTCGTGTTCACCATGGTGCAGATCTATTCGCAGCAGGTCGTCCTCGCCCAGCACAACTACATCGAGGAGGTGCGCCTGAACTCGCGGGTGCCCGTGCTGGAGAGCAAGATCCGCAACAGCCCCCGCCACTTCGGGGACGCCGGGGAAACCGGGGTGCCGGCGATGCTGCGGGCCACCGGCCGCGACGACGTGGTCAAGGAGTTCGACCAGCTGACCGACGAGGTGCTGGGCGCGCTCGGCGTGAAGCCGGAGGAGAACCGGTGAGCGACCTGAAGAGCTTCGCCGCCTTGCAGGCTCGGGTGTTCGAGTTCCTGGAGCAGCAAGACGAGGCGACCCTGCAAGCCATCGCCAGCGGTGCGGCACGGCTGGCCGTCGCCGGCGCCGACGCGGCTCCACCCGTCCGCCTCCCGGTGAACTCGCCGGGTCCGTGGCAGGTGGCGCAGGAGCTTTCGGCGCTGGCGTCCGAAGACGAGCGGCTGCGGTACCTGAACTCCGCGAAGCTGCCGGTCAAGGCGTTGCGGGACGTGGCGAGGTCGGTCGGGCTGCGCGGCTACAGCGGCCTCACCCGCGCCAAGCTCATCGCGGTGCTGGCGAGCCACGGGCCGAACGGGGCCGCCCCGGACGTGACCGAGGCGAGCACCCCGGCGCCGCCACCCGCACCGGCCGAGACGACAAGACCGGACGTCGACGTCGACGTCGCCGCCGTCGCCGCGCGCCTGCGTGAGCTCGACAGCGAGGCACTTGGCGCCGCCTACCTGCACGACCAGCGGCTCGACCGGGAAACCCTGCTGGCGGTCGCCGCCGAACTGCAGCTGACGCGCGTGACCCGGCTGAGCCAGCCGGAACTCGAGAAGAGGGTGCTCAAGCAGGCGATCGGCGCGCGGCGCAAGTTCGCCGGTCTCCGGAACTGGTGAGGCCCGTGACCGGTCAGGTGACACCGACGCGGAACGACGAGCCCGCCGGCCGCTCGATGTACTTGCTCGGCAACCGCCGGGTGACGGTCTCGGATCTGCTGGAAGCCGGCCTGCTCCGGGCCGGCGCGAGACTCCGGTTCAAGCGCAACCGGATCGGCGTCACCTACGACGCGACGGTGACGGGCGAGGGGCGGATCCGGCTGGAGCCCGACGGTGAGGAGTTCCGGTCCCCTTCGCGCGCGGCCATGGTGGCGGCCGGGATGAGGGCCGTCGACGGCTGGCGGGCGTGGGTCGTGGTCGAGCAGGATCGGCTGCTGGACGCCGTGCGCCAGGAACTGCTCGACCGGGCGATCTCGTCGGCGGCGCACCAGCAGAACGAGGATCGGGCGCGTCAGCGCATCCACGAACGCCTCAGGCAGGCACGAAGCCGCGCCGACCTGCGGGATCCCGAACGCATCTCCGTCCGCGACCTCCTGGCGCTCTGGGGGGTGACCGACCGCGGCGACCAGGTCAGCCGGATCGAAGCCGACCTGGCCAACCACGGACTGGTCACCTCGCCCAGCTTCCGAGCGGTCACCCTCGACACGGTGGTTTCGCTGACGACGCCCCGAGAAGAGCCGGCGACCGCGGAGCCCGAGATCGACGACCTTCCGGGTGGCGAAGACGAGGGCGACGAGGATCTGAACGTCCGCCTGACGGTGGGGAACCTGACGCCGCTGGACGGTGTCGACTCCGTCGGCGCGAACAGCACGGTCCACGAGGCCGTCACCAGGATGCTCCTCAACGACTACTCCCAGCTCGCGGTCCTCAACGGTCCCCGCAACGTCCGCGGTGCCGTGACGTGGCGCTCGATCGCCCAGGCGCTGCACCAGAAACCCGACGCGACCGTCACCGACGCGGTCGACACCCGCGTCGAGGTCGTCGCGTACGACCGCGACCTCTTCGACGTCCTGCCCACCCTGCAGCAGCGCGAATTCGTGTTCGTCACCGACGTGAGCAAGGCTGTGATGGGCATCGTGACGACCGCGGACGTGGTCCGTCGATACGGCGAAATGGCCACGCCGTTCTTCCAGCTCGGCGAGTTGGACCAGACCCTGCGCTGGATCTTGAAGGGTGCGCTGGACCTCGCGACGGTCCAGCCGCTCTGCAACCGGAAGATCAAGAACTTCGATGATCTCTCCTTCGGCGACTACCAGCGCATCCTCGGGAACAAGGACATCTGGCAGGAGCTGGGCTGGCCGCTGGACCGCCAGGCCTTCATCGCCCGGCTCGAAGAGATCCGGCTGATCCGCAACAAGGTCATGCACTTCCACCCGGACCCGGTGCCCGAGGACGCCATCGAACGACTGCGGAACTTCAACAGCCTGCTGCACCAGTACCGCGATCCGGCATGAGCCGTGACACGCGATCGGCGTGTCACGGCCGCGGCTCACCAGCTGACCGGCAGCTCGTGCACCCCGTAGATGTTCATGTCGGTCCGCAGCTTCACCTCATCAGCGGCAACCGCCAGCCGCAGCGTCGGGAACCGCCGTAGCAGCCCCTCGAACCCCGCCCGCATCTCGATCCGCGCCAGCTGCTGCCCGAGACACTGGTGCACGCCGTGCCCGAACGACAGCAACCCCCGCGCATTGCGCCGAAAGTCCAGGGTATCCGGCTCCGGGAACCGTTCCGGGTCTCGGTTCGCGGCCAGCAGCGACACCACGACCGTCGACCCCGCAGGGATCGTTTCGCCACCGAGCGAAAGGTCCTCGGTCGCGTAGCGGAAGAAGATGTCGGCCACCGACAGGTACCGCAGCAGTTCCTCGACCGCCCCAGGCATCAGCGAAGGGTCCGCACGCAGCGAAGCCAGCTCGGCCGGGTGCTCCAGCAGCGCGAACGTCCCCAGCGACAGCATGTTCGCCGTCGTCTCGTGGCCGGCGATCAGCAGCAGGAACGCGGCCCCGGTCAGCTCCTCGATCGTCAGGTCCTCGTGGCGGGCCAGGTCGGACAGGATGTCCTCCGTCGGCGAAGACCGCTTGCGCGTGACCAATTCGGACAGATACGTGTTCAACGCGATATACGCGCCCATCTTCTCCTCGAGCGTCTGGTCGCGGACCATGAACTGCGCCGAGTTGGCCTGGAAGCTCTCGCGGTCCTCGTACGGGACGCCGAGCAGTTCGCAGATCACCAGCGACGGCACCGGGAGTGCGAACTCCGCCACCAGGTCGACCGGCGGCGTCAAGCGGGAAAGGTGGTCCAGCTGCTGCTCGACGACCTCGGCGATGCGTTCTTCGAGCTGCTTCATCCGCTTGACGGTGAACGCGCCCGTGAGGCGCTTGCGCAGCCGGCCGTGGTCCGGCGGGTCCATCGCGATGAACATGCCCGGCAGCTGCGGGGACGGCTCGGTCGCGACGGGCATGCCGGGCGTCTCGTACGGCACGTGGACGACGTCGAGGTCCAGCCGCGAGCTGAACCGCGTGTCGGCCATCATCTGGCGTACCGCTTCGTAGCCGGTGACGAGCCAGCCCTCGTGCCCGTCCGGGAAGACCATCGGGCTGACCGGTCGCACCGAGCGCAGCCGGGTGATCTCGCGGGGCGGGTCGAAGGGGCCCGCGTCGCGCTCCATCGGCAGACCCTGCGGGATGTCGCTCATCGGAGGTCCTTTCGTGGTGGTTGTGCCGACCACCATCGCCGCGGGGCCTGACACGGCGCTGACACGGACCGGCCACCACCCCGCCCGTGGCATGATCGGCCGGGTGCACATCGGGATACTGGGGTCCTTCGAAGTCCGCACGGACGACGGCGTCGTCGCCGACGTCCCGGGCGCCCGCCTGCGCGGACTGCTGATCGCCCTCGCGCTGGATCCGGGGCGAGTGGTCCCGAAGGCGACGCTCATCGACTGGATCTGGGGCGAACAGCCGCCGGCCGACGCCGCGAACGCGTTGCAGCGCTTGGTTTCCCGGTTGCGGAAGGTGCTTCCCGACGGCGCGGTCGAGGGCCGCCCGGCCGGCTACCGGCTGGTCATCGACCCCGACGCCGTCGACGCCGTGCGGTTCGAACGCCTCGTCGCCCAGGCCGGCGACGACGTCCGGCAGCTGCGTGCGGCGCTGGCGTTGTGGCGGGGCGCGGCCATGCAGGACGTCGGCCTGACCGAGAGCGCCGCGTTCGACGCCACGGTCACCCGGCTCGAGGGACTCCGGCTGGCCGCCCTCGAAGACCGGTTCGACGCGGAGACCGACTTCGGCCAGGGCGTCGTCACCGAGCTGACCGACCTCGTGGCCGCGCACCCGGCCCGGGAGCGGCTCGTCGGCGCGCTGATGCGCGGCCTGGTCGCGACCGGCCGGGACACCGAGGCCCTGCGCGTCTACGAGCGCACACGCGAGACGCTGGCCGACGAACTGGGCGTCGACCCGTCGCCGGAGCTGGCCGCACTGCACGTCGCGCTGCTGCGCGGCGAGCTGACCCGGCGCGAAGAGCCGCGCAAGACGAACCTGCGCGCCGAGCTGACCAGCTACGTCGGCAAGGACGACGACGTCGCCGCCGTCCGCGGGCTCGTCACCGGACACCGGCTCACCACGCTGGTCGGACCGGGCGGGTCGGGCAAGACCCGGCTGGCCACCGAAACCGCCCGGACCATGCTCGGTGACTTCCCGGACGGCGCCTGGCTGGTGGAGCTCGCGCCGACCGAAGGCGACGTGGCCCAGGCGACCCTCGCCGCGCTCAAGCTGCGCGACGCCCTGCTCGGCGACGCCCCCGAAGCCGAACCCACCGACCGGGTCATCGCCGCGCTGCAGGACCGCGACCTGGTGCTGGTCCTGGACAACTGCGAGCACGTGATCGAGTCCGCGGCGGCCTTCGCGCACCGGGTGCTCGGCGAGTGCCGCCGGCTGCGCATCCTCGCGACGAGCCGCGAACCCCTCGGCATCACCGGCGAGGCGCTGTGGCCGGTCGCCCCGCTCGTCGTGCCCGCCGAGGACGCCGACCCCGCGAAGATCGAAGAAGCTCCGGCCGTCCGGCTGCTGCGGGACCGGGCGGGCGCGGTGCGCAAGGACTTCGTGGCCGACGCCCCGACGCTGGCCCGCGTCTGCCGGGCGCTGGACGGGATGCCACTGGCCATCGAGCTCGCCGCGGCGAGGCTGCGCACGATGTCCCTCGAGCAGCTCGCCAACCGGCTCGACGACCGGTTCCGCCTGCTGACCGGCGGCAGCCGCACCGCGCTGCCGCGGCACCGGACGCTGCGCGCGGTGATCGACTGGAGCTGGGAACTGCTGTCCGACGACGAACGCGCCGTCCTGGGCCGGCTCTCGGTGTTCGCCGGCGGGGCGAGCCTGGAGGCGGCCGAGCGGGTCTGCGCGAACGACGCCGTCGAGGAGCTCCTGACCGCGCTGGCCGAGAAGTCGCTGGTGGTCACCGAAGGCGACCAGGCGCCGCGCTACCGGATGCTCGGCACGATCAAGGAGTACGCCTCGCAGCGGCTCGCCGAAGCGGGGGAAACGGAGCCGGCGCGGCAAGCGCACCTCGCGTACTTCACCCAGCTCGCCGAGACCGCGGAGCCGCACCTGCGCCGGGCCGACCAGCTGAAGTGGCTCGCCACCCTCGACGCCGAACACGACAACATCGCCGCCGCGATGCGCGGTGCGCTGGCGGCGGGCGATGCGGCCGGGGCGATGCGGCTCGCCGCGAACGCCGGCTGGTACTGGTGGCTCGCCGGGCACAAGTCCGAAGGCAACGAACTGCTGATGGCGGCCACCGCCGTCCCGGGCGAAGTGGCCGAGGAGACCCGGGCGACGGTCTACGCGTTCGTCACGGGGTTCCTGACCGCGGGCCGCGAGAGCGACCAGAACCAGGCGGTCGAGTGGATCCACCAGGTGCACGAGATCGCCTCGCGCCTGGCGCACCCGCACCCGGCGGTGTCGCTCGTCGCCGCGCTGGAACGCATGGTGCAGGCGTCGGAGGCGTTCGCGTCCGCCTGGGAACCGCTGATCACCGACGAGGACCCCTGGGTCCGCGCCCTGGCCCGGTTGCAGCTGGGCAAGATGCGGATCCAGCTCGGCCGGGACGGGCGGGACGCGGAGACGTACATCGAGACGGCCCTCGCCGAATTCCGCGCGCTCGGCGAGCGGTGGGGCACGTCGTTCGCCCAGACCGAGCTGGCCGACCTGATCGCCATGCGCGGCGGCTTCGCCGAGGCGTGCGCGCACTACGAAGCCGCGATCGCGATCGTCACCGAGGTCGGCGCCGTCGAGGACGTCGTGCGGATGCGGGCGCGCCAGGCCCAGCTGTACTGGCTGGCCGGGGACGAAGAGGCCGGCGCGACGGCCATCGCGGAGGCGCAGCGGCACGCGGAACGGGTCGCCTGGCCGGAGGCGCTGACCGAGCTGGCCCTGTCGAAAGCGGAGCTCGCCCGCTGGAGCGGCGACGCCGAGCAGGCCCGCCGCCAGCTCGACGTCGCGACGTCGATGCTGGGCACCGCGGCCGAGCGGGCCCAGGTCCGGGCGGTGCTCCACGACCTGCTCGGCTACCTCGCCGAAGATCCCGCCGAGGCCCGCGAGCACCGGGCCGAGGCGTTGGCGGCGGCGGCCGAGGTGGGCCACCCGCCCCTCACCGCCCAGGTCCTCGTGGGGATCGCGGATCTGGCGCTGCGGCGTGAAGAGCACGCGCAGGCCGCGCGGCTGCTGGCGGCGAGCGCCGGCGTGCGCGGCCTGCCGGACCGGTCCCGGCCGGACCTGGCCCGCATCGAGCAGGCCGCGCGAAGCCGCCTCGGTGACGAGGGGTTCACCGAGGCGGCCGCGGAGGGAGAGCGGGCGGACTGGCGGGAACTCGCCGAGGTCACGCTCGCTTCTTGAACGTCGACCGCGCCCAGAAGTAGCCGGCGAGGGCGATGCCGAGGCACCAGGCGACGGCGGTGATCGCGTAACCGGTTGACGGGGTGCCGTTGAGCAGCCCGCGCACGGTTTCGATGATCGGCGTGAACGGCTGATACTCCGCGAACTGCCGCAGGCCCGGGCCCATCTTGTCCGCCGGGGCGATCGCGCTGCTGAAGAACGGCAGCATGACCAGCGGCACGGAAGCGAGGCCCGCCGTCTCCGGCGACTTGGCGAACAGTCCCAACGCGACGGTCAGCCAGCCGGCCGCGAAAGCCAGCAGCACGACCATGCCGAGCACGCCGAGCCAGTCGAGGAAGCCGGCGTGGGGACGGAATCCCAGCGCGAAGGCGACGCCGACGAGGGCGGCGATGGCGACCAGGTTCGTCAGGACGCTCGCGACGACGTGCCCGGTCAGCACCGCGCCGCGCGAGACGTCCATGACCTTGAAGCGGTTGATGATGCCCTTGGTCATGTCGGAGTTCACCGACGTCGCGGTCGCGCCGAGGCCGTAGCAGACGGCCAGCAGCATCAGGCCGGGCGTCGCGTAGTCGACGTAGTTCACGCCGACGTCGAACGCGTCGCCGAGCATGTAGACGAACATCAGCATGATCACGATCGGCATCAGGACCGCGTTGAACACCGAAGTCGGGTTCCGGGCGATGTGCTTGAAGTTGCGGCGCAACATGACGGTCTGGGCACTCATTTGGCTGCTACCTCCGTGGTGTGGCCCGTCAGGGCGAGGAAAACGTCGTCGAGGTCGGGGGTGTGGACGGAGAACTCTTCGGCGCCGATGGCGTACTCGTCGAGCCGGTCGAGCAGGTTGCGCAGCGACTTCGTGCCACCGTCGCCGGGAACCCGCAGGGTGAGCGACTCCTCGTCGCGGGTGGAATCGGCGATGACCCGCGCGGCGGCGTCGAGTTCGGCGACGGAGGTGAACCGCAGCCGGACGTGCGTGCCGGGGATCTGGCGCTTGAGCTCGTCGGGCGTGCCTTGCGCGACGAGACGCCCCCGGTCGAGCACGGCGATCTTGTCGGCGAGCTGGTCGGCTTCGTCGAGGTACTGGGTGGTGAGGAAGATGGTGACGCCGTCGGCGACGAGGTCCTTGACGATGGACCACATGGTGCGCCGGCTGCGCGGGTCCAGCCCGGTGGTGGGCTCGTCGAGGAAGATGATCCGCGGGTCCCCGACGAGCGTCATGGCGAGGTCGAGCTTCCGCCGCATGCCCCCGGAGTAGGTGGAGGCGGGCTTCTGCGCGGACTCGGTGAGTTCGAAGCGCTCAAGCAGGTCCGCGACGACCTTCTTCCCGTTTTTGACGGGGCTGAGATCAACCATGAGCTGCAGGTTTTCCTGCCCGGTAAGCAGTTCGTCGACGGCGGCGAACTGCCCGGTGACGCCAATGGCCTTCCGGACGGCCTTGGCATCGGAGTCGAGGTCATGCCCGGCGACGCGCACGGTCCCGCCGTCGGCCCGGGTGAGCGTGGTGAGGATGTTGACGGTGGTGGTCTTCCCGGCACCGTTGGGCCCGAGAAGCGAGAAAACACTGCCGGAGGGGACATCAAGATCGATGCCATCGAGGACGACTTTGTCTTGATAGGCCTTCCGCAGGCCCATCGCGGTGATCGCTGAGGTGGTCATGGGGAGAACTTTGAAGGCCGCCCCTGACACCAACCTGACCCCGAACTGACACGGCTCCTGTCACGAACCGCCGGCGGTCATCACCGGGAACTGCCAGGTCTGGCGGATCGCGGTGAGGGCGCCCCAAGCCGGGTCCGCCTCGGCGAGGCCGCGGCGGCGTTCGGTGGCCAGTGCGTCGAGCGAGCCGGGAGCCGACGGTTCCGCCGCTCGGTCGAGCACGTCCTGGGTCAGGTCGTCTGTGAAGATGCGACGGAGGGTGTCGTGGAAGACGAGGTCCCACGGGCGGTCGAGCCCGTGCTCGAGGTCTCGGGCGATCAGGCTCGAGGTGATCGCGGTCAGGCCACGGCCGAGGGACGCCGGCGTGACGGTCACTCGCGCGATCCTCAGCAGATCGCGGGGCACACCACCGGCGAGGCAATGGAACAGGGCGCTGAAGGGCCGTGGGAAGCCGATCACCCGTCGGTCCAAGAGCTTCACCGAGTAGTCGTAGGTCAGCGGTTCCACCCGGACGACCTCGTCGACGGCGCTGTCGAACGCGTCTTTGCGCCCGGGCCGGGCCAGGTCGGCCTCTTCGAGGGCTTCGTCGGAGACGGACAGCAAGAAGAGGCAGTCCGGCACTTCGAACACGGCTTTGACCTCGTTGAGGAAGTCGCGTGCCCGGTCGATGGGTTCGATCCGGTCTAGCTCGTCGATGCCGATCACCAGCCGTTTGTCCTGCTGGAGGAACTGCTGCGCGACCACGCCGAGGAAACCCCTCAGGTCCGCGATGAGCTCCGGATGGGTGAACGGCTGACGGTCCCTGCTGACGCTGTGGCTGCGGCCGAGGGTGAGCCAGTTCAAGCCGAGACCGGCGGTGGTTCCGGTGGTGTCGGAATGCAGGTACCGGATGCGTTGCCGGTGCGCCCGTGCTTGCTCAGGCACGACACCATGGGTCTCCGCGAGGTCGCAAACGAGGCCGAAGAGGTGGAGGAAGAATTCGCGTCGATCGAACACGGTGGGTGCGCCCACGACGATTCCGACGTTGTCCCGGCCGCGCAGGCAGAACTGCTTGAGCAGCTCCGACTTCCCGGCCCCGCGCGGTCCGGACAGCGCGATGCTGCCGTCGCCCATTCCTGCGGTGATGACCGCGAGCCGCTGGTCGGCCGGCGTTTCCGCATGGTGCTCCCCGCTGCGCACCTGGCGCAGGCTGCGCGCGCCGGCCGGGAGGTCCAGGGTCGTGAGGTACCGGCGGACCACGTGGTCGCCGAGGTGCTGCCGCAGGAACGTCAGGACGCCGTCTAGCAGCACCGACCGCCACAGGCGCAGCCGTTCCTCGCGATGCTGCTCCGCCAGCGCCACCGACGTCACGTCGCGTCCGAGCCACCGCGCCAGCAGCGCCACGGCAGTGAAGTAGGCGATCAGGACGACCAGAGCGACCAGCCACAACCAGCCCGGCGCGGCGTCGGTCCGAAAGGTGGGTCGGTGGCTGGCCGACATCGCCACCACGCCCGCGATGTCGGCGATGTTGAGCAGCATCAGCGCCACGCCGAGGGGGACGGCGGGTATCCACACGGCCAGGTGCGCCCTGATCCGGATGGCGGCGGGTTCACGCCGCCTGACCGCGGGCGAAAACGTGGCGAGCCACCAGATCAAGCGGCCGAGGAGCAAGGCGGGCAGGGTGGTCAGCACCTGAATGAAGAGCAGCCCGAAGAGGACCTCCCACAGGTTCACCTCGGCCGAAGGGCCCCGCGAATAGGCCGAGTTCAGCGCCATGCTCCAGCCGAAGAAAACCCCGAAGCCGACCAGCAGCAGCACAAGGAGGCCCCGCGCGACGGCAGCAGCACGCCGGCTCCGTCGCCCGGCTTGCGCCAGCTCATCAGCAACGGCGGCAGCGGCGGCATACGCCTTCTCGGCAGCGTCGGCCTTGATCGTGATGTCGGCTTTCCGGGCAGTGGCAGCGTCTTCGAGCGCGCCGACCGACGGCGCACCGTCCTGCTGCACAGCGGTCCGGATCTCGGCAGAGTCCAGGGCCACCCGAAGTTGCCGCTCGAACTCCCCGTCTCGTTCGGCGCTCAAAGCGTTACGCACAGCATCGAACCGTACGGCAACCGAAGACGGCGCGTTTGCCTTTTCCCGAAACGAAAAGGCCCGCACTCCGGCGAGTACGAGCAACGGTGCCTGTTCGCACAAGGTGACCACGGACGGGGGTCCGGGGGCGAAGCCCGCCGGGCGGGGTCTGGGGGCGAAGCCCGCCGGGCGGGGTCTGGGGGCGAAGCCCGCCGGGCGGGGTCTGGGGGTTGCACCCCCAGAAAACAAAACGAGCGAGGCAGGTCAGCGCTTTCCGCTGACATACCTCGCCCACTCGCGAGTGGAGCTGAGGGGAATCGAACCCCTGACCTTCTCGATGCGAACGAGACGCGCTACCAACTGCGCTACAGCCCCTTGGTCGTGCTCGTAGAGCGTATCAGTGCCCTACGAGCACCGAACACGGGGGGTCACTCGCCGACGGCCCGCCGATAAGGGCCGGTCCCGGGCTCGTCGAGCTCCTCGAACGCCGGGTCCTCGTCGTCCAGGTCGACGACCACCGCGCTGCGCCGGACGCGCGAAGTCGGCGACGGGCGCCGCTCGACCACCTCGCGCCGGACCGGCTCGACGACGTCCACGTCCTCGGCGTCGTCGACCGGCTCCTCCTCGGGAACCTCGGGAAGCGGTGCCGGCCGGCGGGGTGCCCGCGTGCTGTTGAACCGGGCCAGCCGGCGCTGCCGGATCTCCTCCTCGATCCGCACCTGGCGGCGCAGGTACACGAGGTACCCCACCAGCACGAGGTCGGCGGCCGCGTGGCCCCACCAGACCAGCGGCACGAGGAAACCCGCGATACCCGCCGTGGCCACCGCGATCACCAGCAGGATGACGACGACGCGCTGCCGGAAGCTGTACTTCGCGCGCGCCGCGATCTCGGCCGCTTCCGGGTCGAAGCCGCCGCGGCCAGGGCGGTAAGCGGCGCGTTCGGCCCGTTCCGCCCGCTCGGCGCGGGACGGCTGCGGGAGCGGCTCGGGTTCGGGCTCCGGTTCGTCGACGTCGTCTTCGAGTTCGAGCTCGGCTTCGAGCTCCGCGAGGTCGTCCTCGACCGAGGGCCGGGACTTCCCTGGCTCGTCGGACATGGCGAATTCCTCCCGGTCTTCGTTGCGTCCACTGCGTACGACCCTGGCCGCGAGCGCGGAGTCGGCCGTGCGGGCCACCTGCTGCCGCTTTCGCGCGACCATGGGCACGAGAACGACGAGCCATGCCGCGGCGAGCGCGACGATGATCACGGAGCTGGGCATCTCCCGTCACCTCCCCCGATCCTTCACCTGAAATCACGCTAGTCACAGGAGTAACAGATCGGGCGGAGGCTCGCCGGGTTCGATCACGGAAATGCCTCACCGGATTAGGTGAAACACATAGCATGTGGTAACGCGCTCACGGCCCCGGGTGGGTAATCACCCTCAGGCGTGATCGGCACGCCCCGACGAGACCAGCCGCGACACCAGCCCGGCCCCGGTCTCCTCGCGCGTGATGGCGAAGCAGTAGTGGTCCCGCCATGCGCCCGCGACGTCGAGGTACCGCTCGAACAGGCCCTCCTGCCGGTAGCCCGCCTTGGTGAGAACCCGCAGGCTGGCGACGTTTTCCGGGCGCACGGTGGCCTCCAGCCGGTGCAGCCCGCCGGGACCGAAGGCGTGGTCGGTGACGAGCGCGACGGCGGCCGTCGCGACCCCGCCGCGGACCACCTCCGAAGACACCCAATAGCCGATCCAGGCCGACCGCAGCGACGCCCGGATGACGTTACCCACAGTGATCTGGCCCGCGAGCCGCCCGTCGAGGGTGATCGTGAAAGGGAGGCACTGACCACGCCGAGCGAGCGAACGTAGCGCAGCCCACTGCGAAGGCCACGACCAGAAGGCGTTGCGTTCCGGCCACGGGCCGACGCCGGTCGGCTCCCACATCTCGAGGTGCGCCCGGTCCCGGAGCCGGATCCGGCTCCACTCGCCCGCGTCGCGCAGCCGCACCGGCCGGATCGCGACCACCCCGGCGGGCACCCGCAGCGGGCCGAGCCGGGCCGGCCAGCCCGGGTGCCGGCTTTCGACCGGGTAGGACACGCCCGACACGGCGTTCATCAGGCCCGCTGCGCCAGGAAGGTGACCTGGACCTGCTCGCCCGCGGGGACGTCGGTCAGCTCTTCCGGCACGTTGATCAGGCAGTTCGCCTCGGCCAGCGACGCGAGCAGGTGCGCCCCGGACTGGCCGAGCGGCTGGACGAGGTACTCGCCGTTGGCCTCGTCGCGCAGGAGCTGGCCGCGGAGGAACCCGCGCCGCCCTTCGGTCGAGGTGATCGGCGACAGCAGCCGCGCCCCGACGATCCGGCGGTGCGGGTTGCGCGTCCCGCGCGCCGCCCGGATCAGCGGCCGCACCAGGACCTCGAACACGACCAGCGCGCTCATCGGGTTGCCGGGGATGAGGAACGTCGGCACCGAATCGGGCCCGAGCCTGCCGAACCCCTGCACCGAGCCCGGGTGCATCGCGACCCGCGTCATGTCGATCCGGCCGAGGTCGGACAGGGCGGCGTGGACCTCGTCGCCGGTGGCGCCCCCGGCGCCGCCCGCGACCACGACAATCTCCGACATCAGCAGCCGGCCCTCGACGATCTCCCGCAGCCGCTTCGGCTCGCTCGGCACGATGCCGACCCGGCTGACCTCGGCGCCCGCGTCCCGCGCGGCCGCGGCGAGCGCGTAGGAGTTGACGTCGTAGACCTGCCCGACCGACGGCGTCCGGTCGATGTCGACCAGCTCGTCGCCGACCGACACGATCGACACGCGCGGCCGCGGGTAGACGAGGACCTTCGCCCGGCCGACCGCGGCCAGCAAGCCGACCTGCGCCGAGCCGATCGTGTCGCCGCGGCGGACCGCGACGTCACCGATCTGGACGTCCTCGCCCGCCCGGCGCACGTACCCCGCCGACGGCACCGAGCGGTGCACCGTGACCTTGGCCTGGTGCCCGTCGGTGTAGGCGAGCGGCACGACGGCGTCGGCGAGCGTCGGCAGCGGCGCGCCGGTGTCGACGCGCACGGCCTGGCCCGGCTGCAGGCGCCGCGGCTGGCGCGAGCCCGCCGCGATCTCGCCGACGACCGGCAGCTGGACGGGCTCCTGCCCGGCGGTGCGCACGTCGACGCTGCGCACCGCGTAACCGTCGATCGCGGCCTGGTCGAAGCCGGGCAGCGCGTGCTCGGCGACGACCTCCTCGGCGCAGAGCAGCCCCTGGGCCTCGGAGATCGCCACGCGCACCGGCTGGGGCCGGACGGCGGCTTCCAAGGTCATCGAGATCTGCGCGTCGACCGAGCGCAGCTCGGCTTCTTCCCCGGCCGTTTCCGGCCGCGCCGCGTCGAGGGATTCCGTCATGGGCGATCTGTCCCGATCCGTTCCGTGAGCCACGCCCGTAAAGATGGACCGTACTCGGGCGTTTCAAGCGCGAAGTCGACCGCGGCGCGCAGGAAACCACCCGGATTCCCCAGGTCGTGGCGTCCACCGCGGTGGACGACGACGTGCACGGGGTGCCCTTCGGTGATCAGCAAGGCGACCGCGTCGGTCAGCTGCAGCTCGCCGCCGCTGCCCGGCGTGATCCGCTTCAGCGCGTCGAAGATCGCCCGGTCGAGCAGGTAGCGCCCGGCCGCGGCGTAGGTCGACGGCGCGTCCTCCGGCTTCGGCTTCTCGACCATGCCGTGCACGCGCTTGACGTCTTCGTCGTCGGTGTCGGTGACGTCGAAGACGCCGTACGGCGAGATCTCGGCCTTCGGGATGTCGAACGCGCAGAGCACGCTGCCGCCGAACTGCGCCCGGACCGCGCTCATCTTCTCCAGCACGCCGGTGGGCAGCACCAGGTCGTCCGGGAGCAGCACGGCGACGGCCTCGTCGTCCGGGCGCAGGTTCGGCTCGGCCTGCGCGACGGCGTGGCCGAGGCCGAGGGCCTGCTCCTGGATGGCGGTCTCGACGGCGAGGAGGTCGGAGCCGCGGCGGACCTTCTCCAGCAGCTCGTCCTTGCCCTTGGCCTCGAGGTTCTGCTCCAGCTCGGGCTGCTTTTCGAAGTACCGGACGACGGCGTCCTTGCCCGGTGAGGTCACGATGACCAGGCGTTCCGCGCCCGCGGCGGCGGCTTCGGCGGCGACCAGCTCGATCCCCGGCGTGTCCACCACCGGCAGCAGTTCCTTGGGCACGGCCTTCGTCGCCGGGAGGAAGCGTGTCCCCAGGCCGGCGGCCGGCACGATGGCGGTTCTGAACGTCTGGGAGGTTGCGGCGCCCGTCATGGGCGCAAAGCCTAACGTGAGGTCATGCACGCGCTGGGCAATGAGCACTTGAGCAAGGCGGAGTGGCGTGAGCGGCTTACGCGCGCGCGGGCGGACCAGACGGCCGAATCGCACGCCCAGGAGGCGTCGGCGCTGGTCAGCGCGGTGTCGAACGTCACATCCGGCACGGTGTGCGCGTACCTGCCGTTCGGCACCGAACCGGGCACGGCGGCGCTCGTCGACGCGCTCGCGGCCGGCGGTGCGCGCGTGCTGCTGCCCGTCATCGTGTCGCGGACGGATCCGCTCGACTGGGCCGAGTACACGGGCGAGGCCGATCTGGTGCCCAGCAAGTTCCGCGGGATCCGCGAGCCGGGCGGAAAACGCCTGGGTAGCGCGGCCATCGGGGCCGCGGAGCTGATCTTGGTGCCCGCGCTGGCCGTCGACCACCGGGGCATCCGGCTCGGCCGGGGCGCCGGCCACTACGATCGCTCGCTGGTGTTCGCGGCGGCCGGTGCGGCGCTGCTGGCCGTCGTCCGGGACGAAGAGCTGGTCGAACGGCTGCCGGGGGAACCTCACGACGTGCGCATGAGCGGGGCCCTGACGCCGGGTCGAGGCGTGCTCGAGCTGCCGATGTGAGCAACGAGGAATTGCCTTCGGGGAATGCTTTCAAGCACAATTGGGTTAGCACTCTGGTCGGATGAGTGCCAGCAAAGGAGCCGTCAGTGCCTACGTACCAGTACGCCTGCAAAGAATGCGACCACCGGTTCGAAGCCGTGCAGTCGTTCTCGGACCCCAGCCTGACCGTGTGCCCGCAGTGCTCCGGCGCACTGCGCAAGGTCTTCAGCTCGGTCGGCGTGGTCTTCAAGGGCAGCGGGTTCTACCGCACCGATTCGCGCGACTCGAGCAAGTCGAGCACCGCCGCGACCCCGGCGAAGACCGAGACCAAGACCGAGACGAAGTCGGACACGAGCTCGGCATCTTCCTCCTCGAGTACGACGAAGACGACCGCCGCGGCCTCCTGAGGCGCGGAGTTGTCCACAACACCCCAGTTGTCCACAGGTGCCGGATGTGGCCCTTCCGGCGGCCCATCCGGCTTCCCTAACGTCGATCTCGTGCGGCACACCGCCGCACCCGATCCGGCCGAGGGGGCACCGTGGACGTGCTGGCGAAGTTCCACCCACCTGATCTGACCCGGCTGCGGGGCAGGCGGACGCGGCTGCTGCGCCGCTGGCTCGCCGCCTGCTTGCTGCTGGCCGGCGGGCTCCTGTTCATGTACCCCGGCTCCGCCCGGGGCGCGCCGACGACCCCGACAGTCGTCGCGGCGCGCGACCTCCCTTCCGGCACGGCACTGCGCGCGACCGACCTGCGCGTCGCCGACCTTCCCGATTCCGCGCGTCCGGCGGGTGCTTTGAGCACCCCGCACGGCGTCGACGGCCGCCTGCTGGCGGGCGCCGTCCGCGCCGGCGAACCCCTGACCGACGTGAGGCTGGCGACGGCCCTCCCCGGCACGGGTGATCCCGCGACGGCGACGGTCCCCGTCCGCCTGGCCGATGCGGGTGTCGCGGAGTTGCTGGAGCCCGGCGGGCGCGTCGACGTCGTGGCGGCACCGGAGCCGGGTGTGCCCGCGTCCGTGCTGGCCGGCGGGGCGACGGTGGTCGCGGTCGGGCACCGGGAACCGTCCGCGGCGAAGGGACCACTGGTGCTGCTGCGGCTCCCGGAGGCGGTGGCCACGAGGGTGGCGGCGATTTCACTGGAGCGACCGGTAACGGTTACTCTCCGCTAGCTCGTACCCGTCCCCCTTCGTGATCCATGAGGAGTACCAGTGCTCAAAGGCTTCAAAGACTTCCTGATGCGCGGCAACGTCGTCGACCTCGCCGTCGCGGTGGTCATCGGCTCGGCGTTCACAGCCATCGTCACGGCGTTCACCAACGGCCTCATCAAGCCGCTGATCAGCACGATCGGCGGCACGGACGCCGCGAAGGGCCTCGGCTACCAGATCTTCGAGAACAACCAGGCGACGTTCCTGGACTTCGGCGGCGTGATCAACGCGGCGATCAACTTCGTGCTGGTCGCGGCGGTCATCTACTTCGTGATCGTGCTGCCGGTGAAAAAGATCCAGGAGCGGCGCAAGCGAGGCCAGGAGCCGGGCCCCTCGGAGCCGACGGACGTCGAGCTGCTCATCGAGATCCGCGACCTGCTGCGCGCCCAGGCCCAGCGCGACAACGGCCGCGATTGAGCGGGTCAGCGATCGTGGTGCGGCGGCCGGTTCTCCCGGTACCAGTCGTCCGGGAGCCCGGTACGCCGCTCGACGTCCCGCTCATCGGAGGTCGTCTCGGGCAGGACGTCCCCGAAGATCTCGTCGACCCGCCGACGCTGGTCGCTGGTCGTCTTGGGATCGCGCTTGGGGCCGGACATGCCCCCAGTCTCCCACGACACGTTGATTGACAACTCCAGAGCGAACGCCATCAGGTCGCCCCGCCCGGCGATCAGCCGCCTATGGCTGGCCCTTGCCGGGTTCCTGCACAGCGAGGACCAGGTCTGCGGCCGGCGGGACGAGCTACGAGCACGCCGCCGGGGTTGAGGCGCGCCTGCCCAAGCCGGCCCATGGGTGAGGTCGATGTCCCCGAGCATGCTTCAGGCCAGGAGCGACAATCCCGTCACCCCTGGCCCGGCAAGCGAAGGATCAGACCTCTTCGAGGCCCGAAAGCTCGTCGATCACGTGCGGCACGAGCGAGGTCAGCGTCGCCATCCCGTCGCGCACCGCGGACCGCGAGCCGGCGAGGTTCACCACGAGCGTGCTGCCGGAGACCCCGGCGAGCCCGCGCGAGATCCCCGCGTCCACGGCCCCGGCGGCCAGCCCGGAAGCCCGGATGGCCTCGCTGATGCCCGGGATCGGCCGGTCGAGCACACCGGCCGTCGCGTCCGGAGTCCGGTCACGCGGCAGCACACCGGTGCCGCCGACCGTGATCACCAGGTCGGCGCCGCCGATCACGGCGGTGTTGAGCGCGTTGCGGATACCCGCGGTCTCGGCCTCGACGACCACGACACCGTCGACGATGAAGCCCGCTTCTTCGAGCAGCTCCGTGACCAGCGGGCCAGTGGTGTCCTCGTGCTCGCCGTGCGCCACGCGATCGTCCACGATGACCACGAGGGCCCGGCCCAGCCGTTGTGCACTCCGTTCCATGGCGCCCACCGTAGTCGGTTTCGCCCTCCCGCCGCCGGGAGGTGCCTGGTGAGTTCTGACGATTCGGTGACGTGCCACGCCGGGTGTGAGCGGGCCCGGGAGAACGCCCCTAGCGTGGCCGGTGTGCGCGTACTGGTCACCGGCGGAGCCGGGTTCATCGGGTCCCACATCGCCGATCTGCTCGCCGACGACGGTGACGAGGTCGTCGTCCTCGACAACCTCCTCCCGACGGCCCACGGTTCCCGGACCCCGCCGTCGTACACCGGCAGGCACCGGTTCCTGCGCGGCGACGTCACCGACGCCGAGATCGTCGCCGAGCTGCTGGACGGCGTCGACGCGGTCTGCCACCAGGCGGCGGTCGTCGGGCACGGCGTCGACCCGTCGGACGCGCCGTCGTACGCCCTGCACAACGACTACGGCACGGCGGTCCTGCTGGCCGGGATGCACGCGGCCGGGGTGCGGAAGCTGGTGCTGGCCTCGTCGATGGTCGTCTACGGCGAAGGCCGGTACGCGTGCCCGGACCACGGCGTCGTCCCGCCGTCGCCGCGCCGCGCGTCCGATGTGGACGCCGGCCGCTTCGAGCCGCGGTGCCCGGCGTGCGGTGCGGAGCTGAGCTGGCGGCTGGTGCCCGAGGACGCGCCACTGAACCCGCGCAGCACGTACGCGGCGACGAAGCTGGCGCAGGAGCACCTGGCCGGCGCGTGGGCTCGCCAGACCGGCGGCAGCGTCTGGGCGATGCGCTACCACAACGTCTACGGCCCGCGGATGCCGCAGAACACCCCGTACGCGGGGGTTGCGTCACTCTTCCGCTCGGCCCTGCTGCGCGGCGAAGCCCCGCGGGTGCTCGAGGACGGCCGCCAGCAGCGCGACTTCGTACACGTCCACGACGTCGCCAGGGCGAATGTCCTGGCCCTCCGGACGGCGGGCCCGGAAGGCGACCTCACGCCGGTCAACGTCTGCTCCGGCACCCCGCACACGGTCGGCGAGCTGGCCGGGGAACTGGCCCGGGCCTGCGCCGGCCCGGCGCCGGAGATAGCCGGTGGCGCCCGGCCGGCCGACGTCCGCCACGTCGTCGCGGATCCGGCCCGCGCCCGCGAGCTGCTGGGATTCAAGGCCGAGATCGGCTTCGAGGAGGGCATCGCCGGCTTCGCGACGGCCGAGCTGCGCGCACCCGTGTGACCCCGGGAATAGTTCGATCATGATCGAACTTGGCACGGTAATGCAGCGGATCACAGTGGGCGATTACACGATCGAAGCACTGACCGACGGGCTCGTCCGGCTCCCGGCCCCGTTCTTCCCCGGCCTGGACCCGGCCGAGCACTCCGAAGTCCTCGACCCCGACGGCACCGTGCACGTGCCCGTGGGCGGGTTCCTCATCCGCGGCCAGGGCCGGGCGATCCTGGTCGACGCGGGGTTCGGACCGCGGGAAATGGGCTTCCCGGACGGCATGGCCCCGGCAGGGGATCCGGCACCGATGGGGGAAGCCGGAGATCTGCTGACAGCACTGGGCAAAGCCGGGGTGCGACCGGGCGACGTCGACACGGTGTTCGTCACGCACCTGCACGCCGACCACGTGGGCTGGCTGGCACCCGAAGGCACGCCGGCCTTCGGGCGGGCGCGGGTCGTCCACGGGGCGGCCGACTGGGAGCCGCTGATCGGCGGGCTGCCCCACGACGACTGGAGCCGCATCGGCCTGGAGGCGGTGCGGGCGGCCGGCCGCATCGAGGCGATTCACAGCGACGCCGTCGCGCTGGCCCCGGGCATCACCGCGCGGCACACGCCGGGCCACACCCCCGGCCACTACGTGCTGGACGTCGAGGCGGACGACGAACGCCTGGTCCTGCTCGGCGACGTCATCCACACCCCGGTGCAGCTGCGCGACGACCGGGTCCGGTTCATCGGCGACCACGACCCGGACGAGGCGGCCCGCACCCGGCAGCGCTGGCTGGCCGAGCTCGCGGGCACGAGCACGGTGATCGCGGCGGCGCACTTCCCCGGCATGGAATTCCTGCGGCTCGGCGAGGACCGTGCACCGCACGCGGTCTAGGACACCGCCAGCGGCAGGCGGACCTCGAACCGGCACCCGGGCCCGTGGTTGTGGACGCCGATCTTCCCGCGGTGCGCCTCCACGAGCCCCTTGGTGATGGCCAGGCCGAGCCCGCCGCCGCTGGTCGTCCCGCCGCGCTCGGGCGTGCGGGCCTGCGTGCCGCGGAAGGCGACGTCGAACACGCGGGTGATCTCGTCGTCGGGGATGCCGCCGCAGGAGTCGTCGACGGCGAGGAGGGCCTCGTCGCCGTCGACGCCGATCTGCACGGCGACCGTCCCGTCCGGCGGGGTGTGGCGGATCGCGTTGGAGACCAGGTTCCGCACGATCCGGGCCAGTTCCGGGTCGCTCCCGGTCACGACCGGCCAGGTCGACGCGTTGGCGAGCACCCGCACCCGCTTCCGCTCGGCGACCGGCGACTGGGCGGCGACGGCGTCGCTGACGACGTCCCGCAGCGGCACCGCGGACATCGTGAGCTCGAGCGCGCCGGCGGTGATCCGCGAAAGCTCGAACAGGTCGCCGACCATCGCCGACAGCCGGGTGGTCTCGCCGCTGATCCGCTGGGCGTAGTCGGCGACCTCGTCGCGTTCGGACACCACGCCGTCGGCCAGTGCCTCGGCCATCGCCTGGATGCCCGCCAGTGGGCTGCGCAGGTCGTGGCTGATCCAGGCGACCAGTTCGCGCCGTGACGCCTCGGCCGCGCGCTCGCGGTCGCGCGCCTCCCGCTCCCAGACGCTGCGGCGCGCGATGGCCCGGCCGAGGATGATCGCCGCCGGCACGGTGACCACGGCGACGAGCAGGCAGACCAGCAGCATCGTGGTCAGTGCCGGGGTGAACATGAACCCGCTGACGCCGAGGACGCCGACCAGCGTGGACAGCACCGGGATCAGCACCAGCACCGTCAGCGTGGTGGCCAGCGAACCGCGGCGCAGGACGTACAGCACCACGCCACCCAGCGCCGCGACCGGCAGGGAGAACAGCAGGGCGAACGGCAGGATGTGCCAAAGATGCGTCAGCATCTCGGCGGCGGACTCACCCGGTTCGATCACGGCTGCTCCCGGTCGTAGCGGTAGCCGACGCCCCACACCGTCGCCACCCTCGTCGGCTTGGCCGGGTCGCGTTCGATCTTCTCGCGCAACCGTCGCACGTGGACGGTCACCGTGGACTGGTCGCCGAAGTCCCAGCCCCACACCTTCTCGAGCAGGTCCGCGCGCGAGTAGGCGACACCGGGGTGGGCCAGGAAGAACGCCAGCAGGTCGAACTCCCTGCTCGTCAACGGCAGCTCGCGGCTGGCGAGCGTCGCGGTGCGTGCGGTCATCTGGAGGCGCAGGTCGCCGTCCGCCAGCTCGGCGGCCGCCGGTTCCGGGCGCGGCATCCGCGCGCGGCGCAGCACCGAGGCGACGCGGAGGGCGAGTTCCTTGGGGCTGAAGGGTTTCGTGACGTAGTCGTCGGCGCCGAGCTGGAGGCCGGCGATCCGGTTCTCCTCCTCGCCGAGGGCGGTGAGCATGACGATCGGCACCTGGCTGACCTGGCGCAGCCGCTTGCACACCTCGAGCCCGTTGATCCCCGGCATCATGACGTCGAGGACGACCAGGTCGGGCTCGTGGGCGGCGAACTTGGCCAGCCCGTCGGCGCCGTCGCCCGCTTGGTCGACGGTGAACCCGGCGACCTCGAGGTAGCGGCGGACGACGTCGCGGACCGTCTCGTCGTCGTCGACCACGAGCACGCGTCCGGCCTGATCGTTCATCACGTCTCCCTCACCAGCCGGTCAGCAGCAGGTGGTTGACCGCCAGGGCCGTCGCCGCCTGGGCGGCGAGCCACCACCGGCGTCCGGGCCGCGGCAGCAGGGCCGTCAGCGGCAGCAACCACACCCCGAACGGTAGCCAGATCCGTTCGGTCTCGGCTTTCGACAGGCCCGAGACGTCGGCGAGCACGATGGTGAGCAGGGCGGCGAGGCCCAGGAGCAGCACCGGATCGGCGAGCAGGCCACGCGGCCCGCGGGCGAAGCCGCGCCGGACCGCGGCCACCACCGCGGGGCCGAGGGCGACGGTCACCGCGGCGAGGTCCGCCCACACCCAGTACGAATAGGGCCGGACCAGCGCGACGCCCTGGTAGTAGCGCTCGACGACCAAGTGGTAGCCGTCGAGCCACCAAAACCCGGCCCAGGCAAACACGCCAACCACGCCGAGAGCCGCGATGACGGCCAAGGCGGCGGCCCGCCACTGCCGGCCGAGCACGGCCGCGGCCACCGCGAGCAGGCCGAGCAGCACGAGGCCGTACGAAAGGAAGATCCCGAAGCCGAGCAGCACGCCGGCCGCCAGCCCGGCCGGGACGGCGTACCGGCGACCGTCCGCGAACCCGCGCGCGGACAAGGCGAGCAGGGCCAGCCCGGTCGCCGTGACTCCGGCGAAGAGGCCGTCCGCCGACACGCCGATCCAGACCGCGCCGGGGGTCAGGACGGCGAAGGGCAGCACCGTGCGGGCCGCGTCGGGCCGGCCGAGCAGGGCGACCGTCGCGGGCACGGCCACCGCAACCAGGCCGCCGACGAGGACGACGGCCGTCGCGGCCCACGCGCCGCCGTGCAGGCCGAGGCGGTCCAGCCAGACGAAGACGAGCGTCGCGCCCGGCGGGTGCCCGGAGACGTGCGTCGTCCAGGAGTTCGGCTGGAAGTCGAGGATGCGGGAGGAGAACTCGCGCAGCATCCGCGGGATGTCGGTGATGCCCGGGACCTCGTGGAGGTACTCCTGCGGGATGGTGAGGTGCCCGGCGAACCCGCGGGCCCAGCCGTCGACCATGGCCAGCGAGAAGATCCAGGCGAGCGAGGCCAGGTAGCCGGCGGCGAGCGCCCGGCTCCACGGGAGGCGGGCGGCCAGCGTCGGGCCGTGCAGCACGACCGCGACGGCGATGAGGACGGCGAACACCGAGCCCGGGCCGACGTGCGGCAGCCAGTCCGCGAACAGCGGCGGCGCCGACACGAAGATGACCACCCCGGAGTGCGGCCGGTTGTAGTAGACGCCGACCGCGGCGGCCGCGGCCACGAGCACCACGGCCGCCGCGACGGCGAGGAGATCGGCCCGGGTGGCGCGGCGGCCAGGCCGCTCGGGTGCCGGGGCTTCGGGTTCGCGGGCAGGCGGCTCGGCGAGCCGGGCTGCCGGGTTCGGCTCGCTCATCGCTGTCCACCATAAGTCCGCGAGCGGCGTCCGGCGGGCCGGGCGGGGCAGCCGTAACGACCCGGTAAGAAGTCGTCACACGTCATGATTCGGTAAGGCGCACAAGGGTTTTCCACAGTCCACGCCGGACTTACGGTCGGCGCCGTGACTGACTCAGGAGTGGACGTGGTCCTCCCTTGCCTCGACGAAGCGGGCGCCCTCCCCGGTGTGCTGTCCGGGCTGCCGCCGGGTTACCGCGCGATCGTGGTCGACAACGGTTCGGCCGACGGCTCGCCCGAAGTGGCGGCCTCGCTCGGCGCGAAGGTCGTCCACGAGCCGCGCCGCGGTTACGGCGCGGCCGTGCACGCGGGTCTGGAGGCCGCCACCGCGGACATCGTGTGCTTCGCCGACGCCGACGGCTCCCTGGACCTGCGCGACCTGCCGCGGCTGGTGACCGCGGTCGAGGACGGCGCCGACCTGGCCGTCGGACGGCGGGTGCCGACCGGTCCCGGCGTGTGGCCGTGGCACGCGCGGGCCGGCAACTTCGTGCTGGCGCGGTTGCTGCGCCGGCGCGGGCTGCCGGTGCGGGACATCGCGCCTCTGCGCGCCGCCGACCGGCGGGCACTGCTCGGTCTCGGCGTCACGGACCGCGCGTTCGGCTACCCGCTCGAGCTGCTGGTCAAGGCCCAGCGCGCCGGGTGGCGGGTGCGCGAGTTCGACGTCCGCTACGGCGAACGCGCCCGGGGCACGAAGTCGAAGGTCTCCGGCTCGGTGCGGGGCACGCTGCGCGCGGTCCGCGACTTCGGGCGGGTGCTGGCGCGATGACGGCGAAGTTCGTTCTGCTGGTCGTGGCCAAGGCGCCGGTGCCGGGGCTCGCCAAGACCCGGCTGTCCCCGCCGGCGACCCCGGCGCAGGCGGCGCGGATCGCCGCGGCCGCGTTGCTCGACACGCTCGACGCCGTGTGCGCGGTCCCGGGCGCCGCGCCGGTCGTGGCGATGACCGGTGACCTCGGCGCCGCCGCGCTGGCGCCCGAAATCGGGGCGGCGCTGCGCCACGTCACCACGATGCCCCAGCGCGGCTGGGACTTCGGGGTGCGCCTGGCACACGCCCACGCGGACGCGGCCGCGGTGCACTCGGGCCTGCCGATCCTCCAGATCGGCATGGACACCCCGCAGGTCACGGCGGAGTCCCTCGCCGCGGCGGCCGCGCCGGTCGTGGACGGCGGGCACGACTCGGTGCTCGGCCCGGCCGTCGACGGTGGCTGGTGGGCGCTGGGACTCGCCGAGCCACGGCACGCGCAAGTCCTCGCGGGCGTCCCGATGTCCCGTGCCGACACCGGCGAACGCACGATGCGCGCGCTCACCGCGTGTGGACTGCGACCGCGGCGGGCCGCCGAACTGTCCGATGTGGACACCATGGCGGACGCCCGTGCGGTGGCGGCGCTGTGCCCGCACGGCCGGTTCGCCCGGGCCGTCGCGGCGGTGCACGGGCAGGCGGTCGCATGAAGCCGGCACTCCTCGGCAACGAGTTCGACCGCGGCCTGCTCGGCCACCGGTGCTGGCTCGAACTGGCGAACGGCGAGCGGGTGGAGCTGCCGGTCGAGCGCTGGACCGCGCCGGCCGACGGTGACGAGGTGCTGCTCGGCGCCTGCACCGGCCCGACCCTCGACATCGGCTGCGGCCCGGGCCGGCTCACCGCGGCCCTGGCCGGACGCGGCATCGTCGCGCTGGGCGTGGACAGCTCGCGCACGGCGGTCCGGCTGACACGACGGCGCGGCGGGAGTGCGTTGCACCGCAACGTCTTCGACCACGTGCCCGGCGAAGGACGGTGGCGGCACGCCCTGCTCGCCGACGGCAACATCGGCATCGGCGGCGACCCGGTCGTCCTGCTGCGCCGGGCGGCACAGCTGATCGCCACCGACGGTGACGTCCTCGTCGAACTGGAGGCGCCCGGACGCGGGCTGCGGCACGAGCGCGTCCGGCTACGACCCGGGCATCCCGACGTCGCCTGGTTCACCTGGGCGTGGGTCGGCGTCGACGCGATCGCCGAAGTCGCACTGCGGGCCGGTTTCCGCGTCGCCTGGACGACCCGCCACGGCCACCGCTGGTTCGCGCGATTGGAGCGGTCGTGAAGCTGCCGATTCCCCGGGAAGACCACTTCAAGGCACCGGCGCACGACGAGCGCGTGACGTCGAAGATCGGCCTGGCGCTCGCGGTCACGTTCACGACCTGCTTCGTGACCGGCCTGATCAGCCACCTGATCCAGCACCCGCCGGAGTGGTTCTTCTGGCCCAGCCGCCCGGTCGGGCTCTACCGCGTCACGCAGGGGCTGCACGTGATCTCCGGCATCGCGTCGATCCCGCTGCTGCTGGCTAAGCTGTGGAGCGTTTATCCGAAGCTGTTCGGCCGTCCGCTGGTCCGCTCGCTGCCGCACGCGCTCGAGCGCCTGTCGATCCTGGTGCTCTCGGGCGCGGCGTTCTTCGAGCTGACGACGGGGTTGCTGAACGTCGCGCAGAACTACCCGTGGGGCTTCTACTTCCCGCAGGTGCACTACGCGGTGGCGTGGCTGGCGATCGGGTCGATCCCGGTGCACGTCGCGGTGAAGCTGCCGGTCATCCGCCGGGCGCTGACCCGCGGCGCACCCGAGGAGGAGCCACCGGCCGCCGGCCTGTCGCGGCGCGGGTTCCTCCGCACGACGGGGCTCGCGACCGGCGTCGCGGTCGTCGCCACGGCCGGCGCGACGGTCCCGTTCCTGCGCGGCGTGTCCGGCCTCTCCTGGAAGACGGGCAAGGGAACGCAGAACCTCCCGGTGAACCGCACGGCGGCGGCCGCGGGCATCACGTGGTCACCGTCGTGGCGGCTCTCGGTGGTGACGCCGGCCGGCGCGACGAAGTTCTCGCTCGACGAGCTGCGCGCACTGCCCCAGACGACGGCCGAGCTGCCGATCGCGTGCGTGGAGGGCTGGAGCCAGTCGGCGACCTGGCGCGGGGTTTCCCTGCCGGCGTTGTTGAAAGCGGTCGGCGCGGCACCGGGCACGGCGGTACGAGTGTCCTCTTCGGAGCGTTCCGGGCTGTACGGCGTAAGCGTCCTGCCCGGCGAGCACACGGCGGACGAGCTGACGCTGCTCGCCCTGGAGCTGAACGGCGAGGTGCTCGACCTCGACCACGGCTTCCCGTGCCGGATCATCGCCCCGAACCGGCCCGGCGTGCTGCAGACGAAGTGGGTCACGAAGCTGGAGGCGCTGTGAAAATCGCTCGCACGCTGCTCGTCTTGCCGGGTCTCGCGGCGCTGGCGTGGGGTGTCGTGCTGTTCGTCGAGTACGCGTTCCCGCTGCGCCCGGACGTGTTCGGCACGGTGGGCTGGATCGTCGGCGGCCCGCTCCTCAACGACGGTGTGGTCGCCCCGCTGACGGCGGTACTGGGCATCATCCTGGCCCGAGTCCTGCCGCGCCCGTGGCGGGTCCCGGTGGTCGCGGGGGTCGTGATCACGGGGGTGCTGCTGATCGTGGCGTTCCCGTTGCTGTGGCGCCCGTACGGGACGCCGCCGATGCCGGGCCTGCACGACGGCAACCCCGGGCTCGGGTTGATCCTGACGCTGGCCGCGGTCTGGCTCGTGGTTCTGGTGGCACCGCTCGCCCGCCGGGTGGTCCGCCCGGGCCCGCGCGATGTCCCACCCGACACGCGAACCGGCCCGCCGAGCACACCAGGCGCGCCGACCAACCCGCCCGGGACGGAGACCAATCTGCCGGGCGCACCAGCCGCACCCGCCGCCCCGCCAGGTGCCCGTCCCGGCACGCTCGCCGAGCATCCGGGCGCGCGCCCAACCCTCTCAAGCGCGCCGGCCGAGCCCCCCGCCACGCAAACCCGCCCGTCCGACACCCGCCCCGCTCCTCCTGCGCCCTGACCCACCCACAAATGCGGCCACGCGCGACCGGCATCGAATGCCCGGGTCGCGCGTGGCCTTGGGGGTCCGGCCCCGAGATGCGGGGGTCGAGCCGATGTTTGGTCTCGGCCGCACCAGGGCGGCCGAGCGTCGGATGCGGACTAGTTGGCCGGGACCGGCTGGCCGCCGAGCGTCACCTCGACCGTGCGGCCGTCCGCCAGCGTGAACGTCGCCTTCTCGTCCGGGGCGCGGGTGCGGATCGCCGCGACCAGCGTGTCGGACGTGTCGATGTTCCGGTCGTCGATCTTCGTCACGACGTCGCCGGACTTGAGGCCGGCCTTCTCCGCCGGGCTGCCCGGCGTGATGGCGCCGAGCTTCGCGCCGCCCTGCGGGGCGTCGGTGACCTGGGCGCCGATGTAGGTCTGCACCGCCTGGCCGGTCTTGATGATCGTGTCCGCGGTGCGGCGGGCCTGGTCGATCGGGATGGCGAACCCGATGCCGACGTTGCCGCTCTCGGAGCCGCCCTGGCCCTGCCCCTGGCCGGACTGCGGGCTGTAGATCGCCGAGTTGATGCCGATGACCTGGCCGGACATGTTCGCCAGCGGGCCGCCCGAGTTGCCCGGGTTGATCGCCGCGTCGGTCTGGACGGCGTCCATCACCGTCTCCTGGCCGCCCTGTCCGCCGCCCGCGCGCACCGGCCGGTGCAGCGAGCTGACGATGCCCGAGGTGACCGTGCCCGCCAGCTCGAACGGCGAGCCGATGGCGACCACCGACTGGCCGACGCGCAGGTCGTCGGACCGGCCGATCTCCACCGGGGTCAGGTTGTTGACGCCGCTGACCTTGACGACGGCGATGTCCGTCGTCGGGTCGCGGCCGACGACCTTGGCGGCGGCCTTCTTGCCGTCCTGGAACACGGCCTGGATCTGCCCGCCGTTGGCGGCGACCTCGACCACGTGGTTGTTGGTCAGGATGTAGCCGTCGGTGCTGATGACGAACCCGGAGCCCTCGCCGGCCCCCTGCTGCCCGCTCACCTGCAGCTCGACGACGCTGGGCGACAGCTTCTGCGCGACCGCTTCGACCGAGCCGGCGGGCGCGTTGCCGGTCTGCTGGGCCGGCTTCGGCGCGTCGAGCGCGTTGCCGACCGGACCGTTGGCCGTGCCCCCGGTGAGGTACCCGACGGCCCCGCCCGCGATGCCGCCGACGAGCAGCGCGACCAGCGCGACGCCGGCGAGCAGCTTGCCGCCGGAGCGCTTCGGCTGCGCGGGCGGCGCCGGCGGCGTGCCGTAGCCGGCCGGGCCGGCCTGCGCGTACGGATTCGGGTTCGGGTAGACGCTCTGCTGGGTCTGGCCCGACGCGGCCCCCTGCGCGGACCAGGGGTTCGCGGTCTGCTGCGTCCCGTAGGACGGATCGGCCCCGGTCACCGCGTGGTACGACGGCTCCGGCGCCGAGTACTGCGGCGTGCCGCCGGACTCGGGCGTGGCGGCCTGGTCACCGTACGGGCTCCCCGCCCAACCGCCCTGAGCCGCCTGCTGGCCGGTCTCCGGGTGCCGCGGCGCCGCGGGGTCGTGCGCGCTGGGGTCGTTCTCGGTCATGTCCTCACCTTGCGCGATGGTCCTGAGAGGTTCCTGAGCCGAACCTGTGCATCGGAGATGAGTATGGCCGGATCAGCCCGCCGCGCGGAGCCGTTCCGCGATTTGCTCCGGCGTCGCGTCGTTGACCCACACCGCCATGCCCGATTCGGACCCGGCCAGGTACTTCAGCTTGTCCTTGGCGCGCAACACGGAAAACAGTTCCAGGTGGAGCCAGCCGAGCTCGCGGTCGCGGCGCACCGGCGCCTGGTGCCACGCCGCGATGTACGGCAGCGGCCGGTCGTACAGCGCGTCGCAGCGGCGCAGGACGTCCAGGTAGACGTCGGCGAAGTCGTCGCGCTCGGCGTCGGTCAGCTCGGGGATGTCCGCGACCTGCCGGTGCGGCACCACGTGCACCTCGATCGGCCAGCGTGCCGCCGGCGGCACGTACGCCGTCCAGTGCTCGCCGGACGCCACCACGCGCGCGCCGGACTTCCGCTCGGCGGCCAGTACGTCGCCGAGCACCGGACGGCCGTGTTCGGCCTGGTAGGCGCGGGCGACGTCGAGCATCCGCTCGGTCTTGGGCGTGACGAAGGGGTAGCCGTAGATCTGCCCGTGCGGGTGCGAAAGCGTGACGCCGATCTCCTCGCCGCGGTTCTCGAACGGGAAGACCTGTTCGACACCGGGCACTTCGGACAGCGCGGCGGTGCGGTCGGCCCACGCGTCGACGACGGCCCGCACCTGCTTCGGGCTCAGCCGCGAGAAAGCGCCCTCATGGTCACTGGTGAAGCAGACGACCTCGCAGCGGCCGCGCCCGGGCCGCACCGGCACCAGCCCGAAACCGTCCACAGTGGATGGCTCGCCGATGACGTCCTCGGCGAAGGACGGGAAGCGGTTCTCGAAGACGACGACGTCGTAGTCGCTTTCGGGGATCTCGCTCGGCTTGCCGGGCTTGCTCGGGCACAGCGGGCAGAGGTCCGCCGGCGGCTTGTAGGTCCGCGTCTGCCGGTGCGCGGCCATCGCGACCCACTCACCGGTCAGCGGGTCCAGCCGGATCTCCGACGCGGCCGCGACCGGCGGCAGGTCGCGGGTGTCCTCGGCGACGCGCTCGGGCGCGCCGGGCTGGTCGAAGTAGATGATCTCCCGGCCGTCGGCCAGGTGTCGTACGGTGCGCTTCACGCTTCTTGGGCCTCGTCCGTCTCCGCCGTCTCGGCGATCATGAGTTCCCCCGCCCGTTCGGCGAGTACTTCCTTGGCCTCGTCGGAAATCCCGTCATCGGTGACGACGACGTCGGCCTCGTCCAGGTCGGCGATCGTGGAGATCCCGACGGTGCCCCACTTGGTGTGGTCGGCGAGCACGACCAGCTTGCGCCCGGCCTCGACCAGCGCGCGGTCGGTCTCGCTCTCGGTCAGGTTCGGCGTGGTGAACCCCGGCCCGTCGGCCATCCCGTGCACGCCCAGGAAGACGACGTCGAGGTGCAGCGACCGCAGGCTGTGCACGGCGACCGGGCCGACCAGCGCGTCCGACGGCGTCCGCACCCCGCCGGTGAGCACGACGGTGCGGTCCGGCTGCGTCGACCCGCGGAGCACGTCGGCGACCTGGATCGAGTTGGTCACGATGGTGAGCCCGGGGATGGCGTCGAGCGCGCGGGCGAGCGTCCAGGTGGTCGTGCCGGCGGAGATGCCGATCGCGGTGCCGGGCCGCACGAGCGTCGCGGCGAGCTCGGCGATGGCCTCCTTCTGCGCGCGCTGGCGCACGGACTTGGCCTCGAAGCCGGGTTCGTCGGTGCTCTTGCCGACGACCGAGGTGGCGCCGCCGTAGACCTTCTCGACGAGCCCTCGCCCGGCGAGGACGTCGAGGTCGCGACGCACCGTCATGTCGGACACGCCCAGCCTGGTTACGAGGTCACTGACCCGGACCGCCCCGGTCCGGCGTGCCTCTTCCAGGATCACCGCCTGTCGCTGACGCGCCAGCACCGTTCACTCCGTCCGTCGCACCCCAACCACACAAAATCCTACACGATTCAACACGGGATTCGCAGGGGCGACGTGGGTGAACTTTGGAAAGAGCAGGTCACAGCGCGATCGGCCGCACCACGCGTTAAGCGAACAACACCACCCGCGGCGTCTCGAAAACGCCCGGATCAGCCGGGCGCCCCCGGCAGCCGGATCGTCATCAACGCGCCGCCCTCGGGCGCCTGCGAGGCGTACACCGCTCCGCCGTGCCGTTCGGCCGCGTGCTTCACGATCGCCAGGCCGAGCCCGGAGCCGGGCAGCGTCCGCGCCTCCGACGAGCGGTAGAACCGGTCGAACACCTTGGGCAGGTCCTCTTCGGCGATGCCCGGGCCGGCGTCGGCCACCTCGACCACGGCCGTGCCGTCGCCGAGCGGGTAGAGCCGCACCCAGACCGTCGCGTCCGGCGGCGAGAACTTCACCGCGTTGTCCAGCAGGTTCAGCACCGCACGCTCGAGCGAGCTGTTGTCGCCGGTGAGCACCCACGGCTGCAGCGAGACGTCGAAGTTGATCTCCCCCGCCCGTCGCCGCGCCCGGTCCAGCGCGCGCTCGACGACCTCCAGCAGCTCGACGCGTTCGAAGCGCTCGCGCGGCTCGTCCTGGCGCGCGAGCTCGACGAGGTCGCCGATCAGCTGGGTCAGCTCGTCGAGCTGGCCGCTGATGTCGGCGATGATGTCGACGCGGTCCTCGTCCGGTAGCGGCGGCGCGCCCGGCTTGCTCGCGGCGAGCAGCAGCTCGAGGTTGGTGCGCAGCGACGTCAACGGCGTCCGCAGCTCGTGGCCGGCGTCCGCGACCAGCTGGCGCTGGCGTTCCTGCGAGTCCGCGACCGTACCGAGCATCGTGTTGAAGGTGGTGGTGAGGCGCGCGAGCTCGTCGTCGCCGCTGACCGGGATGGGCCGCAGGTCACCGGTCTTGGCGACGCGCTCGGCGGCCGACGTCAGCCGGTCGACCGGGCGCAGGCCGGCCCGCGCGACCGCGGTGCCCGCCGCGGCGGCGACCAGGATGCCGGCACCGCCGATCAGGAACAGCACCAGCGCGAGCTCGTTCAACGTCCGCTTGGTCGGGCCCATCGACTGGGCCAGCACGATCGCCTCGCCGTGCCCGGAGGGCAGCGCGACCACGCGGCTGTCGGTGCGGAAGTCCGTCCGCATCGACTCGGGCGAGTCGCCGTTCGCGACGGCGAGTTCCCGCTGGTCGAACGGTGGCGCCGAGCTCGACAACGGGTAGGTCATCACGGCGTGCGCGACGTCGGGCGCGGCGTTGAGCTGCCCGATCTGCAGGTCGGCGCTGGCCAGGAAGGCGCCCGGCACCTGCCGCAGCTCGGTCTGCACCTGCGGCGACGCGACGGCCGCTTGCGCGCGGGCCATCAGGCCGTCGTCCAGCTGCTGGTAGAGGTTGCTGCGCACAACCATGTACGCGCCGATCGACACGAGCGCGACGGCGCCGGCGACGCAGGCGGCGGCGAGCAGCGTGACCCGGCCGCGCAGCGAGAACCGGCGCGTCCCCCAGCGCGTGCCGCGGGGGTCACCGGGCTCGCCGGCGTCGATCACGGTGGGGTTTCCCTCAGGACGTACCCCACCCCCCGCACCGTGTGGATCAGCCTCGGCTCCCCCTCGGCCTCCGTCTTGCGGCGCAAGTAGCCGACGTAGACCTCCAGCGCGTTGCCCGACGTCGGGAAGTCGTAACCCCATACTTCCTCCAGGATCCGGCCCCGCGTGAGGACGTGCTTCGGGTAGGAGAGGAACAGTTCCAGCAGTGCGAATTCGGTCCGGGTCAGGCTGATCTCGCGGCCGCCGCGGCGGACCTCGCGCGTGCCGGGGTCGAGCGTCAGGTCCGCGAAGGACAGGATCTCCGACGCCTGGCCGTTCTGGCCGTCGGGGACGGCCCGGCGCAGCAGCGCCCGCAGCCGGGCGAGCAGCTCCTCCAGCGCGAACGGCTTCGGCAGGTAGTCGTCGGCGCCGGCGTCGAGCCCGGACACCCGGTCGGAGACGGTGTCGCGCGCCGTGAGCACGAGGATCGGCAGATCGTCGCCGGTGCTGCGCAGGCGGCGGGCCACCTCGAGGCCGTCGAGCCGGGGCATCATGACGTCGAGGACCATCGCGTCCGGCCGGTCGGCGATGATCGCCTCCAGGGCCTGCGCACCGTCGCTGGCCAGCTCGACCTGGTAGCCGTTGAACTCCAGGGACCGCCGGAGCGACTCACGGACGGCGCGGTCGTCGTCCACCACAAGGATGCGCATGGCGTCAGTCTTACTCAGCGTGCTGAGACTCGCCTAAGAACACACACAGAACACACAAAGAGAAACCTCACTCCGGTGCCCGCGCGACGGGGGCGTTCCAGTGCCGCCAGAGCGCGACCATCCTGATGGTTACCACGCCCGCGGCCGCGACCACGGTGACCGGCCCCGCCGGCAGTCGCAGAACGTGACCGACGACGACGAGCACCGAGCCGGCCAGCGCGGCCACGGCGTAGATCTCTTTCCACAGGACGAGGGGGATTTCCCGGAGGAGAAGATCGCGCACGGCCCCGCCGCCGATGCCGGTCGTCATGCCGATCAGACACGCGGCGTAGACGGTGGCGCCGGCGTTCAGGGCGATGGTCGTCCCGGCGGTGGCGAAGACGCCGAGCCCGAGGGCGTCGGCGAGCAGCACACCCCGCCGAAGCCGCGCGACCTGCGGGTGGAAGGCGAAGACGACCAGGGCGGTGGCCGCACAGACGGCGAGGTAGGGCCAGTTCCGCAGCGTCGTGGGCGGGTGGATGCCGAGCAGGACGTCCCGGATGACGCCCCCGCCGAGCGCGGTGGTGAGCCCGACGACGACCACGCCGAAGACGTCGAGCCGCGCCCGCACGGCGGCGAGCGCCCCGGACGCCGCGAAGGCGACGAGCCCGAGGAACTCCAGCGCCGTGAGCAGCATCTACTGGTCGAGCAGGCCCCCGCGGTAGGCCAGCAGAGCGGCCTGCACGCGGTTGGCGGCGCCGATCTTCGAGAGCACGGCGGAGACGTACCCCTTGACGGTGGCTTCGGAGAGGTGCAGGCGCCCACCGATCTCGGCGTTGCTCAACCCCTGCCCGATGAGGGCGACGACCTCGCGTTCGCGTTCGGACAGTGAGGCGAGCAGCTTCCGCGCCGGCTGAGCGGCGCGTTGTTCGTCCCGGTGGGACTGAACCATCCGCGCGGCAACGCCGGGGTCGAGCACCGCGCCACCCCTTGCCAGATCCCTGACGGCCCTGAGCAGGGCGGCGGGATCGATGTCCTTGAGGAGGAAGCCGTTGGCGCCGAGCCGCAGGGCGAGGCTGACGTACTCGTCGATGTCGAAGGTGGTCAGCATGGCAACGGTGGGCGGATCGGGCAGGGCGAGGATGGCCCGCAGGGCGCGAATGCCGTCGTCAGGGGCCCGCATCTTGATGTCGAGCAGGGCAACGTCGGGGTGGTACCGCCGGGCGACCTCCACTGCGGATCTGCCGTCGGAGGCTTCGCCCACGATCTCGATGTCCTGAGCCCCGGACATCATCGCGCGCAACCCCGAGCGCACCAGTTCCTCGTCGTCGGCGAACATGAGCTTGATCAACGAAGCCCTCCGCAACAGCCAGTAGGAGGCGGCTCCCCGCGTCCCGTTAACGAAGGTTACCTACTGTTGTTCAGCAGTTCGAAACCAGACACGACCAGGTGACGCACTGGTCCGTCCAGGTCAGGTGCGGTGGGCCGTCCGCAGGGGTGTATCCGCGATGCGGGAGAGCGGTGAGAACCACTCACCCGGGTGACGACGAGAGTCGGGGCGCCTCAGTGATCACCCACCACGGCGAGCCGCGCCACGCTCCCACCAGTCGATTGCCTCGCCCTCGTCGGCCATGCGCCGGATGACGCGGGCGGTGAGCTCGGCTTGCGCACCGGACGGCTCGCAGAACGTCCACAGCTTTCGTGTCGCGCGGTGGTACTGGTGGAGCACCTCATCGACCTCGAAGGCGTCCAGTTCGCCGGCCCGGTGGTGGTCCACCGCCTCGGCCACGCGCGCGACCAGCTCGGCGAGCCGCGCCTCGTGGTAGGCAGCGACAGCCTCACGAGCCGCCCGACGCTCGTCCTTCGTCCCCACAGCGGCAGAGTATCCGGCACTCGCACGCCCGGATCAGCGACGGCGCTTCTTGGTCTTCCCATTGCTGTTCCGGGACCGGGTCACACCACCGAGCGGATGTGCGGTCCGGACGAGCCGAACATCCTCGAAAACTTCGGCCAGCTCCGCGAGCCCCACTCTGTCCGGATGGCCTGACGCGGAAATAGCGTCGGCAAGGTGCACGCGTTCGTCGGCGGGTATCTCGGCCAACGTCGCAGCCGTCGCTTCCGGCCCGGCCGTCTCCAGCAGCACGAGGAATTGCTCGGTGATGCCGAGCAGACTTTCGCGCTCATCCAAGTCTTCGAGAGCCAGTTCTCCGCGTTCGACCAGCAGCTGGGTCGCGATCGGACCCAAGCCCGGGTCGGCGCGCAGACCGTCGAGCACCGCACCGCCGCCGGGAAGGGAATCGACGAGGATCCCGAGCAAGACGGACGCGCGTGCGCGGAACGGGCACCGGCGGACGGCGTCCAGCAACACGGGCAGCCCGGCCTCGCGGCCACCGTGCGCGGCCAGCCAGCCGCCGATCTCGGCCGCGGCCGCCTCTTCGCTGAAATGTTCCGTGACGACGCCAAGCATGGCCGCGGGAGCGGCGGCAGCGAGCTCACCGACCACCGGCGCGAACCGGCCCTCTCGCAGCAGCCGTTCCCGGACCGCCCAGGTCGCCAGCGGGGTGAGGGCGACCAAGTCGAGCGACGGCGCATCGAGAGCGTCCCGCAACCGGTCTTGGACATCCGGTGGGAGTTCGGGGTTCTCCGGCACGAGGTCCATGGTGTACATCGGGTCGGCCGGTCCCGTCGTCAGCTCGACCGCACCGAATTCGGCCAGCTTGGCGAGCAACCGCCGGAATTCGCCGGCGAACCCGTCCCGCCACATCGACTCGGTCGGCGGGTCGAGCTCGGGGTAAGCACTTTCCAGGCAGCCCAGCCAGGCAGTTTCGGCGAGCCGCACCACGGGTACCGGCTCCGGCATCCCGTACACCGTATTGAGCACGTCCGGCAGCACGAGGTCGAGACAGTCGCCGAGCAGCACGGCGTAGCCGGGACCCCAACCACTCCCCTTGACCAGCAGGCCCCGCTCGGAGAGCGTGTCGAACGCCGCCGCCCACAAGGCGAGAGCGTTCTTCACCAGCGGCGCCGCTTTCGCCACGCGAACCAGCTTGCCCTTGACCACCCGCACGACCCGCGCGCGCTTCGCGATTTCGAACAGGATTCCGAGATTCGGCAGATCGGCGCTGCTGCGGACACGCTGGACCGCGCCGGCGAGGTCCCATTCGAGCCGGTCACCGGTGTCCAGTAGTGACACGAGCTCGCGGGCGTCGGCGAGTTTGAGGGTGCCGGTACCTGTCAGCGTTCGGCCGTCACCCACCCATTCGACGAATTTCCGCAGCTTGACCACGAGCGAGGAGCGTTCGGCGGCGGCCACGAGCTCCGCCTCCGCCGGCAACGACACCGGCAGTTGCGGAAGCGCCCGCCCACCCTCCTCGCTGAGATGCCTGGCGGCGAGGTCAGCGAGCAGATCGGCGTCGTATGGGTACTTCCCCTGACGAACCTCGGCAAGGAAGGCGTTCATGGCATCGGAGTCGGCGGGATCGATCCCGTTCCGGATGGCGGTCATCACCCAGTACTTGCCGACACCGAAGTTGCGCTCGTCACCCATGGCGGCCGGAAACTCGGACGACGCCTTCGCAACGGCCTCCTCGAGGTCGGCCAGGGGCTCGCCCATCGCGTCGGCCAGCTCGGTCTCGTGCAGATACCGGAGGAACAGAAGCAAGGTCCCGGGCACGCGCACGGCGTCATCAGCGGTGGCCGACAGCGTGTGCGGTACATATGCGAGCAGGAAATCCCGGACCAGCGCGGCGGTCCAATAGGCGAGCCGACCGTCGATCGACGTGTGCCGGAACTCGAGCGCCGAGATGACGGCGTACGGGTCGATCTCGCGCCCCTGGCCGGCCGCCCAGGTGGTGAAGCGGCGGACCAGCAGGTCCTGCCCCGCCTCGTAGCCCTCGTAGTCGTCCTCGTCGTAGTAGGTCCGCACTCCGGCTCCGTATCCTTTTCGATGCCCATGACGGTAGTGCCGACAGCCGGACAGCCATCGAGGAGGTCGATCGCCCTGCGCTCTCAACCGACTTGCTACACGGGGTGACTGATTGCCTCCAAGGAGTGCCGATAGCCTGATCCGGAGCCCAGCCCCTCCGCGTGCCGACTGTCGGGTAGCCTGTGCGGAGTACACAAGCCCTCGTAGCTCAGGGGATAGAGCACCGCTCTCCTAAAGCGGGTGTCGCAGGTTCGAATCCTGCCGGGGGCACCTTCAAGAACGGGCCAGGCGCAGAGCAACGCCGAGCAGCACGCCGGCGAGCACGACGAACAGCAGCGTCGCGGCCCCGAGCAGTACGGTTTCTCCGCGGCGATTCGCCGTGCGCAAGCGGTGGTTCGCGGCCAGCGCCACCAACGCCGCCGCGATGGGGGTTGCCCACGACCAATGCGGATAACGCACTAATCCCCAAATGGCGAATCCCGTGAATACGAGACTGAGGAGCCATACCCCGAAATACGCCTTGCGGAGAATGGCGTCGGCGTCGAACAGCGGTGAGCCGTTTCGCGGGTCAGCCATCGAGCCAGTCCACTTCGGAAAAATCTTCGTCGTCGTCCGCGGAGTCCGGACGCGCCCGGCGGGACGGGGCGGGTTCGTCCTCCATGGATGCCAGCTGCGCCAACGCATTTCGCCCTGCTTCGGCCTGCGCGTCCTTCTCGGCTTCGGACAGGTTGCCGTACCATTCGGTGAAACCCGCTGTGCTTCCGGCGAGCACGTCCGCGTACAGGTTCGCGCCCAGGATCCCGCGGGGAGTCACGTTGCCCGCCAGGAGTTCTCGGGCCATCTCCGCCGCGGCGGGGTTGGCCGTGGAAGCCGTCAGCTTGGTCAGCAGCGCGTGGCGGGCGCGGTTCTTCACCGGGTCCGCGGAGAATTCCGGCGACATGATCAGGCTCCCGGGTGGTCGTAGCCGGCGGGCAAGGGATGGGCTTGGAAGCTACCGCCGGAGCCGATGACGTCCAGGACGCCGCCGTGGATCAGGCGGATCGTGTTCTGGACGTTCATCAGCAGGTTCGTCATCTGCTTCCAGCCGTCGACCACGTTCTTGCACTCCAGCGCGGCGAGGCTCCAGAGCACGACCGGGCCGACGACCGTCTCGGACAGCACTCCGCCCGCGGCGAGTTCGACCGCGCCCCAGAAGATGCTGTCGAAGATGTCTTGGATGACGTCGTTGATCGTTTCGGAGAACTCCCAGACGCCTCGCGCCGCTTCGCGGTATTTGTCGCGCAAGGTGGCGAGGCCCGCCGCGTAACCGTCGACGATGCCGGCCAGCCCGCTGAAGTACTGGAAGGCCTCGTTGGCCGCGTTGCCCGTCCAACTCGTGAGCAAGGTGGTGATGTTCGTCTTCACGTCGTAAGCAACGTCGCCGCAGAAGAGGGACAGCGAGTTCAAGGCGTCCGAAGCCTTCGCGAACTGCTCCCAGTCGCCCGCCACCCAGTTCGAAAACTCCTCGACGGGGTTGACCTGGATCGTCGCGTCCAGGAACTGCTGCGTCCAGTAGCCCGCGCTGATCAGGTTGCCCAGGTCGTTCACGAGCTGGATGGGGTTGGTGAAGCCCTCCGCCTCGGGAGGCTTCAACCGTTCCGCCGGATGGGTGGTCTGGCGAACGGCCTGCGTGCCCGTGTCGGCGGGCAGCCCCGGTATCGACGGCATCCGCGGCGGGCTTCCGGGGTCGGGGTACGTCCGGTCCAGCCTCTCGGCCGAGCCTTGATCGACGCGGTCGTACATCTGCCGGACGCGGTCGAGTTCGGCGCTGCTCGCCTCGCACACCGAGGCGAGGCCGGTCAGTGCCTTGACGATTTCACCCTTGGCCTGTTCGTGGCTGCCGGCCAGTTCGGCGATCAGCCCCGGCTGTGCGCCGGTCTGCAGGTTGGTCTCGGCGAATCCTTCCGCGGCCTTCGCGTCGCCGTGGTGGTTGCCGAGGATTCCGCCGTACAGCCCGATCTGGAACGTGTCCACCGTGAACGCCACGGGTTACTCCCTAGCGTAGTTGATCAGTCGCAGAGAGTATGCCACTTCAAGGCTGAGGCGCCCACCGCACTCCGTACGCCAGGCCCGGCGTCAGCCGGCTGAATCGCAAGTGGACCTCCCCCGACGAGTCCACTTGCTCCGGACGCCCCCGGTACCCCGGATCCGAAACGTCCCTCTGGAACGCCCCCTCCAAAGCCCAAACCTCCGACGGGTGGGCAGCACCAAACCGAACCCGCAGGTCGAACGACTCACACGGCTGACGCGGCACCGAAACCATGTACGGCCGCAACGACGGCGGCCGGAACAACACCGCCGACTCCCACGACTCCCCTCGGGACAGCGGCCGGGGCAGCTCCAGTCCGTACCCCCACCTCGACGACGTCTCCATCCCGCGATCGACCAACGAACCGCCGTAGAGGACAGAGACCGAAGGGCGACCCGAAGGCAGCGAGACCGCCAAGTCCACGAACTCGAGACCCTCCTGGTCAGCCACGATCCGGCGTCTCTCGAGAACCAAAAGCTCGTCCACCACGCACGCGATCGACAACGACGCCGTGTGCCAGCGGTCCGAGGGCGAAACAACCGGCGAAGATGACGCCGATGCCAGCTCCGCCAGCAGCACGATCGCCTCGTCCACGCGGCGGCGGACCGTCCGTGGGTCACGGTCCACCCGGGACGCCGCCCATCTGACCCTGTCCTGGTACAGCGGCTGGCGGGCCTCCGCGGAAATCGCGAAGGCCGCCAGCGCCGCCAAGCGCAGGTCGTCCGGTAGCTGAGCGGCCAGTTCGGTGATACGTCCCGATACCTTCTCGCGGATCGCCACCTGGCCGTCGCCCGAAGACACCGCGCAGGCCGATCTCAAGAACGGCCCCACCCGGCCGTCGAGACGGCCCGCCAGCCCTCGGCCCTTGCGCAGCGTCTTCAGCTCCTGGACCAGCTCAGCGCGCTCCACCGTCGTTCTCCTTCAGTGCGTCTCCATCGTCAGCACCCCCTTCCGGACAGCCTGCGGCCAGGCGGTGGACCGGAAGTGGACAGAACGTGCATCACCGACGCGATCAGCGCCGTTCCCATGCGGACGCCGTCGCGGCCCAGGTAGCAGCGGAACGTTCCGATGCGGCTCAGCGCCTCTTCGTCCGCGTCACCGACTCCGAACGCCACCACTCGGGGGCGGTGCGACCAGGCCGGATCCATCAAGAACGAAAACGCCGGCGGCCACGTCACCGGGTCGGTCGGCTGGCCGTCGGACAGGAAGAACACCATCGGGCGGTGGACGCGGACCCGGTGCGCCGTGAGGAGACCGAGATCCTCGTCGATCACGTCACGCAGGAACGTGAACACCGGCCCGAAGTTCGTTCCCGCGCACGCCCCGGGCGCGGGAAGGTCCACCAGGTCGTCCATGGGCAGCATCCGCTGCACGAGCGAAGGCTTCCCCCCGAAGCCGATCACGCTGCACAGCACCCGGTCGGTGATCGACGCGTCCGCGTGCACCGCGCCGCGGAACTCGCGCAGGCCCTGGTTCAGTTCTTCGAGGTGGTCGGCCATCGAAAGCGATACGTCGCACGCCACGTAACACGGCAACACGTCGGACCCCATACCGGTTTCTCCTTCACCCCTGATTCGACCGGCGGAGTCTGGCAACCCCGCGTGTATCGAACGTGCAAGAAATGCGGATTACCGAAACCCCAACGGCCGATTGCGCGACATCAACGGGGGAAAGCAAGCTGACGCCGGGGAGGCTGCGTGGAGTTTCGGATGCTCGGCCCGCTGGAGGCGTGGCACGACGGCGCACCGGTGCCGCTGGGTGACCAGCAGCAACGGTTCGTCCTCGTCGTGCTGCTGCTCAACGCGAACAAGCCGGTGTCGAGCCCGCGCCTCGCCGAGATCGTCTGGGCCGATCGCGAAGCCAAGCCCACCCTGGTGCGCAGCTACGTAAAGCGGCTGCGCGACGTCGGTGTGAGCATCGAGACCACCCCCACCGGCTACCTCCTGCGGCTCGGCGACGACCAGCTCGACACCGTCCGGTTCGACCGGCTGCGCGCCGAGGCCGGCCGGGCCGACGACCCGCGGCGGAAGATTGAACTGCTGCGGGAGGCCGTCGGGCTGTGGCGGGGGCGGTTCCTGGAGGACATCGACATCGACCGCGTCGGCGGGCCGGAGGTCGTTGTCCCGGAAGAGACGCTGCCCGACGCCGTCGGCGACCTCGCCGAACTCGAGCTCGACACCGGCGACCACCGCTCGGCGCGCGACCGGCTGCGGCCGCTCGTGCGGTCCGATCCGGCCAGCCAGAAGCACGCCGGGCTGCTCATGCGCGCGCTGCTCGCCGGCGGTGACCAGGTCGGCGCGCTCCGCGTGTTCCAGAGCACCAGCGCCGCGCTCGCCGAGCTGCGGATGGAGCCCGGTCCGGTGCTGCGCAACCTCGCCGCGCGCGCCGAGCACGGCGAACCACCCAGCTCGCTGCCGTCGCGGCCCGGCGGGTTCACCGGGCGCGCCGCGGAACTCGCGACGATCGAAGCCGCGGCCACGGCCGGCCGGAAAGCGGTCTGGGTCAGCGGCGCGCCCGGCGTCGGCAAGACCGGCCTCGCCATCGAGGCGGCGCACCGCCTGCGCGACCGCTTCCCCGACGGCCAGCTGCTGGCCCGCCTCAACGGCTTCACGCCCGGCGTCTCCGAGACCAGCGTCGGCGACGCGCTCACCGAGCTGCTGGTCGAGCTCGGCGTGCCCGCCGAGCAGATCCCGGCCACCGTGGGCCGCAAGGCCACGCTCTACCAGACGACGTTGTGGGGCACGCGCACGCTGGTCGTCCTGGACAACGCCGCCACGCCGGAGCAGATCCGGCCGCTGCTGCCCGAGGCCGACGGCTGCCTCGCCGTCATCACGAGCCGGCGGATGGGTGACGTCGGCGAGCCGGTCCGGCTTTCGCCGTTGCCGCCGGAGGAAGCCGCCGAGCTGTTCACCGCGCTGACCGGCCCGTCGCGGGTGCGCGGGCGGGCGGCGGACGTCGCGCTCGTCGTCAAGCGCTGCGGGTACCTGCCGATGCCGATCCGGGTCGCGGCCGCGTTGTTCCGGCGGCACGAGCGGTGGCCGCTGACGCACCTGCTGCACCTGCTCGAAGAAGGCGGCCCGTGGGGCGAGGACGACGGCATCGCCGCCGTCCGGGTGTCCTACCAGCAGCTCGGCGAGCCGCAACGCGCCATGTTCCGGCTGCTCGGGAGCCTGCCCGGGCCGGACGTCGGTGTCGCGGGCGGCGCGGCGCTGGCCGGCTGCGACGTCGCCGAGGCGCGGCTGCTGCTCGACGACCTGCACGAGGTCAGCCTGCTCGAAGAGGCCGCGCCGGAGCGGTACCAGATGCTGGACCCGCTCAAGGAGTTCGCCGCCGTCGAGCCGGCGTCCGAGCAGGCTTTGGTGCGGCTGCTGGACTTCTACCTCGTGACGCTGGCGGCCGCGGTGGGCGCCGCGTACCCGTTCGACCGGGCGCAGCTGCCCGCGCCCGACCGGTCGTGCGCGGTGACGCCGAAGTTCGCCGACGAAGCCGCCGGGCTGCGGTGGATCGTCGCCGAACGGGACAACCTCGTGGCCGCGATCCGCTACGCCGCCCGCCACGGCCTGCCCGAGCACACTTGGCGGCTGGCCGTGCTGCTGTGGCGCTACTTCAACACGACCAACCAGTTCGAGGACTGGATCGGCACGCTCGAACTCGCGTGGGAGACCGTCTCGGCCGACCCCGGCAACGACCAGGGCCAGGCGCACGTCCTGCTCCGGCTGGCCACCGCGAACGACCGGCGCGGGCACCTCGCGCAGGCGCTCGAGCTGGCCGCCCGGGCGCTGCCGAAGTGGCGGCGGCTCGGCGACCCGCGGGGTGAGGCGGCGACGCTGTGCGCGCTCGCGATCCCGACGATGGAGCTGGGCAAGCACGAGCAGGCGATCGCCCATCTCGAGGCCGCGCTGGAGAAGTACGAGCAGAGCGAAGACCGGCGGGGCGAGGCCCACGCGCTGAGCATGCTCGGCTACCTCAACGAGCTGCACGGCAACCTCGACGTCGCGCTGCGCCAGCACTCGGCGGCCGCGGGGCTGCTTCGCGAAGTCGGGCACGTCCAGGGCCTGGCGCACGCGGTGAACAACCTGGGGTCCGTGCAGGAGCATCTCGGTCTGCTTTCGGAGGCGCTGGCCAGTTACACGGAGGCGCACGGGCACGCCGCCGAGGTCGGCGACCGCTGCGTCGAGGCCTACGCGCTCAACAACATCGGCAACGTGCACCGCAAGCAGGGCCGGTTCACGCAGGCGGTGCGCTACCACGACAAGGCGCGCGAGGTGGCGGCGAACGTGCCGGACGCCGACCTGCGCACGCAGCTGTACCTCGACCGCGGCGCGACCGCGTTGGCCCGGGGCGCGCGGCAGGACGCTCTGGCGGCGTGCGAGGCGGCGTTGGACCTGGCCGTCGGCGCCGGGAACCGCACCTACCAGGGCCGGGCTCACCGGGGTGTCGCGCAGACGCTGCACGCGATGGGCGAGCACGATCGGGCCGTCAAGCACTGGGACGCGGCCGAGACCGCGTTCACCGAACTCGGCTTGCCCGACGCCGACGACGTGCGGGCCGAACGCGTCACGCTGGACTGCTGCGCCGCGCGGTGACCGGGCCGGCCGGTTCGCGGCCGGCCCGGTGTCCGGGTCAACCGTGCCAGGGGTTGCCGTCGGTTCCCGCCGGCGGCGGGGTGCTGGTCGACGGCGGGGTGCTGCCGCCGCCGTCCGCGGATGCCGTGGTGGAACCGATGATCGGCGCCGCGGCGATGATGCAGAGCGCGAGCACGGGGCCGCCGATCTTGGCCAGCTTCTTGGGCATGGACATGACGAATCCTCCAAAGGAATGGGGTTTGACCAGGGATTCCGGAGGAATTTCCGGCCCTGCAACCAGGATTCGTCACGCAGCTGGGCGCAACAAGGCGTTTCCTGTTTCCTGTTCCAATAGGAAACAGTCAACTCCCCGGAAACAGAAGGGCGCCGCCGAGCAGGAGGACGCCGGCCGCCGCGAGGGCCGTGGTCGTCGACGTCGCGCTGAGCAGCGCACCCAGGACCGCCACGCCCAGCACGGCCCCTGTTTGCCGTGACGCGTTCAGTGCTCCGCCGGCAATCCCCGCCAGCTCACGCGGCGCCGAGCCCACCACCGCCGTCAGCAGCGAAGGGATCGCCAGCGAGACGCCGAACCCCAGCATCGCCAACGCGACCACCGGCAAACCGGGAAAGAATGCCTGCAGCAATGCACCCGACGACATCAGAAGTAAACCCGATACCGCGGGGAACCGCGATCCGATCCGCGCCACCAATCGGCCGGTGAAGATCGGGTTGAACGCCGTCGGAATCGTCAATGGAAGAAAGGCCAATCCCGTTGTCGACGGTGAATATCCGCGGGACTGCTGGAAGTACACCGACAGCACGAACAACACACCCGACAAGGCGAAGTTCACGATCGCGCCCGCCAGGAGGTTCCTGGAGAGCAACGACACCGGCAGCATCGCGTCCGGACGGCGTTGCGCCGCCACGAACACCGCCGCCGCCACCAAGGACACCGGCAGCAGCCAGAACACCGACTCCACCAGCGCGTAAGTCAATGTCGACAAAGCGACCACAGCCGACACCTGGCCCGCCCAGTCGACCCGGCCCGGCTTGGGCGGCGTCGCCGGGGCGGAGCGGGACAGCGCCAGCGCGAGCACCGCCACCGGGACGTTCACCAGGAAGATCGCGCGCCACCCGAAGGCCTGCGTCAGGAGGCCGCCCAGCAGCGGGCCGGCCACCAGGCCCGTTCCGCTCACCGCCGCCCAGACGCCCATCGCCTTGGCGCGAGCGGCCGGCACGAGATAGGCCGCGGCGATGAGCGACAGCGAGGACGGCACCAGCAGCGCGCCCGCCACGCCGAGCAACGCGCGCAGGGCGATCAGCGCCGCCGGCGATGGAGAAACCGCGGACAGCAAGGACAACGCGGCGAACGACAACAGGCCCGTGCAGAACACGCGGCGGGCGCCGAAGCGGTCCGACCACGCTCCGGCCGTCAACAGGAACGCCGCAAACGTCAGCGTGTAGCCGTTGGAAATCCATTGCTGCTCGGCCAAGGACGGCGACATGGACGGCAACGCCACCGTCACGATCGTCGTGTCCAGCATGACCAGGAAGTAGCCCAGCGAAAGGCCCGTGAGAAGTCTTGCCACACCACGAAGCCTGGACGCTGCGTGACACCGGCGGAAGCGGGGAGTTACGATGGTGGGTATCGGGAACGCCGATGGGGGCCCTCATGGAACTGCGCCACCTGCGCACCTTCCGCGTCGTCGCGCGGACGCTCAACCTCACGCGTGCCGCCGCCGAACTGCACTACGCGCAGTCCAGCGTCAGCGAACAGATCCAGGCCCTCGAAGCCGAACTCGGCGCCAAGCTCTTCGACCGGACCGACCGGACGCTCACCGCCGCCGGGAAACGCCTGGCCGGGTACGCCGACCAGGTGCTCGAACTCGTCGAGGAAGCCAAGGCCGCCGTGGACGACGAACGCGGCGAGCCCGACGGTCCCCTGACCATCGGCGCGCTCGAAACCCTGTGCGCGCACTGGGTTCCCGGCGTCCTCAGCGACTACCGGACGCGCTGGCCGCGCGTCAAGCTGACCCTGAAGGAGGGCGGCCGCGGTGAACTGTACCGCGGGGTCCGGGAGTCCGAAATGGACGTTTGCTTCACCTTCGGCGACGCGCCGGACGAGCCCGCCTTCGCCAGCCGGAAGATCGGCGAGGCGCCGCTCGTCGTCATCGTGCCGCCCGGACACCCGTTGGCGCACAAGGACAACATCCGGCCTGGCGACCTCGACGGCGTCGGGTTCCTCGCGACGCCGAAGGGCTGCGGTTTCCGGGAGATGCTCGACCGGATCGACGGTCCCGTCATCGACACCGAGGTCGGCAGCCTCGCCGCCCTCGGCCGGTGCGTCGCCGCCGGGATGGGGTGCGGGATCGTGCCCGCCATGGTCGACCACCCCGGCGCCGTCGCCGTTCCGCTGGCCGGCGGGACCACCGACGTCACCATGACGTGGCGGCGGCGCGACGAGCACAAGCCGAGCGTCGCCGCGCTGCTCGCCACCGCCACGGTCAGGGTTTGAGCACCGAAAGCCCGTCCGCCACGACGATTCCGTTGTGGACGACCGTCCGGTCCTTGCCGCGGTCCATCACCGCGCTCGTCGGCGTTTCGCCGTCGACCAGGACCAGGTCCGCTCGGTCGCCCACGGCCAGGCCGGGACGATCGGAAACGCCGGCCAGGCGGGGGACGTCGTGGCTCATGATCGACGCGCCGCCCATCGTGGCCACGGCGAGCGCCAGCTCGATGTCCGCGTCACGGCGGAAGCCGCGGGTGAACGCCAGCTGCCACGTCCGGTCCAGCAGGTCGCAGTTGCCGTACGGGCTCCAGTAGTCGCGCTGCCCGTCCTCGCCGAGCCCGACGCGGACACCGGCGGCGACCAAGTCCAAAAGGGACAGCTGACCGGCGGCGGACGGCGCCACCGTCGTCATCGCGATGTCCAGCGCGGCGAAGTCGTCGATGACCCGGCGGCTGACCGACTCCGAGATCGAGCCCAGGTCGTACGCGTGGGACATCGTCACCTTGCCGCGCATGTCCAGCGCCCGGACGCGCTCGATGACCAGGTCCGTCGAGAACAGGCCGAGGTGCCCCGGCTCGTGCAGGTGGATGTCCACTTCGGCCTGGTGCTTCTCGGCCAGGCCGAACACCGCGTCCAGGTGCCCCTTGGGGTCGCGGTCCAGCGTGCACGGGTCGATGCCGCCGATCACCGTCGCGCCGGCGCGCATCGCCGCGTCCAGCAGCTCCAGCGTGCCCGGTTCCCGCAGGATGCCGGCCTGCGCGAACGCCATCACCTGCACCTCGGCCTGCGCGGCGAACTTCTCCCGGGCGGCCAGGACCGCGTCGAGCTTCTCCAGCCGGCAGTCCACGTCGACCTGGGCGTAGCTGCGGACCCGCGTCGTGCCGTGCGCGATCATCCGCTCGAGCGTCCCCGCGACCCGCTCGGGCAGCGGCACCTCGGCCGAGCGCCAGTTCTCCCGGTCGTTCGTCATCATCGCCACCACGCCCGGACCACCGGTGTGCGGCCGGAACGGCAGGCCGATCCGCGTCGAGTCCAGGTGCACGTGGACGTCGCTGAACGCCGGGAACAGCAACCGGCCACGACCGTCCAAAGTGGCCGGCGCCCCAGGTGAGTGCGGCCGGACCGCCGCGATCCGGTCGCCGCTCAGCTCGACGTCACTGCGCTCGCCGCCCCAGGGGCGGACATCACTGATCAACACCGGAGCCACGTTACTTGCCGAGCGCGTCCACACCGGCCTGGGCGAACGCCTCGTCCTGCGCCCCGGACGGCGCGCCCGCGACGCCCACCGCGGCGATCGGGGTGCCACCGGCCGCGACCGGGACGGCGCCGGCCAGGAACAGGGTGCCGTCGATGTCCTTCAGCGTCGGGGCCTGCTGCAGGCGGCCGACCAGCTCGGACGTCTTCGCGTTCCAGGACACCGCGGTGAACGCCTTCTCCTGCGCCGAGCTGTAGGACTGCGGGCCGGCGCCGTCGCCGCGCAGCGTCACGATGGTGTTGCCGTCGCGGTCCACCACGGCGACCGACACGTGCCGGCCCGCCTTGCCGGCGGCGTCCAAAGCGGCCTGCGCGGCCTTCGAAGCGGCGGCGATCGACAGGTGCGACGTCTGGACGACGCCCTTGGGAGCGGCGGCCGGGGCCGGGGCCGCGGTGGCCGGGACGGCGGCGAACGAAACAGCGCCGACCGCGCCGAGCCCGGCGACGGCGGCGGCGATGCGGATGCGGGTCGAGTTCATGGTGTGCTCCTGTCGACGAGGGGTTCGATGACTCCAGCTTCGGCCCGGGACCGGGTGGTTCCGGTCGTCGTCCCGGCGGACACCGGGGTCATCCGATCGGCTGATGCGCGGCCTCCGGGCCGGGTCGACGCTGGTGCCGGACGAGGAAGGAGCCAGCATGGACGGCATGAACGACGCCGACGCGCGGTGGCTCGCCGCGGCCATGCACTCGGCGTTCTTCCTGCTGGTGCTCGGTTCGGCCGTCCGGTTCCTCACGCGCCACGACGGGAATCCGCTGGCGCCGTGGGTGCTCGGGTTCACCGCGGCGCTGGTCGTCGCGTACGGCGCCGGCCTGTTCGTCGACCGGCACCTCGCCTGGCTGACCGTGGTACTGGCGCTCTGGGTCGTGCTGGTGGTGCTCGCGCCCAGCTTCGCGTGGTCGGCGATCCCGCTGCTGGTCACCGGCCTGCGCACGCTGCCGACCGGGCAGGCGCTCGCGCTGGTGGCCGTGATCACGGCGCTGGTGGTCGTCTCGCAGAACCGGCTCGCCGACGGCTTCGACCCCAACCCCACCATCGTGCCGATCGCGATCGCCGTCGTCACCGCCGCGGTGATCACCTACATGCGACGCCAGGCCGAGCGGCTGCGCGAGTCGGAGAGACGCGCCGGCGTGCTGGCCGAGCGCGGCCGGGTGTCCCGGGAACTGCACGACGCGCTCGCGCAGGGCCTCTCCAGCCAGGCGATGCTGCTGCAGGCCGCCGACCAGGCGTGGGACCGGCCCGAGCTGGCCCGCGAACACCTGCGCGCCGCCGAGCGCGTCGGCGCGGCCAACCTCTCCGAAGCCCGGCGGCTCGTGCAGGACCTGGCACCCGCCGACCTCGCCGGCGCCACGCTCGAAGCGGCCTTGCGCGCCGTCGCCGGCCGGGCCGGGGTGCCGGTCGAAGTCCGCATCGACGGCGTCGAGCCGCCGCTGCCCGAGCGCGTCCAGTCCACTTTGGTGCGCATCGCGCAGGGCGCGCTGGCCAACGCGCGCGAGCACGCGGACGCGAGCAGCGTCGTGCTGACCCTCACCTACCTCGACGACCAGGTGGTGCTCGACGTCGCCGACGACGGACGCGGGTTCGCGGAGCCGGCGCCCGGCGGCCAACGCGGGCACGGCCTCCCGGCTATGCGCGTCCGGGCCCAGCAGCTCGGTGGCAGGCTGACCGTCGAATCCGCGCCCGGCCAGGGCACGGTCATCTCGGCCGCGATCCCCTTGGAGACCCCGTGACCATCAGCGTTGTGGTGTGCGACGACCACGCCGTGGTGCGTGCCGGGCTGCGCGCGCTGCTGGCGGGCGCCGACGGCATCGAGGTCGTCGGGGAGTCCGCGAGCGGGGAGGAAGCCGTCGCGACCGCCGCCGCCCTGCGCCCGGACGTCGTGCTGATGGACATCCAGCTCGGCGACGGCATCGACGGGATCGAAGCGACGCGGCGGATCCGGAGCGCCGCCGGCGCGCCCCGGATCCTAGTGCTGACGACCTACGACACCGACGCGGACATCAGCCGCGCGATCGCCGCCGGAGCGACCGGCTACCTCCTGAAGGCCGGGTCCGCGACCGAGCTGTACGCGGCGATCGAGGCGGCCGCGGCCGGGCGCACGGCGGTGTCACCGCCGGTCGCCGACCGCATGATGGCCCAGCTGCGCGCGCCGCGGCCGTCGCTCACCGGCCGCGAACTCGACATCCTCCGCCAGCTCGCCCAGGGACTGGGCAACAAGGAGATCGCCCGCGCGCTGTTCATCAGCGAAGCGACGGTCAAGACCCACCTGAGCCGGATCTATGCGAAGCTCGAAGTGGACACTCGCGCGGGAGCCGTCGCCGTCGCCAAGGAACAGCGCCTGCTGGACTGATCAGGGCATTGTCCAAGATGGACAGATGTGCTTCGGGCAGTTCGAGGGTGAACGCCGGGGCGATCGACTCATAGTGCTCCCAGGTGCGCGGACCGATCAGCGGGATCACTCCCTTGTGGACCAGCCACGCCAGCGCCACTTGGTTGCCGGACGCGCCCAGGTCCGAAGCCACCTTCGCCACCGCGGCCAGCCGCGCTTCCGAGTCCGGACCGGCGTACGAACGCCAGATCCGCGTGGATTCGCGGTAGGCCGCGTCGTCGTAGATCCCGCGCAGCAGCGAGGAATACGCGGCCAGCGAGACGTCCGGGTGCAGCGACAGCCAGTCCAGCAGCTCGCCGCCGGCGATGGACGGCACGTCGGCGCCGGTCGGACGCAGGTACGAGTGCTGCATCTGAACGGCCACCGGGGGCGCCCAGCCGTTCGCCAGTGCCAGGGAGCGGATGCGTTCCAGGCGCCACGTGCGGACGTTGCTCCAGCCGATGTACCGGACCTTCCCCGACCGCACCAGACCGTCCAAAGCGGACAGTGTTTCTTCGAGCGGCGTGGTTCGGTCGTCGACGTGGACGTAGTACAGGTCGATGTGGTCCGTTCCCAAGCGCCGCAGGCTTGCCTCCGCCTCGCGCTGGATCACCGCCGCGCTCGCGCCCTCGTACGTGCGCTCCCGCGCCGCCCAGTCCGTCGTGCCGTCCGGGCGGGACGCCGCGCGGGCCGCGGGGAGGTCCGTGATGCCCGCCGCGACCTTCGTCGCCAGGAAGACCCGGTCGCGGCGGCCGCGCAGCAGCTTGCCCAGGAGCGACTCGCTCTCGCCGCCGGCGAACTGCTCGCCCGCCCACCACGCGTAGCAGTTCGCCGTGTCCAGGAAGTCGCCACCGGCGTCGAGGTAGGCGTCCAGGATGCGGGCCGACATCGGTTCGTCGGTCGACGTCCCCATCGTCATGCAGCCCAGCGACACCTGGCTCACGTACTGGCCGGTCCGGCCCAGTTGCACCTTCTTCATGACTACGAACCTAGAAGAGAATCGGTCCGGTACTACGGTCCAATCCCGTGGCCGGATCACAGACCAATTGGGGTGTCCTGCTGGAGCTGAGCGGGCCGGGGCCGAAACACGAGCAGCTCGCGCGCGCCCTGCGCACGGCGATTCGCGGGCTCGAAGACGGCGCCGCCGTGCCGCCGAGCCGTCAGCTCGCCGCCGACCTCGGGTGCTCGCGGTGGGTCGTCACGCAGGCCTACGCCCAGCTCGTCGCCGAGGGGTACCTCGACGGGCGCACCGGCTCGGCCACCCGGGTCCGGCGGGTCGGGGACGCCGTCGCGGCGAAGCAACCGGCGCCGATCGAGCGGCCGCGGTACGACCTCGCCCCCGGGCTGCCCGACCTGCGGCACTTCCCCCGGCAGCGGTGGGCGGACGCCGTGCGCGGGGTGCTCACGACCGTGCCGCACACCGACTTCGGCCTGCCCGATCCGGCCGGTCACCCGCGGTTGCGCGCGACCCTCGCCGGCTACCTGCGACGCGTCCGCGGCGCCGCTCCCGGTGAGGTGCTGATCTGCGGCGGTGTCACCGACGGCGTGACCCGGGTCTGCCGGGCCCTGCGGGCGAACGGAATAACGCGGCTGGCGGTCGAAGACCCCGGCTGGACGCGGTTGCGACGTGCGGCCGCAAACACCGGGATGGGCATCGACCCGGTGCCGGTCGACGGCGAAGGCCTCGACGTCGGGCGGATTCCGAGCGGGACGCGGGCCGTGCTCGTCACGCCCGCGCACCAGTTCCCCACCGGCACCGTCCTCTCGCCGCGGCGGCGCGCGGAGCTGATGACCTGGGCGCGGGACGTCGACGGGCTGGTCCTCGAAGACGACTACGACGCCGAGTTCCGGTACGACCGGCGGCCCGTCGGCACCTTGCAGGGCACCGATCCGGGGCGGGTCGCGCTCTTCGGGTCGGTCAGCAAGACGCTCAGCCCGGCGCTCGGGCTCGGCTGGGCGGTCGTCCCTCCACAGTGGACTTCGCCGGGGCACGCGCCGCCGGTGCTGGACCAGCTGGCGCTCGCCGCCTTCGTCGAAAGCGGTGGCTACGACAGGCACCTGCGGGCCGCGCGGCTGCGGTACCGGGCGCGGCGCGACCGGCTCGTCGACGCCCTCGGCCCCGCCCGGCTGTCGGGGGTCGCTGCCGGGTTGCACCTCGTCCTGCACCTAGATCGGGACGCGGCGGCCGTCGTGCGGGAAGCGCGGGCGAAGGGCGTGAAAGTGGCCGATCTCGACGACTACCGCGTCGCGCCCGGCGAGCCCGCGCTGGTGCTCGGCTACGGCAACCTGGCTGACAACGCTGTCGAGGCCGCCGCCCGGTTACTGCGCGAAGCCGTCGGCTGAGGTCTTCTCAAACGCCCATCGAGGTGGAAAGCTGCTGTCCGAACCACGGACCTGGCCAAAGGTCCGCTTCTGACAACGTTGTCATCTTCTGGGAGGTGCGCCCATGTGGTCGCAGAGCAGACGGATGGCCGCCGCGGTGGCCGCGGGAGTGGTGGTCGCCGGGCTGGCGCCCGCCGCCGCGCAGGCCGCGCCCGCGCCGGTGGATCCGGTCGGCCTGGTCAACCCGTTCGTCGGCACGCAGAACTTCGGCAACACGTTCCCCGGCGCGAGCGCGCCCTTCGGCATGGTGCAGGTCAGCCCGGACACCGGTGGTCAGGGCGGCTACGACTACCTGCAGAACGCGATCTACGGCTTCAGCCAGACGCACTTGTCCGGAGTCGGCTGCGGCGTCATGGGCGAGCTGCCGATCATGCCCACAACCGGCGCCGTCGACAACGTTGACAAGAACGCCTACAGGTCGGAGTACAGCCACGACGACGAGCACGCCGAGCCGGGCTACTACCGCGTCGGGCTCAAGAAGTACGGCGTGAACGCGGAGCTGACGGCGACCGCGCGCACCGGCTGGCAGCGCTACACGTTCCCCTCGACCGGGCAGGCGAACGTCCTGTTCAACACCGGCCAGGCCAACCAGTCGGTGAAGGACTCCGAGATCCACGTCGTCGGCGACCGGACCCTCGAAGGGCGGGTCAAGGCCGGCGGCTTCTGCGCCGGCCACGACGAGCACACCGTGTACTTCACGGCGACCTTCGACCGGCCGTTCAGCTCGTTCGGCACCTGGCGCGACTCGACGCGCACCCCCGGCAGCCGCGACGCCGCCGGCACCGGCGGCAACGGAGCGTGGGCCAGCTTCGACGCGACCACCGACCACGACGTCGTGCTCAAGGTGGGCCTGTCCTACACCGGGCTCGACGGCGCGCGGAAGAACCTGGCGGCTGAAACGAAGGACTACGACTTCGATGCGACGCGGGCGGCGCTGCACCAGCAGTGGGTGGACAAGCTGGGCGCGATCAAGATCGGCGGCGGCACGACCGAGCGGCAGACGGCGTTCTACACCGCGCTCTACCACGCGCAGCTGCACCCGAACCTGGCCGGCGACACCGACGGCGCGTACACCGGCTTCGACGGCAAGGTGCACACCGCGAGCGGCTACACGCCGTACCAGAACTTCTCGCTGTGGGACACCTACCGGCCGCAGAACCAGCTGCTCGAAATGCTGGAACCGCAGGTCGCGCGGGACGTCGCGCTGTCGGTCGTCGCCATCGGCCGCGACGGCGGGTGGCTGCCGCGCTGGGCGCTGGCCGAGAGCGAAACCAACATCATGACCGGCGACCCGGTGACGCCGTTCCTCGTCGAGGCGTGGTCGAAGGGCCTGCTCGCGGGACATGAAGAAGAGGCGTACGCGCTGCTCAAGAAGAACGCGACGAGCACGCCGCCCGCCGATTCGCCGTACAACGGCCGCTCCGGCGTCAACTACTACAACGACCGCGGCTACATCCCGAGCGGCCTGGAACTGGGCAAGGACTGCGCGGCCAAGGGCGGCGACAACGACTGCGAGCACCCGGCGTCCGCGACCATGGAGTACTCGGCGGCCGACGCGGCGCTGGCGCTGATGGCCCGCGGCTTGGGGCACAACGCCGACGCGAAGATGTTCGCCGACCGCGGGCAGTGGTACCGCAACCTGTGGGACACGTCGATCCAGCAGTTCCGCCCGCGCACGACCGAAGGCACGTTCCTCACGCCGTACAACCCGGTCGACGCCGACCACCAGTTCCACGAGGGCGGTGCCTACCAATACCAGTGGCTCGTGCCGCAGGACCCGAGCGGGCTGGTCTCGCTGATGGGCGGCAAGAAGTCCACCGAGAAGCGGCTCGACTCCTTCTTCGCCTACGACAACCTGTTGAAGGATCCCGCCGGGACGGCACGCAACGACTGGATCTCCAGCCCGTACGACTACTACGGCAAGGCGACCTACAACCCGAACAACGAGCCCGACCTGCTCGCGCCGTACATGTACCTGTGGGCGGGCGCGCCGGCCAAGACCGCGACCGTCGTCCGCGCGGCGATGACGCTGTTCACCACCGGCCCGGACGGCATGACCGGCAACGACGACCTCGGCACGATGTCGGCCTGGTACGTCTTCTCGTCGCTCGGGCTGTACCCGACGATGAGCGGCGCGAACTTCCTCGCGCTGTCGAGCCCGCAGTTCGAGTCGGCGACCGTCCGGATCGGACAGTACGGCCGGTCGCAGGGCGGCACGCTGACCGTGAACGCGCCGGGCGCTTCCGACGCGAACCGGTACGTCCAGAGCGTTTCGCTCAACGGCCGGAACGTCCGGGAGACCTCGCTGGATTGGTCCGCCGTGGCGCACGGCGGCGTGCTTTCGCACAAGCTGGGTTCGAAGCCGTCTTCGTGGGGCACGGGCTCGGAGCCGCCGTCGGTGAACAACGCCGCCGGTGACCTGCGGCGGCACGTCGACGCGTCGCTGCGGCAGACGTCCGTGGTGATCCCGGCGGGCGCGGCGCAGCAGGTGCACCTCGACCTGGACGTCCTCGCGCAGAACCCGGGCCTGCAGCCGGTGACGGTCTCCGCGACCGCGCCGGCGGGCTGGCAGGTCAAGGTCCAGCCGGCCGACCTGATCTGGTCGGGGCGGCTGCCGGTGCAGAAGACGGTGCCGATCACGGTTTCGGTGCCGGCCGGGACCGCTTTGGGCACGTACCCGGTGCAGGTGAAGGTGTCCGGGCTGGGCGCGAACAGCGTGACCCGGTCGGCGACGGTCGAGGTCCGGACGCCGTCGGCGTGCGTTGCGGGCACGTCGTGCGCGGTGGACCTGGGCCGCGACCTCAACCACGACGGCACGGCGACGGTGGCGGCGTCTTCGGAGGGCAACTTCGACGGCGGCGGCTGGAGCTACGACGCCGCGCTCCTGCCCGCGGCCGGCCCGGTCGTGTGGGACGGCGTCACGTACGCGGCTCCGGACGCTTCGGGGACTTCGCCGAACTTCGTGGAGGCCCGCGGGCAGTCGTTGCTGCTGCCGGCGGGGCAGCACGCGGCGTTGAAGCTGGTCGGGTCGTCGCACAACGGCCCGGTGTCGACGACGCTGACGGCGCACTACACCGACGGCACGAGCGCGGACCTCGCGGTGACGTTCGCCGACTGGGCCGGGTCGGGATCGCCGGTGCTGCTCGACATGCCGCACCGCATCAAGGCGGGCAGCGGCGTCGACGGGCCGCCGGTCCGGCTGTTCGGCATCTCGGCGGCGTTGGACTCCGGCAAGACACTGCAGTCGGTGAGCCTGCCGAACGACCCGCGGGTCGAGATCTACGCGCTCACCCTGGCGTGATGGTCCGGTTCGCCGGGTCCGTCCCGGCGAACCGCTCCACCAGGTCGGGGAAGCCGAACACCGTGATCCGCGCGATGCCGCCCTTGCCGAGGGTCAGGACCGCGACGCCGAACGGCTCGCCGCGGTACCAGGCCGCCGCCGCGGGCTGGCCGTTTGCTCGCGTCGGCGTCATGTGCCACTCGCCCGGGTCGCCCATTACGTGTCGCAAGAATGCGACGCAAGTCGCCTTTCCGGCGAACCACGAGCGGGACGGCACCGGCTCGATCACCGCGTCGTCGCGCAGGATCTGCTCCAGTGCCGCCAGGTCCGAGTTCATGAACGCGCTCATGTAGCGGTTCAGCAGGGACCGCTGCTCCGGCTCGGTCAGCTCGCCGACCTCACCACCCGCGTCGAGGGTCGCGCGGGCCCGTTGGAGCAGGCTCTTCACCGCCGCGACCGAGATGCCGAGCAGCTCCGCGACCTCGGCCGCCGGGAACGCCAGCACCTCGCGCAGGATCAGCACCGCCCGCTGCCTCGGCGGGAGCAACTGCAGCCCGGCGATGAGAGCCAGCCGGACGCTGTCGCGGGCCACGGCGATCTCCGCCGGATCTGTGGACGGCGGCGTGATCAGGGCGTCCGGGATCGGCCGCGGCCACCGGTCACCGGGCTCGGCCGGGACCGGCGGGGCGTCCGGATCGGTGGCGGGCGCACCCAGCCCGGACGGCAGCGGCCGCCGTCCCCGCTGCTCCAGCGCGGTCAGGCAGGCGTTCGTCGCGATCCGGTAGAGCCACGACCGCACGGACGCCCGGCCCTCGAAGCGGTCGTAGGCCCGGAAGGCGCGCAGGTAGGTCTCCTGCACGACGTCCTCGGCCTCCTCCGGCGTGCCGAGCATGCGGTAGCAGTGGCCAGCAGTTCCCGCCGGTAGGGCTCGAAATCCACGGTCACACTCTTGCCGACCGGCGCGGAGGAGGAAAGGAATCGGTCAGGCCCGGATCTCGGGCGACTGCGGTGGCCGGTCCAGCCGGCGGAACTCGACCCACTGGCGGCTGGCGTCGGCCCACGTCACCTGGTGGCGGTCGAAGAACTCCTGCAGGCGGTCGCGGCTGAGCTCGGCGGTCGGCGTGCCGACGAGGTAGTAGTCCATCTCGTCGCGGATCCGGTTGAGGTTGTAGCGGGTCTCCTCCATCAGCACCCAGCGCGACCGCCAGTTGAAGAAGGTTTCGAGCCCGCCGAGCACGGTCACCAGCGCGACCATCGGCAGCGCGATCGACGCCCGGCCCGGGATCTCCTGGATGCCGAGCACCACGGTCGAGGCCGCGGTGAGCAGCAGCGCGCTCACCCGCACGACGGACGCGCGCCGGCGGAAGCGGCGTTTGCGGCTGTCGGCCCAGTCCATGTCGGCCGAGACCAGGTCGCGGAACCCCAGGAGCTGGTCGCGCAACGGGCGGTCCGGGTCCCGCCCGGCGACTTCGAGGAACCCGCGTTCGGAATCGAGGGGTGACGCCATCGGGTCAGGCTAGGACCCGCGGCAAGCGTCAGGCGACGATGCGCGGCTCGGACGCCAGCCTCGACAGCGCCTCCGTCAACCGCCGCGCGGCGACGTCCCACTCCTCCAGCGCACTCCCCCGGCCCAAGGCCGCCGTTCGGAGTGAGCGTCTCAGCTCCGGGTCCGCGTACCAGCGGTGCAGCGCGTCCGCCAGTGCGTACGGGTCGTTCGGCTCCACCAGTACCCCCGGCATCTCGCCGTCCGCGTCGACGCCCAGCGCGTCGTACACCCCGCCGACCTCGGTGGCCAGTACCGGGATGCCGCGGGCCAGTGCCTGTGCGACGAACATGCCCGACGTCGCCGCGCGGGCCGGGATCACCAGCAGGTCCGCCGCGTTGTACGCCTCGCCGAGGTCCACCGCGTCGCCGGCCAGGGTGATGCGGCCGCCGAGGCCGAGGCGCTCGATCGACCAGCCCAGCTCGTCGACGTACCCCCGGTCCGCCTCGAGCGAGCCGGCCATGACGCAGGACAGCGCCAGGTGGTCGACCTCGCCCAGAGCCTGGACCAGCAGGTCCTGGCCGTTGCGGCGGGTGACGTCACCGACGCACAGCAGCCGGGAAACGCCGTCGGCGCCCGCGGCGAGCGGGGCCGCGTCGGTGCCGGGCTTGGCCACGTAGACGCGGCCCGGGTCGAGGTCGTGGCGGTCGATCAGCAACCGGGCCAGCCACGGGCTGGTCGCGACGACCATCCCGGCCATCCGCAGCGTCTCGCGCTCGCACGCGTCCAGCTCCGCCGCGTGCGCCGGGTCCAGACCGGGCTCGTCGGCGAGGGCCTGGTGCACCAGCACGGCCAGCCGCAGCCGGCGCGCGTGCGGCACGACGATCTCGGGCACGCCCGAGGCGATCACGCCGTCGAGCAGCACGACCGTCCGGTCCGGCAACGCGGCCAGGGACCGGGCCAGGCGACGGCGGGCCGTCGCGTCCGGCTCCGGCCAGTCGCCGGCGATCGGCAGCTCCAGCACCGGCTGGCCGACGGCGGGCAGGTTCTGGCACATGCGCTTGTCGTACGTGTCGCTCGACGGCGGCGCGGCCGGGAGGATGAACACCATCGGGTCGGCAGGCCTCATCGCGCAACCTCCAGCGTGGATCGACGGCGGGACGGCTCACCCGTCACACGCGGCCGAGAGCTGAACGGTTCAGCTCTGCGCGTCGATCATCCAAGTCCCGTTCACCTGGACCATGGTGAAGGTGTCGTTCTCGGCCTGGCCGCCGTTGTAGAGGACCCGCGCGGTGACGCGGTTCGGCCCGGCTTCCTTCACGTTGGTCACCTCCACCGACTTGAACTGCCCCCACCAGCTCGTGTACCGCTCGTACGTCTGGTGCCGCGAGGCCTTGAAGTTGTCCGTCAGCAGCTTCCACGCCGCCGCCGGGTTCCCGGGCAGCAGCTTGTAGTAGGCCTCGAGCGCCTGGGCGGCCGTCGTCGTCGACGACACCGGCGAGACCGGCGTCGAGGTGGGCGGCGGCGTCGTCGCGGGAGTCGAGCTGGGCGGCGCCGAAGGTGACGCCGACGTCGACGGTGTCACGGACGCCGGCGACGACGTCTCCGGCGCGGCCGGCGGGGCGGCGTTGTCCGCCGGCGGCTTCTGGCGCACGACCAGCAGGATCGCGACGACGACCGCGACGCACAGCAGCGCCGCGCCCGCCCCGACGGCGATCAGGCCCTTGCGGGCGCCCGGTGTCACCGCGGCGACCTCGCCGGACGGCGGTACGGCGACCGTGGCGGGCACGGTCGCCACCGCGGACACCGGGGCGGCCTCCGTCTCCGGGATCGTCTCCGCGAGCACCGACTCCCCGGGCTGCGCGTCCGGCAGCAGCGCCCGCAGCTCGCGCTCGACCTCGTCCATCGACGGCCGCTCGGCCGGCTCGGTCGCGAGCATCCGCAGCAGCAGCGGGGTCAGCCTGCCCGTCTTCTCCGGCGGCTCGATCTCCCCGCTGGACGCCTTGTAGAGCAACGCGATCGGGTTGTCCGCCGTGCCGTACGGCGACTTCCCCTCGACCGAGGCGTAGAGCGTGGCGCCGAGCGAGAAGACGTCGGCGGCGAAGCTCGCGTCCTCGCCGCGGGCCACTTCGGGCGCGAGGTACGCGGGCGTGCCGGCGATCTCGCCGGTAGCCGTCAGCTTGACGTCACCGATCGCGCGGGAGATGCCGAAGTCGGTGATCTTCGCCGTGCCGTCCTCGGACACCAGGATGTTGGCCGGCTTCACGTCGCGGTGCACGATCCCGGCGCGGTGCGCGCCGGCCAGCGCCGAACTGATCTGCGCGCCGACGCGGACGGCGTCGTCCACCGAAGCCGGCTCCTCGCCGACGACGACGGCGAAACTCTTGGACGGCAGGTATTCCATGATCAACCACGGCCGGTCCTCCTCTTCGAGGACGGCGAAGACGGTGATCGCGTGGGAATGCTGGAGCCGGGCGGCGATCCGCGCCTCGCGCATCGCGCGGTTCTTCGCCTCTTCGGTGCGGGTCTCGTCGTGGTCGTGCGGGAGCAGGAGTTCCTTGATCGCCACGGTGCGGTCGAGCATTTCGTCCTGGGCGCGCCACACCGTGCCCATCGCGCCGCCGCCGATCGGCTCCAGCAGCCGGTACCGATCGCGGATCCGGCGACTTTCCACGAGCATCCACCATTCTCAAAGTGCCGACGAGATCCGGCCAGCATGCCAGGATCGTCCGCCGGCCGGTACCAACGTAGCCGAAAACCTTGGACGGACAGCGCAATCGAGCGCTGTGGCGCTGCCCACCGTGTACCCGCAAATCCTAACGAACAACCCCGTACGCCCGATCAAGTGCGTCCACGATCTCCTTGCGCAGCCCCGCGGCGACCGCGATCGTCGACGACGAACCGACCGTGTGCTCGCTGCCGTCGCGGTCCACGACGGCCCCGCCTGCCTCACGCACGAGCAGCACGCCGGCCATGGTGTCCCACGGGTTGTTGGACAGGATCAGTGCGGCGTCGAGCTTTCCGTCCGCCACCCAGGCGAGGTCGATGGCCGCGGTGCCGAGCATCCGGATCTTCTGCGCCCGCGCGCCGAGGTCCGACAGCAGCCGCAAGCGGGCCGCGTTCTTCTCTTCCGCCAGCCGGCCGATCGCGAAGTCGCCGACGGCGATCATGGCGTCCGAAACTTCCGTCGCGACGGACGCGCCGACGCGCTCTCCGTTCGCGAAAGCACCTTCGCCGCGCGCGGCGGTGTAGGTGACGCCCAAGTAGGGCAGGGCGATCGCGGCGACCGTGCTGTGTTCGCCGTCCACCAGGGCCAGGGAAATCCCGCAGAGCGGAATTCCGCGCGCGAAGTTCGCGGTGCCGTCGATCGGGTCGAGCGCCCACCAGCGGCCGCCGCCGTCGCCGGTGCGGCCGCGCTCCTCGCCGAGAACGCCGATCTCCGGCGTCTCCGCGGTGAGGAACTCCCGCAGCGCGTCCTCGACCGCCGTGTCGACGTCGGTCACCAGGTCGCGATCACCCTTCGCGGAAACGGAAAAGCTCGGGCGCGACCGGACGATCGCGGTCGCCTTCGCCACGGCTTCGCGCGCGACGTCGAGTAGTGCGGCATGCTCGCTCATGACTCCAACCTAAGTGAAGGGACGTGCTCATGACCGACCTCTTCCCGCTCGCGACCACCGTCGAGGAGCAGGCCCGCGGGGCGTCGGTCGCGGTGCTGCCGGTCGGCAGCTTCGAGCAGCACGGCGCGCACCTCCCCCTGGCGACCGACACGGTCATCGCGGCGACGCTCGCGAAGGCCGTCGCCGAGGCGTACCCCGTGCTCCACCTGCCGCCGGTCACGATCTCGTGCTCGCACGAACACGCGGGGTGGGCCGGCACGGTGAGCATTTCGGCCCGCACGCTGCACGCCGTCGTCACCGACGTCGCCGCGTCGCTGAAGGCCTCCGGGGTCGGCAGGCTCGTGCTGGTCAACGGGCACGGCGGCAACTACGTACTGTCCAATGTGGTCCAGGAGGCCGGCGGGGCGATGGCGCTGTTCCCCGGCGTCGCGGACTGGCAGGCCGCGCACACCGCGGCCAGCCTGCGGACGTCGCTGGACGACGACATGCACGCCGGCGAGCTGGAGACGTCGATCCTGCTGCACGCGCACCCGCACCTGGTACGGCCCGGCCACGAGGACGCCGACCACGTCACCGACCGGGAGCACCTGCTGACGCTGGGCCTGCGGGCGTACACCGAGTCGGGGGTGGTCGGCCGCCCGTCGCTGGCGACCGCGGCGAAGGGGCACGTCCTGCTCGACACGCTGGTCCAGCGCTTCGCCGGCGTGCTCGAGGTGTTAGGCGCCTGAGAAGACCTGGTCCAGGTGCGGGAGCAGGTGGGCCATCCGCTCGGCCTTCGTCCGCAGGTACCGCAGGTTCTCCGGGTTCGGCGGAACCAGCAGCGGCACCTGCTCGCTGATCCGGATTCCGTAGCGGGTGAGCTGCTCGACCTTCTGCGGGTTGTTCGACAGCAGCCGCACCGAGCGGATGCCGAGGTCGGTCAGGATGCCCGCCGCCGCGTGGTAGTCGCGGGCGTCGACCGGGAGGCCCTGCGCCACGTTCGCGTCGACCGTGTCGAGGCCCTCGTCCTGCTGCAGCCGCATCGCCTCGAGCTTCGCGAGCAGGCCGATGCCGCGGCCCTCGTGGCCCTGGACGTACACCAGCACGCCCGAGCCCTCCTCGACGATCCGGTCCAGCGCCGCCGCCAGCTGGTCGCCGCATTCGCAGTGCGTCGAGCCGAAGACGTCGCCGGTCAGGCACTCGCTGTGCACCCGGGTCAGCGCGCCGAGCGGCGAGATCTCGCCGTACACCAGCGCGACCTGCTCGGTGCCGGTGCGATCCAGGTAGCCGACCGCGCGGAACGTCCCGTGCCGGGTCGGCAGCCGGGTCTCGACGACCCGCTCGACCACGGCCCGGTGCGGCAGGTCCCCGACGATTTCGCTTGCGGTCATGTTTGCAACCCCACTTCCGTTTCGATCCCGGCGACGGCCACCGTGCGCGGAGCGGGCACGACACCGGTGTGCGGAGCGCGGGTCACGCGGAACCCGGCGACGCTCCGGACGAGCAGGACGCCGGCGCCGGGCAGGCTCGCGACCAGCGTGAGCACCCCGTAGACGACGGCGACGGTGACACCTTGGGCGGCTCCCAGACCGGCCGCGCCGAAGAGCAGGGCGCAGACGCCCTCGCGCGGGCCGAAGCCGCCGACGTTGAGCGGGAGGCCCATCGCGAGCAGCGCGAGGACCATCAGGGGCACGAGCTGCCACACCGGCGCTTCGACCCCGGCGACGCGGGCGGCGACGACGAACAGCGCCAGGTGCCCGGCCAGCGTCGCGGCCGACAGGAAGCCCACGCCGGGCCAGGTCTCGCGGGTGAACAGGCCGAGCCGCAGGTCGGCGAGGGTGACGGCGAAGCCGCGGCGGACCTTCGACTCGCTGTGGATCCAGCGTCCGCCGAAAAGCCGGCCGGCGACGACCGCGGCGACGGCGGCGAGCACGACGACCACCCCGGTGACCGTCACGACCTCGCGGAACGCGCCGGGCACGACGTCCGGGGCGAAGAGCACGACTCCCACCGCGGACGCGATCAGCACGAGCTGGCCCGCGGTGCGCTCGAGCACGACGGCGCGCACGCCGCGCGGCACGTCACCCGAGTCGCGGCCGTGCTGCACCGCGCGGTGGACGTCGCCGAGGACGCCCGCGGGCAGCACGCCGTTGAGGAACAGCGCGCGGTAGTAGTCGGCGACCGCGGTGCGCAGTGAAAGCCGCAGGCCGAGCCGGGTGGCGACGATCTGCCAGCGGCCCGCGCTGAACAGCGTCGTCGCGAAGCCGATGACCAGCGCGGCGAGCACGCCGGGCGTGCTGATCCGGCCGAGCCCGTCGAGGAACGCGGCGCTGCCGAGCTGCCAGACGAGGACGCCGAGGATGGCGAAGGCGCCGAGGATCCGCAGCCAGGCCAGCGCGCGCTTCACGCCGCCACCTCCCGGCTCGGCGGCAGGACCAGCAGGTCGCCGTGGCCGATGACCGCGCGCAGCTCGCCGGCCTCGGCCATCTCCAGCCGGCGCTGGAGGTAGACGTCGGCGACCGGCCGCAGCTCCGGCAGCTGCTCGACGGCGGCACCGACCCAGCCTTCGAGCCACTGCCGCTGCAGTTCCGCCTGGTCCGGGCCCAGCCGCCAGGCGCTGTCCGCGCGCAGCACCGTGGCGCCGAGCCGGCCGAACGCCGTCGCGGCGACGTCCACCGCGTTCGGGCCGAGCAGCCGGCGGCCGCCGGTGATCCGGCGCTGGTGGGCGTTGAACGCGGCGGCGATCGCGGGGTCCAGCGGGTCGGCGGGCGAAAGCTCCACCCGGCCGGTCACCGAGAGCATCAGCAGCGCCGCGCAGCCGGCCTCGACGACCGCCCTGGCCAGGGCCGTGACCTCGTCCCTGGTCAGCAGGTCGAGCAGGGCGGACGCGGTGACCAGCGACGTCCCGGCGAGGTCGGCGGCCCGCAGCGCGGTCACGTCGCACTGCTCGGCGACGACGTCGACGGGGCTGCCGTCCAGGGTCACACCCGGCAGGGCGGCGCGGGCGTGGTCGAGCAGCGCCGTGTCGCGGTCGTGGAGGATCCAGTGCTGCGTGCCGGGCAGCCGCGCGGCCAGCCAGCGGCCGAGCGAGCCGGTGCCGCAGCCGAGGTCGCGGACGGTGAAGTCCGCGGGCAGAAACTCGCGCAGGGGCTCGAGGAGCTGACCCGCGCGAGCCGCGGCGTCGGCCGGTTCCCGCAGGTACAGCCACTCGGGGGCGAAGCCGGCAGTGCTGACTGATTCGCTCGCGAGCTCACTCATGCCGCCGCCTCCTGCCGCTGCAGGACGTCGGCGATCCGGCGGGCGGTGTCGTCCCAGCCGGTGAGGGTCTCGCGGCGCAGCCTCGCCGAAGCGCGCAGCCGCGCCCGCAGGTCGGGCTCGGTGAGCCAGCGGCGCAGGGCGGCGCCGAGCGCCTCGACGTCGTCGCCGGGCACGAGCATCCCGGGCACCGAGCCGTCCGGCGCGACGCCGACGGTGTCGGGCAGGGCGTCGACGTCGGTGGTCAGCACCGGCACGCCGCGGGCGAGGGCCTCGGTGACGACCATGCCGAAGGTCTCGGCGCGCGAAGGCAGCACGAGCAGGTCGGCGGTGTGGTAGGTCGCGGCCAGCGCCGCGCCCGTGCGGGGGCCGGTGAGGGTGAAGCGGGCGCCGAGCCGGTGCTCGCGCAGCCGCTCGACGTACTTCGTCTCCCGGCGGATCCCGCCGACGCACTCGCAGGTCCAGCGCAGGTCGGCGACGGTTTCGAGAGCCTGGGCGAGCACACCCTGGCCCTTGCGCGGGGTCACGTTCGCGACGCAGACCAGCCGGGACATGCCGTCCGTGCCGACGGCGAGGGGGGCGGCGTCGACGCCCGGCGGCACGGCGTGCACGCGGTGCGGGGCGAGGCCGTGGTGCTCGACCAGCCGGCGCGCGGCCCACTCGCTGGTCGCGATGACCGAGCTCGCGGCCTGCAGCGTGTCGCGCTCGAGGGCGTCGAGCTCGGCGGCGAGCGCGGGCGGCAGGCCGGTCTCGTCGGCCAGCGGCAGGTGCACCAGCACCGACAGCGAGAGCCGGCGCGCCTGCGGGACGATCACCTCGGGCACACCGCAGGCGACCAGGCCGTCCAGCAGGACCGCGGCCCCGGTGGGCAGCGCGGACAGCAGGTGGCCGAGGACCGCGCGGGCCTCGGTGTCCGGCCGCGGCCAGGAGCCGGAGACGGCGATCTCGTGGACGTCGAAGCCGGCCTCGACGAGCCGGTCGCACAGCCGCCGGTCGTAGGTGTTGCCGCCACTCGGGACGGACCCGTCGTCGACGTCCCCCGGGAGGACCACGTACAGCGCGTTCACAGCGCACGCTCGTAACTTGCCCAGGCGACGTGCGACTCCTTCAGGGAGACGGCGATGCCTTCGAGGCCGCGCGCGCCTTCGCCGAGGCGTCCGGCGTGGACGGCGTCGGCGAGGCGGTCGGCGATGACCTTCGCGAGGAACTCGGTGGAGGTGTTGATGCCCTTGAACACCGGCTCGTCGTCGAGGTTGCGGTAGTTCAGGTCGCTCAGCACCGCCCCGAGCTCTTCCGTGGCCTTGCCGATGTCGACGACGATGTTGTCCTCGTCGAGCTCGGCGCGGCGGAAGGTCGCATCCACCACGAAGGTCGCGCCGTGCAGGCGTTGCGCGGGACCGAAGACTTCCCCGCGGAAGCTGTGGGCGACCATCATGTGGTCACGGACGGTGATGCTGAACACCAAGACCTCCGATGCGTTCGGGTGGACGTGGTCACTGCGGCTGATACATGACACGGAGGCACAGGGCGGAAAGTTCATTCGCGGCCAACCGGGGTAACACGGTTGGAAGATCTTCAAACATGCACTCTTCACTGACCAGTGCTTCGAACGCCGGATCGGCCAGCAGCTCGAGGGCGAGGCCGAGCCGCTGGGCGTAGTCGCGGTCGGGACGGGCGACCGTCCCGACCTGGCTGCTGCGGATGGTCAGCCGCCGCGAGTGGAAGTTCTCCCCGAGCGGCACGCTCACCCGGCGGTCGCCGTACCAGGACATTTCGACCACCTCCCCTTCCGGGGCGAGCAGCTCCAGCGCCTTGGCCAGTCCGGCCTCCGACGCGCTGGCGTGCACGACCAGGTCGCAGTCGCCGCGTGCGTCTGCGGGCGTCGAGAAGTCCACGCCGAGTGCCCGGGCGATCTCCTCGCGTGCGGGGTCGACGTCGATCAGCTGCACGCGAGTGGCCGGGAAGCCCTGGAGCAGCTTCGCGACACTGCAGCCGACCATCCCGGCGCCGATGACGGCGATCCGGTCGCCGAGCTTCGGCTTCGCGTCCCAGACGGCGTTGACCGCGGTCTCGACGGTGCCGGCGAGGATCGCGCGGCCGGGCGGGACGGCGTCCGGCACGAGTGTCACGGCGCTCGCCGGGACGACGTACGCGGTCTGGTGCGGGTAGAGGCAGAAGACGGTCTTGCCCGTGAGCTCGGCCGGGCCCGCCTCGACGACGCCGACGTTGAGGTAGCCGTACTTGACCGGGCCGGGGAACTCGCCCTCCTGGAACGGCGCGCGCATGACGTCGTGCTGGCTCGCCGGGACCCCGCCGCGGAAGACGAGGGTTTCGGTGCCGCGGCTGACGCCGGAACAGAGCGTCCGGACGAGGACTTCGCCCGCTCCCGGCGTCGGCAGGGCCACCGGGCGGAGCACGCCTTCACCCGGCCGTTGAACCCAGAAAGCCTGTTCCACGTGTTCTCCTTCGCAGGCGACCGGAGGCTGGTGTCGCCGCCACCTTATGAGCAGCCGTGCCGATTCGCGGAGTGAAAGATGATCAAGAACGGACTTCTCCTACGCTCGGCGGTCCCGGTGTGGGCGCTCGCCGCAGGGGCCGGTTTCCTTTCCCCGCTCGCCTGGGCGACCGGGGCCGCGTACGGCGTCGCGCTGGTGCTGCTGACGGCCTGGGGGCTGAAGCAGAGCGGCCGGGGCAAGTTCGGCCCGGCGGACTGGATCACGTTCGCCAGGGCGGTCCTGGTGGGCTGCGCGGCCGAGCTGATCGCCGACGGCGGCAGGCCGCTGTGGTGGCTGGTCGGCCTGGTGGCGGTGGCACTGGCGATGGACGGCTTCGACGGCCAGGTCGCCCGCCGCACGGGCACGGCCTCGGAGTTCGGCGCGCGGTTCGACATGGAGGTCGACGCGTTCCTGATCCTGCTGCTGTGCGTCCAGGTGTCCCGTTCGCTGGGTTTGTGGGTGCTGGCGATCGGCCTGATGCGGTACGCGTTCGTCGCGGCTTCCTGGGCGCTGCCGTGGCTGACCGCGCCGCTGTACCCGAGCATGGCCCGCAAGACGGTCGCCGCGGTGCAGGGGGTCGTGCTGCTGGTGGCGGTGTCCGGCCTGCTTCCGTGGGCGGTCGCGTTCGCGGTGGTGGTGGCGGCGCTGGCGGCGCTGGTGTGGTCGTTCGGCCGGGACACGGTCTGGCTGGCCCGCCGCCGGGTCGCCGAGCGGCGGCCGGTCGCCGTCGTCCAGTTGCCGCGACGCCTCCACGGCCCGGCCTGGCGCGGCCACAACCAGGCGGCTTAACCCGATTCGCGGGCGGCCCGGGCGCGGCGTTTGCCCTCGTGCATCGCCACCACCCGGGCGATCGGGATCGTGTGGCCCTCCGCGACCAGGTCTTCCGGCAGCACGAACGGCTCCGGCATCTCCGCCGTCCACGCGTCCACGCCGTCGCCGAGCAACCCCGCGGCCGTGTGGACCGTGAAGTCCGCGGGCTTGACGCTGTCGAGGTCGGCCCACGGCACCGGGAACGACACGGGCGCGCCCGGCCGGTGGCGCGGGCTGTAGACCGAGACCACCGTCGCGCCGCCCGCGCGCGTCGAATCCAGGAACACCTTGCCCTCGCGGCGGTCCTTGACGAACTCCGTCGTCCCCAGCGCCGGGTCGATGCGCTCGGCGCGGGCGGCGACCGCCCGCGTCGCCGCCGCGATGTCCTCGATCGCCTGCCCGGGCGCCAGTGGCACGAAGACGTGCACGCCCTTGGACCCGCTCGTCTTGACCGCGCCGTCGAGACCGTCGTTGCGCAACGCTTCCCGCACCAGCTTCGCGGCGCCGATCGCCAGCGAGAACGGTCCGTCCTCGGGCGGGTCGAGGTCGAGGATCAGGTGCGTCGGGCCGTTGCCCGGCTCGCCGCGGTAAAGCGACGTGTGGAACTCGATCGCCCGCTGGTTGCCGAACCAGATCAGCGTGCGGAGGTCGTTGCACAGCGCGTAGTGGACGTCCCGTTTGGACGTCTCGGCCCAGACGCTGACCCGCGCCACCCAGTCCGGTGTGTACTTCGGCAGGTTCTTCTGCATGAAGGGGCCCTGCCCGCGCAGCACCCGCAGGACCGTCAGCAGCCGGTCGCGCAGTTCGGGCAGCATCCGGTCGGAGACGGCTTCGAGGTAGTCGAGCCACTCCCGCTTGGTCACCCCCGCACCGGGGAAGACCTCCTGGTCGAGACTGCTCAGCTTGACGCCGTGGCGAACCTCATCGCTCATCGACCCACCCTCGCGTCCCCGTGCGAAGCGGTCAACTCTCAAACAAGCGGACGTCCGGTCCGCAGCCGGCGACGCAGGTCCCACAGGCAGAGGTTGTATGGGAACCGCCGCAGCGGGCCGGGCAGCATGCGCGTCACCCGGCCGACCGCGGCGAGGAACGCCTCGAACCGGCGCTGGTCGGCGGCCGTCCAGGGCAGCCGCATCTCGTCGCGGAAGTGCTGCGGGAGGAACCCGGTGGTGACGAAGCGGCTGAACCGCCGGCCGAGCGCGGCCGCCGGCCACGGCAGGAACCGCAGGTCGACGAGGTCGGTGAGGTACCGGCGGACGGTGTCGTCGATGGCGGTCGCGGCGACCCCGGCGGTCCAGTACTCCTCGAAGGCGGCGCGGTCGGCGGGCCACATCTCCCGGCGGACCTGCAGCGTGGTCCCGAGCCGGGCGGCGTCGGAGTAGAACGCGGCCGGTTCCCCGCCGACGAAGGCCAGGTAGACGTCTTCGAAGCCCTTGTACAGGCAGGCCGCGACCCACAGCTGGAGGTCGGTGTCGAAGGCGTTGTAGGCGACGGGGCTTTCGGCGCCCGACCGCACCTGGGCGTGGACCGCGTTGACGCCGCGGCGGTAGGCGGCGCGTTCGGCGTCGGTGCCCATCGAGGCGACCGCGAGGTAGGTCAGCGTGGTCCGCGTCCGCTTGAGCGGGTGCCGGAAGAGGTTCCCGCTGTCGACCTTGCTTTCGAGCACGCCGTACCCGACGGGCGCGCGGGCCAGCTGCATGATCACGTTGGCGGTGCCGGCCAGCAGCCCCGCCCCGACGACAGCGTCCTCGAGCGCGGTATCGGTCACGCCCTTCAGGGAACGACACTGTTGACGAGGTGTCAAGAGCGGTAGCTGCTCCGGGCGAACGCGATCAACGCCCGGGCCGCCGGACTCAGCGGACCGTCGGTCCGCCAGGCCAACGCGAGCACGCCCCGCAGCCCGGGCCCGGTGATCGTGACGACCCGCAGCTCGCCTTCGTGGTAGCGGCCCAGCGACTCCGGCACCACCGCCACCCCCAGATCCCGCATCGCCAGCTGGACCAGGACGTTCGGGTCGGCCGCCTCGAACGCGATCCGCGGGGTCAGTCCCTCCCGCACGAACGCCGCGTCCAACGCCGTGCGCAGGCCCGTGCCCTTCGGCAACGCCATCAACGGCAGCCCGGCCAGGTCCGCGATCGTCACCTCGGCCCGGCCGGCCAGCAGGCCCGACGTCACCGCCACGAACGGCTCGTCGATCAGGACCTGCGTCGCGATGCCCGGCGGCGGGTCCGTCGCCAGCCCGACCACCGCCAGGTCGAGCCGGCCTTCGCGCAGGGCCGCCAGCATCGCGTCCGAGTTCGCCTCGGCGAGCGTGATCTCCACCGCCGGGTAGCGCTCATGGAAGCGGGCCAGCAGGTCCGGCAGGCGAACCGGCCCCGCCGACGTCACCGCGCCGATCGCGACCTGGCCGCGGACCAGCCCGGCCAGTTCGTCGACGGCTTCGCGGACCCCCTGCACCGCCGCCAGCGCGGCCCGGGCGTGCGGCAGCGCGGCGGCACCCACGTCGGTGAGCCGGACCGTGCGGCCCGAACGGTCCAGCAGCTCCTGCCCCAGCTCGCGCTCGAGCCGCTTGACCTGCGCGCTCACCCCGGGCTGGGCGACGTGCAGCCGCTCGGCCGCGCGCGTGAAACTGCCTTCCTCCGCGACGGCGACGAAGTACGCGAGCTGGTGCAGTTCCATAAGCACTGATTCTAAGCATCAGAAAATCTAGATCTTGGACTTCTGGCCGGGACCGCTCGAAGCTGGAGACATGCAGACATTCCGACCCGGCCAAGACGGCTACTCCGAAGAAATCGCCGGCTTCCAGACGTCCGTCCCCACGCGGCCCGCGGTGGTCGCCGCCGCCGAGAGCGCGGACGACGTCGCCGCCGCCGTCAAGTACGCCGCCGAACACGAACTGGCCGTCGCCGTCCAGGCGACCGGGCACGGCCTGACCGCAGGCACCGACGGCCTGCTCATCAGCACGCGCCGGATGACCGGCGTCGAGATCGACGCCGCCGCGAAGACCGCGCGAGTCGAAGCCGGCGTCCGCTGGGGCGCGGTGATCGAGGCCGCCGCGAAGCACGGGCTGGCTCCCCTGAGCGGCTCGTCTCCCGACGTCGGCGTCGTCGGCTACACGCTCAGCGGCGGCTTCGGGCTGATGGCCCGGCGCTACGGCCGCGCGGCCGACCACGTCCGCGCGATCGACGTCGTCACCCCCGACGGCGAACCCCGCACGGTGACGCCGGGAGACGATCTCTTCTGGGCCCTGCTCGGCGGCCGCGCCGGCTTCGGCGTCGTGACGGCGCTGGAGTTCGGCCTCGTCGAGGTGACCGAGCTGTACGGCGGCGGGCTGTACTTCGACACCGCCGACCTGCCCGCGGTGCTGCGCGCGTGGCGGACATGGGCAGTGACCGCGCCCGACGAGCTGACGACGTCGATCGCGGTGGTCCCGCTGCCCGACCTGCCGTTCCTGCCCGCGCCGATCCGCGGCAAGCACGTGGGATGCGTCCGGATCGCCTACCTCGGCGAGGACGGCGACCAGCTCGTCGAGCCGCTGCGGACGGCGGCGCCGGTGCTGCTGGACACGCTGAAGCGGTTGCCGTACACCGATTCCGGGTCGATCGCGAGCGACCCGCCGCACCCGCACCCGTACCACGGGACGAACGCGACGGTGGAGGTGCTGAACGACGCGATGCTGGCGGCGATCGTCGACCACGCGGGCCCGGGCGCGCCGGTGGAGACGGTGCTGATCATCGACCGGCTGGGCGGCGAGCTGGCCCGGCGGGAAACCGACGGCGTCGGCTGGGACTCGGCGGCGGAGTTCGTGGTGCGGGCGCTGTCGGTCGTCGAGGACGACGTCGACACGGTCCGCCGCGCGCACGCGAAGCTGTTCGACGCGCTGGCGCCGTGGTCGACCGGCCGACTGCTGCCGTTCCTCTACGGCGCGCACCCGGCCGGGGACCTGGCCGCGGCCTTCCCGGCCGGCGACCGCGCCCGGCTGGAGCGACTCAAGGCGAAGTACGACCCGGCCGGGCGGTTCGGCTGAGCGTCAGCGCTCGAGGACGACGATCGGGATGACCCGCGTGGTCTTCTTCTCGTAGTCGGCGAAGCCCTCGGCGTGCGCGACCATGCCGGCGTACAGGCGGTCGCGCTCGGCGCGGTCTTCGATCACGGTGGCCGTGGCCTCGAACTTCTCGCCGCCGACCTCGACGGTGACCTTCGGGTTGGCGACGAGGTTGTGGAACCAGGCCGGGTTCTTCGGCGCGCCGCCCATGGAGGCGGCGATCACGTAGCGGTCGCCGTCGCGGGTGTAGACCAGCGGCGACAGGCGCTCCTGCCCGCTCTTCGCGCCGATCGTCGTGAGCAGGAGCACGTTCTTGCCCTCGAACATGCCACCGACCACACCGTTGTTGGCGCGGAACTCCTCGACGACCTGGTTGTTGAACGCGTTCATGTCGGCTGGCGCGGTCATGGATTCCCCTGTTCTGGCCGGTACGCTCGACCTGGCGTGGAGTACGCTCGGGACGACCCGAAGCGTTTGCTTTGCAAACAAAGCTACCGAGGGGAGGTAGGCGGTGTCAACGGAGGCCGGACCGAGTGTCGAGGACGGTGTGCGCCGGCTCCTGCTGCTGATGCCGCGCCTGGTGGGCCGCGCGAAGCGGACGCCGGTGCCCAAGGAGCTGGACGGCTGCGCGCTCGCGCCGCGCCACCTGTCGCTGCTGTCGTACCTGCTGTTCGACGGCCCGATGACGGTCACCGAGCTGGCGGGCCGGCTCGAGGTCGCGCCGACGACGGCCAGCCTGATGGTCGGCGACCTCAGCCGCCAGGGCGTGCTGAACCGCGACGAGGACCCGGCCGACCGCCGCCGCACGATCGTGAGCATCACGCCGGACAAGCGCCCGGCGGTCGACGAGTGGCTGGCGCGCGGCGCGCGGGCGTGGAGCGACGCGCTGGCGCCGTTGACGCCCGCCGAGCGCCAGCTGGTGATCTCGACCCTGGAGGCCTACGAACGCGGGACGTGCGAAGGCCCGGCCTGCTAGGTCAGTCCTCCGCGCGCTTCTCGCGGGCCAGCTTGCGCTGCGCCTCCGCGCGTTCGCGGCACTTGCGGAGGAACTCTTCGTCGTCGTCCGGGTTCCCGGCCGCGAACCGGCCCGGACGGTCGTACTCCGGGTACGCCGGCGCGTTCCGCTCGTACGGCCCGCGCGCCCGCGCCGCCTGCTGCGGACGGCCCGCCACCAGCCAGACGATCGACCCCACCAGCGGCACCACCAGCACGACCAGCAGCCACAAGCCCTTCGGCAGGTTGCGGCAGGAGAACTCGTCCGTCGTGATCACGTCGACCAGGCAGAAGATCCACAGCCCGAGCGTGACGAAGCCCAGCAGGCCATCCAAATACAGCATTTCCTACGCCTTCCCCCAAGAAGATGAGGGCGTAATTAGTAGCAGAACCCGCCGAGGGGTCAGCCGCGGGTCGCCCGCAGCACGCCCGTCGCGAGCGCGATCGCGTGCGCCGGCCCCGGGCATTCGCGCGGGCCCGTGCCGAACGGCGTCCCGGCCAGCGGCACCAAGACGTCCTCGCCGTGCACGCGGCGGCGGGTGTGCGGCACCGGCGGGTCCGCGCGCAGCACTTCCGCCACCGCGTCCTCGGGCCGCTTTCCCGCCCGCACCAACGGAACCGCCTTGCCGATCAGCCCGGCGGTGGCTTCGCAGGCCTGGACCAGCAGGCAGATCCGCGCGGCGACGAGCTCGTCGGCGATCCCACCGCACGCCGTCACCAGCCGGCCCAGCGCCGCCTCGGCTTCCGCGGACGACGGCACGTGCGGGTGGTAGCCGGCCGCGACCGCCACGACGTCCGAAGGCACCACCGGCAAGCCGAGTTCCTCCGCGAGCACCCCGACGACGACCAGCCGCGGGTCGCCGCCGGCCGTTTCGGATGCCTTGCGCCGCAACACCTCCGGGTCCACCCCGGCCAGCAGCGAAACGGCGAGCGCGCGTCGGCGGGCGTGGTCGGAACCATTGCTGAAGCGGGAAACCGTCGCCCGCAGCCAGGCGACGCTCCCCGGCGGAACGTCGACGGGCACAGGCGAAACCGGAGCGGAAAGCGAAGTCATACGGCGAAGGTAGCCACGGAAAACGTCGGCGCCGGCCGAACCTTTTACAGGAGCGAAGCCGGGAACCAAGTGGCCTGCGGGCCCCCGCACCGCGTCACCCGCGGCACGGCGTGCTCGAACCACCAGGCCTCGGTGACGCGGCCGTCCGGCAGCCGGTACGTCGGCGGCCCGGCGACGCGCGCGAGCCCGGCGGCCTGCAGCGAGCGCGCGCTCGCGATGTTGCCGACCTCGGCACCGGCGCGGACCCGCGGCAGGCCGAGGTGGTCGTGCGCCAGCGTCAGGCCGGCCGCGAAGAGGACCCGGCCGTTGCCGCGGCCGCGGTAGTCCGGCGCGAGGTAGCCGCCGGTCTCCGGGCCACCGTCCTCGCCGGTGTGCACGCTCACCAGGCCGACGCACCGGTTGGCCTCGACGTCGATCATCACCAGGTCGACCGACTGCGGATCGGGCGACACCCAGTCGGGGCCGGTGCCGGGAACGACGCGCAACGCGTCGGCCCGCGCGCCCCGCGCCACGATGGAGTCGGCCTGCCAGCCGAGCCACCGCTGGGCGGCGGGATCACTGCCGCAGGCGACGGCGGCGGCGTACTCCCACGCGGTCGGCGTCCGGAACAGGAACCGCCCGTCGCGCAGCACGTGGCCCTGCCGGTCGCAGGTCCGCTTGGACATCAGGCGGCCGCGGCGGGTGAGCCGGTCGAAGATCCCCTTGGTGGCTGGCAGCATCGCGGCGAAATCGTAGCGGAGCGATCGGCGCGCGAGTCGTCGTCGTGGCGCGAGGACGGGACCGCTAGCCCTTTTCCTTGAGCAGCGCCAGCACCTCGTCGAGCTTCCGCTCGACGTCGTCCACCCGGGCCGTGGTGTTGATCAGGTTCTCGTCGATGTGCCGGATGAAGTCGGTGACGGTCGCGCGGGCCTTCGGGTCGTCCGGGTACTTCAACGACTGCCAGCCCGGGTAGTGGTCGGCTTCGCGGCTGCCGGTCAGCTGTTCGACCACTTCGTCGAGTTTGCGGCTCTGGTCGGGGGTCATGTCCTCATCTCCTGTCATCGCGGCCGCACCGCCGGCGGCGGCGAGCTTCGTCAGCACCGCGGCGCACCGCGCTTCGCCGGCGACGATTTCGAAGTGCATCGGGTCCCGCCTGCCCGTGTAGTCCCCGCCCCAGCGCACACACCCTTCGGTGCGGGCGACGATGGCGTGGACGGCGGCGAGCTGGCCGGGCCGGAAACTCGCGGCGGGGTCCGAGCCGAGCGGGTGCGCGGGGGCGTTGAGGTCGAGTGCGGTTCCGCTGGCGTGGTTGGACAGGTCGGTGGACCCGATCACCTTGCGGTTGGCGTAGCCCCAGCAGCCGGGCCAGGCCAGCGGCTCGACCAGCGCGTGGAACTGGCGGCCCACCCACGCCAGCAGGTCGCCGGCCGGGCCGGCGCGAAGCGCGACCTCGCCACCCGGCAGGGCCCGGTTCACCGGGGTGATCGGGGCCGAGTAGCCGTTCTGGCTCGTGGGCATGGTCGTCCTCCTGTCGACGGGCGGAGGTGCCGGGATCCACGGACGCCTTGCCGGATGAGTCGGGCCGCCGGCCGCGGTGGTTACGGCGTCGCGCGGTTCGTGCCCCTCCGGGCACCCGAAGGGGCTCCGGGAGGCGTATCCCGGGAAGCGGCCCAGGCGTTATTGTGGCCCGATGACGGCCGTACCCGAGGCAACCGAACTGGACGGCTCCGGCCGTGCGGCCCAGCCTCGCCAGCTCATCGTGACGGTGTACGGCCTCTATTCGCGCACCGAGGGCGGCTGGCTCTCGGTCGCCTCGCTGATCGACCTGCTGGCCGTCGTCGGCGTCGACGAGCCCGCCGTGCGCTCGTCGATCTCCCGGCTGAAGCGGCGCGGGATCCTCCAAGCGGTGCGCCGCGGCGCGACCGCGGGTTACGAACTGTCCGACGACGCCCGCGAGATCCTGCGCGAGGGCGACGAGCGCATCTTCCGCCGCGGGCGCGCGACCCCGGCCGACGGCTGGCTGCTCGCGGTGTTCTCGGTGCCGGAGACCGAGCGGCACAAGCGGCACCTGCTGCGCACGCAGCTCGCCCGGATGGGTTTCGGCACGGCCGCCTCCGGCGTCTGGATCGCCCCGGCCCACCTGCACGCGGCCACCGAGGAGGCACTGACCCGGCTCGGCCTGGCCGGCTACGCCGACCTGTTCCGCGCCGACCACCTGGCCTTCGGCGACGTCCGGGCGAAGGTCCGCGACTGGTGGGACCTCGACCGGCTCGACGAGCTGTACACGACGTTCCTCGACGAGCACGGCCCGGCGCTGCGCCGCGGGTCGGTGACCGACGAGCAGGCGTTCGCCGACTACGTCCGGGTCCTGACCGGCTGGCGGCGGATGCCCTACCTCGACCCGGGTCTGCCCGCGGAGTTCCTGCCCCGCGACTGGTCCGGCATCCGCGCGGCCGACCTGTTCTTCGAACTGCACGCCCAGCTGGAGGACCCGGCCCGCGCGTTCGTCGCGAAGTCGATCAACCTCGGCTGACGACCGCGAAGCCCTGGACCTCGACCAGCGCCTCTTCGTCCCACAGCCGGGAGACTCCGATGCCCGCCATCGCCGGGTACTCCGTGCCCGCGAGCCGTTTCCACACCGCGCCGATCTCGCGTGCGTGGGCCCGGTAGTCCGCCATGTCGACGATGTAGATCGTCACGCTGCACAGGTCCTCCGGCGTGCCGCCGGCCGCGCGCAGCGACGTCAGCAGGTTGCCGAGCGCGCGCTCGAACTGCTCGACCACGCCGTCGCCGACGATCCTGTTCGACGCGTCCAGCGCCGTCTGGCCGGCGAGGAAGACGACGCGGCCCTCGGCCACCACCGCGTGCGAGAACCCGGACGGCTTGCCCAGCTCCGGCGGGTTGATGCGTTCCATGCGGCACACCGTACGCCATCTTTCGCGTTATTGACGGTCGTACCGCCGACGACATATCCTCGACGGCGTGCGTATCGCGGTCATCGGTGGCGGCCCGGCGGGTCTGTACTTCGCCGCGCTGGCGAAGCAGCTCGGTCCCGGTCACGAAATCACCGTCTGGGAACGCAACGCGCCGGACGACACCTTCGGCTTCGGCGTCGTGTTCTCCGACGAGACGCTCGGCGGCATCGAGCACGCCGATCCGGCGGTGCACGAAGCCATGAAGGCCGAGTTCGCCCGCTGGGACGACATCGACGTCCACTACCGCGGCACCGTGACCACCTCGGGCGGCCACGGCTTCGCCGCGATGAGCCGCAAGCGCCTGCTCGGCATCCTGCAGAGCCGCTGCGCCGAACTCGGCGTCGGCCTGCACTTCCGGGAAGAGGCGCCGGCCGACCTCTCGGGCTACGACCTCGTCATCGCCGCCGACGGCGTCAACTCCGCGATCCGGGCCCGGTACGCCGAGACGTTCCGGCCGAGCGTCGAGACCCGCCGCTGCCGCTACATCTGGCTCGGCACGGACCTCGTGTTCGACGCCTTCAAGTTCTACGTCCTCGAGACGCCGGCCGGGATCATGCAGGTCCACGGCTACCCGTACGGCCGCGACGGCAGCACGTTCATCCTGGAGGTGCAGGAGGACGTCTGGCAGCGGACGTTCGGCCCGATCGCGGCGACGTCGCTCCCGCCGGGCGAGAGCGACGAGAAGTCCATCGCGCTGATCCGCGAGCTGTGCGCGGACATCCTGGGCGGGCACCGGATCATGGCGAACAACTCCAAGTGGGTTTCGTTCGGCACCGTGCGCTGCGAGACGTGGGTGCACGACAACGTCGTCCTGCTCGGCGACGCGGCGCACACCGCGCACTTCTCGATCGGCTCCGGCACGAAGCTGGCGATGGAGGACGCGCTCGCGCTGGCCGCCTGCCTGCACGAAAACGACGGTGTCGCGGCGGCGTTGAAGGCCTACGAGCTGGAACGGCGGCCGGTGGTCCAGTCGACGCAGCGGGCCGCGCAGGCCAGCCTGGAGTGGTTCGAGAACATCGCGCAGTACACCCACCAGGAGCCGCCGCAGTTCGCGTTCAACATCCTCACGCGCAGCCGCCGGGTCACCCACGACAACCTCCGCCTGCGCGACCCGGAGTTCGCGGCCGAGCTGGACCACTGGTTCGCACGGTCGCTCGGGACGACGTCGCGGCCGCCGATGTTCCAGCCGTTCAAGCTCGGCTCGCTGGAACTGCCGAACCGGATCATCGTCTCCCCCATGGACATGTACTCCGCCGTGGACGGCGTGCCCGGCGATTTCCACCTGGTGCACTTGGGCAGCAAGGCCCTCGGCGGCGCCGGGCTGGTGATGACCGAGATGGTGTGCGTGTCCCCCGAAGGCCGGATCACGCCCGGCTGCGGTGGCTTGTACACCGCCGAACAGGAAGCGGCCTGGAAGCGGATCGTCGACTTCGTGCACACGCAGTCCCCGGCCCGCATCGGCGTCCAATTGGGACACTCGGGGCGCAAGGGTTCGACGAAGCTGATGTGGGACGGCATCGACGAACCGCTCCCCTCGGGCAACTGGGAAGTCTGCGGGCCCTCGGCGCTGCCGTACTCCCCGCGGAACCAGGTCCCGCGCGAACTGTCCACAGCGGAACTCGCGGAGATCCGGGCGCAGTTCGTCTCGTGCGCGGAGGCCGCCGCCCGCGCCGGGTTCGACGTCCTCGAACTGCACTGCGCGCACGGCTATCTGCTGTCGTCGTTCCTCTCGCCGCTGACGAACCGGCGGACGGATTCCTACGGCGGCTCACTGGAGAACCGGCTGCGGTTCCCGCTGGAAGTCTTCGACGCCGTGCGTGCCGCCTGGCCCGCCGAGCGGCCGATGACCGTCCGGATCTCGGCGACCGACTGGTGCGAGGGCGGCATCGACGCCGACGACGCCGTCGAGATCGCGCGCGCGTTCGCCTCCCACGGCGCCGCGGGCATCGACGTCTCGACCGGTCAGGTCGTCAGCGAAGAACGCCCGCAGTACGGTCGCAGCTACCAGACGCCGTACGCCGACCGGATCCGCAACGAGATCGGCGAGGAGTACGGGATAGCGGTGATCGCGGTCGGCGCGATCTCGTCGTACGACGACGTCAATTCGCTGATCCTGGCCGGCCGCGCCGACCTCTGCGCACTGGGCCGCACCCACCTCTACGATCCACAGTGGACACTGCACGCGGCGGCCGAGCAGGGGTACCCGATGCCGTGGCCGAAGCCGTTCGCCGCCGGCAGCCGCAAGCCCCAGACCGGCCGCAGCGACGGGCCGGAGCCGCGGCTCGACCTCGTCCGTTCGGGGCCGACGGGAACCGCCCACGCCCGCTGGCGACCGGGAGCCTCGTCATGACCTTCACCCTCGACCCCGACCAGCAGGCGTTCGCCGCGGAGGTGCGGCGGGTGGGCGCGGAGCAGCTGCGCCCGCTCGCCGAGTCCGGTGTGGAGGGTGCGGTGAACCGGCCGCTCCTCAAGGAGATGGGCGCGCTCGGCCTGCTCGCGCGGCTCTTCCCCGGCGTCGCTTCGGGGTCGCCGTCCCGCCAGGCGGCCGCGACCGACCTGTGCATCCTGCGGGAGAACCTGGCCACGGTGAACACCGAGGCCGAGACGGCGCTCGCGTTGCAGGGACTGGGAAGCTACCCGATCCTGCAGTCCGGACAGGACAGCCAGGTCGCGAAGTGGCTGCCCGCGGTGGCGGCCGGCGACGCGGTGGCGGCGTTCGCGCTGACGGAGCCGGACGCGGGTTCCGACGCGGCGGCGCTGTCCCTGTCCGCGGAAGCCGACGGCGACGGCTGGCGCTTGACCGGCTCCAAGATGTGGATCTCCAACGCCCCGGAGGCCGACTTCTACACGGTGTTCGCGCGCACCACCCCGGGCGCCGGTTCGCGCGGGGTCAGCGCGTTCGTCGTCCCGGCCGACCGCCCCGGCCTGGGCGGCGAGCACCTGGACCTGGTGAGCCCGCACCCGATCGGCACGGTCACGTTCGACGGCGTCGAGGTCCGGCGCGAGGAGCTGCTCGGCGAGGAGAACCGCGGGTTCGCGGTGGCGATGCGCACGCTGGACCTGTTCCGCCCGAGCGTCGGCGCGTTCGCCGTCGGAATGGCGCAGGCCGCGCTGGACGCCACTGTTGTTCATACGAGCCAACGGGAGGCGTTCGGCGGTCCGCTGATCAAGCAGCAGGCGGTGGCCCACACGCTCGCCGAGATGGCCACGCGCACGGAAGCGGCGCGCCTGCTGGTCTACGCGGCCGCGGGAGCGTACGACGCGGGCGAGCGGAACCTGGGCGGCCGCGCGGCGATGGCGAAGCTGTTCGCGACGGAGGCGGCCCAGTTCGTCGTCGACTCGGCGGTGCAGCTGCACGGCGCCCGCGCCCTGCGACGCGGGCACCTGCTGGAGCACTTGTACCGCGAGGTCCGCGCGCCACGCATCTACGAAGGGGCGTCGGAGATCCAGCGGACGATCATCGCACGCTGGCTGGCTTCGTCGCGGACGAGCGGTCCAGCCACCACTGGCTGAGCAGGCTCAGCGTGCCGGCCGGGGTCGCCGCGGCCTGGAAGAGCGCGGTCTCGTCGGGGAACCCACATCTTGCCCGGTCTCGCGTCCGGCAGCGTCGCCGTCATCGCACGGCGGCCGGCTTCTTCGCGGGCCGCCGCTCCAGGATCAGCTGGCTGACGATCACCGCGAACGCCAGCCCGCCCCACGCGGAGATCGCCCCGACGCTCTGGCTGTAGGCGAGTTCGCTGCCGCCGAAGGTGGTCGGGATCTGGGGTTCCAGCACGATCATCGCGATCGGCGAGATCACCCGGTTGACGATGATCGAGAAGGTCAGCGTCACGCTGCGGATCATCCACTTGCGGTGGTCGCCGAAGCGCCGCTCGCGCACCGCCCGCCAGCCGGCGATGGTGCACCCGATCCACAGGACGGCGGCGAGCACGTCGCTGACGCGGGTGACCGGCCCGAACGGGCTCTGCGACCCGATGGTGAGGGCCATCAGCCCGGAGGGCAGCACGCCGGCGAAGACGTACGCGCGGCCGACGTTGCGGTGGATCACCGGGTGCGTCCGCCGCAGCCAGGGCCAGATCTGCAGGACCGCACCGCCCATGGCGATCGAACCGAAGATGACGTGCCCGACGAGGAACCAGTAGTGCGCCGGGAATCCTTCGGGCTGCGGGACGCGCGATCGAGCGGGGTCGAGCGCCAGATACGGGGGCAAGGAGAAGGACAGGAAGGCCAGCACGAGCAGGGCGAGCGGACCGATCCACGGACGCTGCCACCAGGACTTTCGCGTCGCCTGAGGTACGGGCCGGGCCGCGGTTCGGACTGCCATGGTTCCCCTCCGTCGTCGGATTCCGTCCCAGCCGACGTTAGGGGTTGGCGAGCGGCGCCAACCATGGTGCGCACCACCGACGCGGGGGTGGGGCGTACCCCACCCCCGATCAGGTGATCTTGCTCAGCTGCCGCGGACCCGCCGGACCGTGTCGCGGTAGAAGTAGCCGCTCTGCTTGATCGTGCGCTCCTGCGTCTCGTAGTCCACCCGGATCAGCCCGAACCGCTTCGCGTACCCGTACGCCCACTCGAAGTTGTCCAAAAGGGACCACGCGAAGTACCCGCGCACGTCCGCCCCGGCCTCACGCGCCGCCGCCACGGCCGCGATGTGCGACGCCAGGTACGCCGTGCGCTGCTCGTCGCGGACGAAACCCGACGAGTCCGGGTCGTCGTCGAACGCCGAGCCGTTCTCCGTGATGTACATCGGCAGGCCCGGGTAGTCACGGCCCAGGCGCGTCAGCAGTTCCGTGAACTTGCCCGGCAGGATCTCCCAGCCCATCGCCGTCGTCGGCTCGCCGAACGGGACCACCCGCGACGCCGGTGCCCCGTCCTCGTCCACGGACGAGCCGTTCTCGTCCACGCCCGAGAACTGCTGGCCGAAGTAGTAGTTCACGCCGAGGAAGTCCAGCGGGGTCGAGATCACCGAGAGGTCGCCGTCCTGGACCGGGAGGCGGACCCCGCGCGAGGCCAGGTCGTCCACCACGTCGGCCGGGTACCGGCCGTGGACCAGCGGGTCCAGGTAGATCCGGACGCCGAGCCCGTCCGCCTGCCGCGCCGCGCGGACGTCCTCCGGGGAGTCCGTCACCGGGTCCGCCGTGCACATGTTCAGCGTGATGCCGAACTCCGTGTCCGCCGGCGCCGCCTCGCGCATCCGCTGCACCGCGAGGCCGTGGCCCAGCAGCAGGTGGTGCACCGCGTGCAACCCCGCCGCGTAGTCCCGCCGCCCCGGCGCCATCACGCCGTGCACGTACCCGTGCATCGCCGAACACCACGGCTCGTTCAGCGTCGTCCAGTGGCGGACCCGGTCGGAGAGCCGGTCGAACACCAGCATCGCGTAGTCCGCGAACCGGTACGCCGTGTCGCGCGCCGGCCAGCCGCCCGCGTCCTCCAGCTCCTGCGGCAGGTCCCAGTGGTACAGCGTCAGCCACGGCGTGATGCCGCGGTTCAGCGTCTCGTCGACCAGCCGGTCGTAGAACCCGATCCCGGCCTCGTTGACGCCGCCGCGGCCCCGCGGCTGGACCCGGGGCCAGGCCACGGAAAACCGGTAGGTGTCCGCGCCGAGCTCGCGCACGAGCTCGATGTCCGACGGCATCCGGTGGTAGTGGTCGCAGGCGATGTCACCGTTGTCACCGTTGTCGATCGCCCACGGGACCTGGCAAAAAGTGTCCCAAATGGACGGAGTACGCCCGTCTTCCGCGACCGCGCCTTCGATCTGGTACGCGGCGGTGGCCACGCCCCAGCGGAAGTCCGGCGGCAAGGTGTCGATCAGCGCCTGCTGTTCGGCGGTCGCGGCGGTGGTCTCGGTCAAGGCGGGTCTCCTCCAGGTCGACCGGATAGGACAGACGGCGTTCAGGGGGTCGCGACCGGGTGCAGGAAGCAAGCCACTTCCCGCGACGGTTCGCCACCGGGCAGGCCCAGCACCGGCACCTTCGAGTCGCACGGCTCGAAGGCCTTGGGGCACCGGGGGTGGAACGCGCAGCCGGGCGGCATCCCGCGCGTGTCCGGCGGCGACCCCGGGATCCCGGCCAGCTCCCGCCGGGGCCCGCGCAGCGCGGGGAACGAGTTCAGCAGGCCGTGGCTGTACGGGTGCAGCGCGTCCTGGTAAAGATCGGCCGCCGGCGCCTGCTCGACGATCCGGCCGCCGTACATGATCGCGATCCGGTCCGAGAACTCGACCAGCAGCGAAAGGTCGTGCGTGATGAACAGGACCGAGAAGCCCAGCCGTTCGCGCAGTTCCACGAGCTGGCCGAGGATCTGCCGCTGCATGACGACGTCGAGCGCGGTCGTCGGCTCGTCCATGATGACGATCCGCGGTTCGAGCGCCAGCGCCATCGCGATCATCACGCGCTGGCGCATGCCGCCCGAGAGCTGGTGCGGGTACGCCTCCAGCCGGTCGGCCGAAATCCCGACCAGCTTGAGCAGGTCGCGAGCCCGCGCCACGCGGCTCGCGCGGGTCGACCGCGGCTCGTGCGCCTTGATGACGTCGACGAGCTGCGTGACGACCTTGTGCACCGGGTTCAGCGAGTTCATCGCGCCCTGGAACACGATGGACGTCTCCGCCCACCGGAAGTCCCGGAGCTGCTTGTCCGTCAGGCGAAGGACGTCGTAGGGCTCGCCGTCCGCGGGGTGGTAGATCACCTGGCCGCCGCGGATCACGCCCGGCGGCGCGAGCAGCCGCGTCAGCCCGTAGGCCAAAGTGGACTTCCCGCTGCCGCTTTCCCCGGCCAGGCCGAGGACTTCGCCGCGGTGCAGCGTCAGGTGCACGTCCCGGACCGCGCGCACGGCCTCGTCGCCGACGCCGTAGTCGACGTCGAGGCCCTTGATCTCCAGGACCGGGTCCATCATGGCTGTTCCTCCCGCCCGAGCACGGGCGTGAAGCCCACGCGCATGCGATGCGTCCGCCCGTCGGCGCCCTTGACGCGGGCCTTGCCGCTGCCGCGCAGCCGCGGGCTGACGAACTCGTCGATGCCGAAGTTGAGCAGGGACAGCGCGGTGCCGAGGATCGCGATCGCCAGCCCGGCCGGCACGAACCACCACCACGCGCCCTGCGCGAGGGCCTGCTGGCTCTGCGCCCAGAACAGGATCGTGCCCCAGTTCCAGTTGGACAGCCCCGAGACGCCGACGAACGCGAGCGTGATCTCCGACATCACGGCGAAGATCACCGTGCCGACGAAGCTGGACGCGATCACCGCGGTCAGGTTCGGCATGATCTCGAAGAAGATGATCCGCCACGTCGACTCGCCGGTCGCCCGCGCCGCTTCGACGTATTCCCGGCCACGCAGCGAAAGCGTCTGCGCTCGGAGGACCCGCGCGCCCCACGCCCACGACGTGAAGCCGATGATGACGGCCACCAGGTAGTCGCCGCCGGTGGGCACCGCGCTGCCGATGATGATGATCAGCGGCAGCGCCGGGATCACGAGGAACACGTTGGACAGTGCGGACAGCCCTTCGCCGGGCGTCCCGCCGAGGTAGCCGGACGTCACGCCGACGAGCACCGCGAGGATCGTCGCCACGATCCCGGCGGTCAGCCCGACCAGCATGACGCTGCGCGTGCCGACCACGACCTGGCTGAAGATGTCCTGCCCGAGGTGGGTGGTGCCGAACCAGTGGCGCGCCGACGGCGCTTCCATCAGGTCGTTGCTGCGCGCCGACGGGTCGTACGGCGCGATCCATTCGCCGATCACCGCGATCACCACGAAGAAGACGATGACGGCGAGCCCGGTGACCGTCTTGCCGCCGGTCAGGAAGCGGAACCGCCGCCGTTTCGTGCGGCCGGCGACCGCGTCGACGGGGAGGGCCTGGGCGGCTTTGACGTCCGCCGCGGGTACGGCCATGTCAGCCCTCCTTCCGGGTGCGCGGGTCGAGCGCGAGGTACGCGACGTCGGCGAACAGGTTCGCCACCAGCACCGACAGCGTGATGATCAGGAAGATGCCCTGCATCAGCGGGTAGTCCTGCGAACCGACCGCCTGGAACAGCTGGTAGCCGACGCCCGGGTAGGAGAAGACGATCTCCACCAGCAGCGTGCCGCCGACGATGAACCCGAGTGCCAGCGCGAAGCCGGACACGCTGGGCAGCAACGCGTTGCGCGCCGCGTACCCGACCATCACCCGGCGCTCGGGCAGGCCCTTGGCGTGCGCGACCGTCACGTAGTCCTCCGACGCGACGGTGACCATCATGTTGCGCATGCCCAGGATCCAGCTGCCCATCGAGCTGATCAGGATGGTCAGCGCCGGCAGCAGGCTGTGCTGGATGGCGCTGCCGATGAACGTGCCGTCCCAGCCCGGGATGGTGCCGGGGTCGTACCCGCCGGACGACGGGAAGAAGCTGCCCGGGCCGGCCAGCAGCGTCAACGCGATCAGGCCGAGCCAGAAGTACGGGATCGACGAGAGGAACGTCGTCACCGGCAGCAGGCCGTCGACCCACGAGCCGCGCTTCCAGCCGGCGACCACGCCGAGCCCGGTGCCGAGCGCGAAGCCGACGATCGTGGTGATGCCGACCAGGATGATCGTCCACGGCAGACTGTCGCCGAGCAGGTCGGACACCGGCGTCGGGAAGAACGTGAACGAGATCCCGAGGTCGCCGCGGAAGAGCTGGCCCCAGTAGTGGAAGTACTGGGAGATCAGGCTTTCGTCCTTGTCCAGTCCGAACAGGACGTACAGCGACTGCACCGCGTCCTGGCTGATCATGCCCTGGTTCTTCGCGATCAGCGACTGCACGGGGTCGCCCGGGATCATCCGCGGGATGAAGAAGTTGATGGTGACGGCGGCCCAGGCCGTGAAGACGTAGAAGGCCAGCCGTTGCAGCAGGTACCTCATCGGGCGGCCCCGTCGTACAGCCAGCACGCGGCCCAGTGGCCGGGCGCGTCGTCGACCTCGAACCGCGGCGGCAGGTCGCTCTTGCAGCGTTCCATCGCGACCGGGCAGCGCGGGTGGAACCGGCAGCCGGACGGCGGGTCGATCAGGCTCGGCGGCTCGCCGGACCCGCGTTCGGCCGGCGCCTCGGCGGCGTCGGCGCCGCCCGCGATCCGGTCCGGGTCGGGCGCGGAGTCGATGAGCAGCCGCGTGTACGGGTGCGCCGGGTGCTGCGTGACGGTCTCGCTGTCGCCGCCCTCGACCATCCGGCCCGCGTACATCACCATCGTCTCGTCGGCGAAGTAGCGCGCGGACGCGATGTCGTGCGTGATGTACAGGATCGCCAGGTGCAGGCGTTCCTTGAGGTCCCGCAACAGGTTCAGCACGCCGAGCCGGATGGAGACGTCCAACATGGACACCGGCTCGTCGGCCAGCAGGGCCTCCGGGTCGGCGCCGAGCGCCCGCGCGATCGCGACGCGCTGGCGCTGGCCGCCGGAGAGCTCGTGCGGGAACTTGTCGACGTACCGCTCGGGCGGGGTCAGCTGGACGCGGGAAAGCAGTTCGTGCAACGACTTCTCGAGGTCGTCGCCCGCGCGGCCGTGGATCTTCAGCGCTCGCGTCAGGTGGTAGCGCACGGTGTGCACCGGGTTCAGCGACGCGAACGGGTCCTGGAAGATCATCTGGACCCGCCGCGCGTAGGCGCGGAACGCTTTGCCGTGCTTGATGTCCACGGTCTCGCCGTGCAGCCGGATGTCGCCGCCGGTGCGCGGGTAGAGGCCCGCGAGCAGGCGGGCGACGGTCGACTTGCCGGACCCGGACTCGCCGACCAGCGCGGTGACCCGGCCCCGGCGCAGCGTCAGGGTGACGTCGTCGACGGCCTGGACGGCGCGGCGCGGGCCGGCCAGCGCCGCGCGCCCGCGTCGCCGCACCGGGAAGTGCTTGGTGAGGCCCGCGGCTTCGAGAACCACGGGGAGGTCCCCCTCCGACCCGACGGCGACGGGGTCGGAGGGGGACTGCTCGGTCGTTGCCACGGACTCCGCCATCGATCAGGCCGCGGGCTTCAGGTGCAGGACGATGTCGAGCGCGTTGCGCAGCGTCGGCTGCGCCGGGCCGTACGGGTTGGCGTCGTCCGGCCAGCCCACCCAGTTCTTCGTGCTGTACTCGCCGCCGGAGTTGGCCGCCGAGGTCGGGATCATCGGCTGCTGCTCGATCATGATCTTCTGCAGCGTCGCCATGGCGGCGGTGCGGGCGGCGTCGTCCTCGGCGTTGGCGTAGGTCTCGAGCGCCTTGGTCGCCTCGTCGTTCTTGAAGCGGCCGTAGTTGCCGTTGATGCCACCCTGGCCGGTCGGCTTGTAGCGGTTGCCGTCCATGACGTCGCGGTACATGTCGTACGGCGTCGCACCGTCGTTGGTCCAGTGCATCAGGCCTTCGAAGTCACCGGTGTCGACCGACTTGATCCACGCGTCCTGGTTCATCTTCTCGACCGTGGCGGTGATGCCGATCTGCGCCAGGTTGTCCTTGATGATCTCCAGGTCGGTGATGTAGTCCGACCAGCCCGACGGGACGGTGAGCTTGATCGTGACGGGCTTGCCGCTCGGGTCGGCCAGCTTGTCGCCATTGAACTTGTAGCCCGCGCCGGTCAACAGCGACTTGGCGCCCGGGACGTCGACCTGGACCGTCTTGCCCTTGTACTCCGGCGCGATGAACGAGTCGCCCGCCGGGGTCGGGATGCCGGTGACCTGGTCGTTCTTCGGGTAGAAGTAGCCGGCCTCGCCCTGGTTGAAGATGTCGTCGCGGTTGATCACCTTGCTGACGGCCTGACGCAGCTTCGCGTCGTTCCACGGCGCCTTCTCGGTGTTGAACCACAGGCCGTGCACGGCCAGCTGCGCGGGGAACCACAGCTTGTAGTGCTGCGGGTCCTTGTTGGTGTAGACGGCCTTGTAGTTCGGGATGAAGACGAAGCTCCACTCCGACTGCCCGTTGACCAGCGCCGCGACCTGCGCGTTGTTGTCGGTGTAGGAGGTGTAGCGGATCTCCTTGACCTTCGGCGCTTCCTGCCAGTAGCCGCTGTCGCGCCGGGTGACGATCATCGTCTGCGGCGTGAACGACTTGAGCGTGTACGGCCCGGTGCCGATCGGGTTCTTCACGGTGTCGAGCGCCGGGTCCTTCACGGACTGCCAGACGTGCTTGGGCACGACGAGCGTCTGCAAGATCTTGAGCTGGTTGACGAACTGGGAGGTCTCGAAGCCCAGCGTCACCTGGTTGCCCGCCGCGGCGATGTCCTTGTAGGGCACGGCGTCGACGTTCAGCGCCTTGTTGTCGCGCAGCAGCTGGAACGTGTAGGCGACGTCCTCGGCGGTCATCGGCTGGTTGTCGGAGAACTTGACGCCGTCACGGACGGTCAGGACCAGCTTCTTGTAGTTGTCCGACCAGTCCCACTTCGTCGCCAGCCAGGGCTTGCCCGGCTCCTGCGGCTTGACGCGGTTGTGCATGACGAGGGGCTCGTAGATCATCCACCGGTACCCCATGTTCGACAGGGCGGACGTCTCGAGGAACGGGTTGTTGTTCTCGGACTGCGGGCCGTCGGGCTTGCCCACGTTGAGCACCTGGTCCGGGTTGCTCTGCGCCGCGTTCGAGCTGCCGCCCGAACACGCGGTCAGGCCTCCCAGGGCCAGCACGGCCACCAGCGCTGCGACGATGGAGCGCTTGACTCGCATCGTTCCTCCTAGTCATCGACGACGTGCGTAAGTGTCGACTGGTAGCGAGCCCCGACCGCCGGCGACCGAACGACGCCCCGAAGTCAACCCGGGTGACTCGGGTCACGTCAATAACACGGCGGTAACATTTTGTGCCTAAGTTTAAGTACTAAAAGAACCGGCGGTCTGGACCTGTCGCAGTGATTACTCCTTGCGACGCAAGGAAATCAGCCGGTCCGGCCCCCGTTCGCGAGCAGCTGCGCGATCGGCAGCGTGGCCGCGCCGAGCGCGACCGCGTCCGGCCCGAGGCTGCCGAGGACGACCTCGGTGCGCCCGGCCAGGTAGTCGAGCGCGTGCCGGCCCACCGCGTCGCGCACGGCGGGCAGGATCGCCGGTCCCATGATCGCCCCCGCCGAGCCGGACAGCACCACCCGGTCCGGGCTGAGCAGGTTGATCAGGTTCGCGATGCCGATCCCGAGGTACTCACCGGTCTCGGCCAGGACGTCGGCGGCGGGGCCGTCGCCACGGGCCTCCTCGACGATCCGCGCCAGCTCGTTGTCGCTTTCGTCCCCGATGACCGGTTTTTTGCCGACGCGGTCGGCGTAGTGGCGGACGACCGCTTCCGTGCCGACGTAGGCCTCCAGGCAGCCGTGCGAGCCGCACCGGCAGGCCGCCCCGCCCGCCCGGACGACGGTGTGGCCCCACTCGCTGGTGGTGATGCCGGGGTGCGACGGCCCGGCGGTCGCGACGGCGGCCCCGACGCCCACGCCGAGCAGGGCGACGATGGCGCGTTCGGCGCCGCGGCCGGCGCCGCGCCAGGCCTCGACCTGGCCCAGGGTGCGCGCGCGGTTGTCGAGGTGCAGCGGCGCCTCGATGTGCGGGTGGACGAGGTCGGCGAAGGCGACGCCGCGCCAGCCGAGGGTGGGCGCGTGCACGATCCCGCCGTCGCGGACCGCGCCGGGCACACCGATGCCGACGCCGAAGACCGCGTCCGGTTCGCCCCCTTCGAGCACTTCCGCGATGCCGGTTCGCACCAGACCGGCCACTTCGTCCGGGTCCAGCCGGGTGCCGACCAACGGGTGGCGGACCGTGCCGAGCGTCCCGAGCGCGCAGTCGAAGAGGCCGACCTCGACGTGCGTCTCGCCGACGTCGACGCCGACGACGTGCCCGAAGTCCGGGCGCACGGCCAGCAGCGTCCGCGGCCGCCCGCCGTCGGATTCGACCGAGCCGGCTTCCGCGACGACGCCGTCGGCGATGAGTTCGGAGACGACGTTGGTAACGGTGGCGGCGGACAAGCCCGATTCAGCTACCAGTTCCAGTCTGCTGACGGGGCCGCGGAGGTAGAGGGAGGAGAGGAGCGCCGCGCGGTTGTGCCGCCGGAGGTCACGTGTCGTTTGGCGTACCACCTGGGTCACCTGGGGGATTCTGCCAGACGTTGCCCATGTCACTATGGGTTCGGGACTTAGTTCACTACTTAATACATAGCCACAACTTACGGTGATCAGGCATCCTGGTCGAAGCCGGTAAGAGTTTCAGATGGGTTGCCCATGGCGAGCAAGCGCACCACCGTCCGTGATCTGCGGCGGCACAACCGTTCCCTGCTGCTGTCGAAACTGTACTTCGACGGCCCGCTGTCGCGACACGAACTGAGCCAGCTCACCGGATTGAGTGCGGCGACGGTCAGCAACGTGACGGCCGAACTGGGCGAGGAGCGGCTCATCACGGAGGCGGGCCAGGTCGAGTCCGACGGGGGAAGGCCCCGGGTGCTGCTGCGCGTCGACCCGGCGTACGGGCACGTCGCGGGCGTGGACATCGGCGAAACGGGCGTCAAGGTGGAGCTGTTCGACCTGGCGATGAACCGCCTGGCCACGGTCGACCACCCGCTCCCGAAGGCCCCGGACCCGGCGACGGCGGTCGAGCAGGTGACGTCCGGGCTGCGCGAGGTGTTCGCCGGCTTCGAGAACGCGAGCGTGCTCGGAGTGGGCATCGGCGTACCGGGCACGGTCGAGCAGGGCGAGCAGGTGCTGGTCCACGCACCGACGGTCGGCTGGGACGCGGTACCGCTGGTGTCGCTGCTGCAGGAGGCCGGGGTGTCGCTCCCGCTGTTCGTGGACAACGGAGCGAAGACGCAGGGCCAGGCGGAGATGTGGTTCGGCGCGGGCCGAGGAGCGCGCCACGCGGTGATAGCGCTGATCGGCTCGGGCGTGGGCGCGGCGGTGGTGACGGACGGAACGACGTACCGTGGGTCGACGAGCAGCGCGGGCGAGTGGGGCCACACGACGATCGCGTACGGCGGTCAGCAGTGCCGCTGCGGAGCACTGGGGTGCCTGGAGGCGTACATCGGTGCGGGCGGGGTGCTGGCGAGGTACCGGAAGGTCCGGGGCAAGGAGGTCCCGGGCGAGGACGAGCAGGCCCAGTTCGCAGCATTGCTGGAGGCGTCGTCGAAGTCGAAGACGGCGGCCCGGGTCCTCGACGAGACGGCGGGCTACCTGGGCGCGGGCATCGCGAACCTGATCAACTTGTTCAACCCGGAGAGAATAGTGATCGGCGGCTGGGCAGGCCTGGCACTGGGCGAGCAGCTACTGCCCCGAATCCGTTCGGCGGCCGGCGAACACGCACTAAGGCACCCGTTCAGCCAGACATCGATCCAGCTGGGATCCCTGGGTCTGGACGCGGTGGCAACGGGAGCGGCAACACTGCCAGTGGCGGACCTGCTGGAGCAGGGAGCGACGTCGAAGCTGGCAAAGCCGGGGGCACCAAACTCCGACGCGGCTTGAGCGAACACCAAACACCAAACGCAAGGGGACCTCGAGAACAGGCACGGACGAGGACCCAGACTCCCCCGCACCCCGATCCGAAGCCAGAACACGGCCGGCAGCACCGGGTCAAGGCACGCTTTCCCGCCTTGACGCGGTGTTGCCGGCCGTAGTCACAATGACAGCTTCGGGGTGCCGGAAGAGAGCGACGGAAGAGGGCAACACAACCATGCCCCACTGACCGGGAACCCACCCGACCAGCACCGCAACCAACGACCCCGTCACCCACTCCCCCTTAATTCGGGTTGAAAAAAAATGACCGCCCGACGGTTGCCCGCCTTGTCTGGACCATGCATACTTTGTTGCCAGGCACAACAAAGCGCCCGCCGACGCCCGCCAAGTCCGACCCCGCCCAGGACCGCGAGCACCGGCTGACCGGTCGCGCCTGCCGCCGCCCCGGCATGCGAGGCCACCTCCCCTCCCCGCGTTCCGTGCTGCGCGCGGAACGCCGTTCCCCCCAACGGTGAGAGAGGCGACAACGATGTCCACCTCGTTCCGGAAAGCCCGAAAGAGAACAGCCGCGCTCTTCGCCGCGGCCTCCCTGCTGCTCCTCGGCCAGCAGGTCCTGACCCCGGTGGCGGCCGAAGCCGCGGCCACCTTCACCGACGACTTCAACGGCCCCGCCGGGTCCGCCGTCGACGGGTCGAAGTGGCAGCTCGAAACCGGCGACAACGTCAACAACCACGAGCGGCAGTACTACACCTCCGGTACCAACAACGCCCAGCTCGACGGCCAGGGCCACCTCGTCATCACCGCCAAGAAGGAAAACCCCGGCAACTACAACTGCTGGTACGGCCGCTGCGAGTACACCTCCGCGCGGATGAACACCGCCGGCAAGTTCAGCCAGGCCTACGGCCACTTCGAGACGCGCATGAAGCTCCCGCGCGGGCAGGGCATGTGGCCCGCGTTCTGGATGCTCGGCGGCGGCAACTGGCCGACCGACGGCGAGATCGACGTCATGGAGAACGTCGGGTTCGAGCCGAACACCGTGCACGGCACCATCCACGGCCCCGGCTACTCCGGCTCGGGCGGCATCGGCGCGGCCTACACCGGCCCGAACTTCTCCGACGACTTCCACACCTACGCCGTCGACTGGGCGCCCAACCAGATCAAGTGGTACGTCGACGGCAACCTCTACCAGACCCGCACGCCGGCGGACCTGAACGGCAACCGCTGGGTCTACGACCACAACTTCTTCATCATCCTCAACCTCGCCGTCGGCGGGTACTGGCCCGGCGACCCCAACAGCAGCACGCAGTTCCCGCAGCAGCTGGTGGTCGACTACGTGCACGTCACCAACACCTCGAGCGGGGGCAGTGGCCGGACCGGCACCATCACCGGCATCGGCGGGAAGTGCGTCGACGTCGCCGGCGCGAACACCGCCAACGGCACGCCGATCCAGATCACCGACTGCAACGGCAACGCCGCGCAGAACTGGACCATCGGCACCGACGGCACGATCCGCGCCCTCGGCAAGTGCATGGACGTCAGCGCGGCGGGCACGGCCGACGGGACACCCGTGCAGCTCTACGACTGCAACGGAACCGGTGCCCAGCAATGGGTCGTGACCGGCGCCAAGGACATCGTGAACCCCAACGCGAACAAGTGCCTCGACGCCACCGGCAACAGCTCGGCCAACGGCACCCGGCTGCAGATCTGGACCTGCGGCGGCACGGCCAACCAGAAGTGGACCACTCCCTGATCCGTCCCCTCGGGTAGGCGGACCCCGCCCGGTCCGCCTACCCGGCGCTCTTTCCTTTCCCCACGAGGAGAATCCCAGTGCGACGATTTCTCGTCGCGCTAATGGGGTGTGCCCTGTTAGCGCTTTCCGCCCTCACGACCGGCTCCGCCCAAGCCGCCGTCGAAGCAGGTCCGTCCGCGAGCCAGCTGCTCGCGAAGACGCAAACCTGCCAGCAGATCTCGAACGGCAAATATTCATTCGACGAAGGCGGCGCGGCGACCGTGCCCGTCTGCCAGGCCGACGGCGCGGTGTTCTTCACCGCCGACATGGACATCGACTGCGACGGTGTCCGGACTACCCAGTGCAACGAGCAGACCGACTGCTGCTTCTACCCCGACACCGCGTTCCACACCTCGACCGACCAGCCGCTCAACGCGGCCCAGCTGCCCTACATCGTGCTGCCGCAGCCGACGTCCACCTGGGACTACCGCAACTACGGCATCGACGGCGGATCGGTCGTGGCGGTGATCTACAACAACAAGGTCACCTACGCGGTCGTCGGCGACACCGGCCCGACGAGCATCATCGGTGAGGCGTCCTACGCGACCGCCGTCAACCTCGGCATCAACCCGGACCCGTCCAACGGCGGCACCGAGGGCCCGGTGACCTACATCGTCTTCCCGAACACGCACGTCAACCCGATCGAGAACCACGCCAACGCCACGAGCCTCGGCGAGCAGGTCGCGACCCAGTTCGCCGGCGGCACGACGACTCCGCCCACGCAGAACGCCGGGCAGATCACCGGCATCGGCGGCAAGTGCGTCGACGTCGCGGGCGCGAACAACGCCAACGGCACCGCCGTCCAGCTCTACGACTGCAACGGCACCACCGCTCAACAGTGGACGGTCAATGCGGACGGTTCGGTCCGCGCCCTCGGCAAGTGCCTCGACGTCACCAGTGCCGGTACGGCCAACGGCACGCCGATCCAGCTGTGGGACTGCAACGGCTCCGCCGCGCAGAAGTGGTCGGCCAACGGATCGCAGAACCTCGTGAACGCCGGTTCGGGCAAGTGCCTCGACGCCACCGGCAACTCCAGCGCCAACGGGACCCGGCTCCAGATCTGGACCTGCGGCACCGGGGCGAACCAGAAGTGGACGCTGCCATGAAGAAACTGCTCACCCTGCTCGGCGTGACCGCGCTGGCCGCGGCCACCTTCGCCGCGCCCGCGCAGGCCGCGGGCGAGACCGTGAACGTCTGGCTCACCACCACCAGCGACGCCGGCGGCCGGACGGTCACCCGCGGCCTGCAGCAGCAGACGCCGGTCACGTTCGCCTCGGGCACCGGCTCCGGCGGCGTGACCATCAACGTCAACGAAGGCACCACCTACCAGCAGTTCGAAGGCGGCGGAGCGTCCTTCACGGACACCGCGGCCTGGCTGATGAACTCGAGCGGCGCGCTGTCCCAGGCCACCCGAGACGACACCATGCGCAAGCTGTTCGACCCGAACGCCGGCATCGGGCTGAGCTTCATCCGCAACCCCCTCGGCGCGTCCGACCTGGCCCGCTACAGCTACACCTTCGACGACATGCCCGCCGGGCAGACCGACCCGAACCTGACGCACTTCTCGATCGCGCACGACCAGGCCGACGTGCTGCCGCTGACCAAGCAGGCCAAGCAGCTCAACCCGCAGGCCAAGGTCATGGCGTCGCCGTGGAGCGCGCCGCCGTGGATGAAGGACAACGACAGCTACCTGCTCGGCTGGGTCGAGTCGCAGTACTACCCGGCCTACGCGCAGTACTTCGTCAAGTACCTCCAGGCGTACCAGGCCGCGGGTGTGCCGATCGACTACGTCTCGATGCAGAACGAGCCGACGTGCTGCGCGAGCTACCCGTCGACCAACTGGAACGGCGCCGGGCTCGCGTACTTCGCGAAGAACAACCTGCTGCCCGCGTTGCAGGGCGCTGGGCTGTCCACAAAGGTCCTCGCACTCGACTGGAACTGGGACACCTACGCCTCCTACGGCGCACCGACGCTGGACGACTCCGCGATCCGCAACCACCCGAACTTCGGCGGGATCGCCTGGCACGGGTACGGCGGCGACATCGCGCAGCAGACGACCACGCACAACCAGTACCCGAACGTCAACGCCTACTCGACCGAGCACTCCGGGGGCACCTGGATCTCGAACCAGCAGGCCGAGGACATGAACAACATCGTCGACTACACGCGCAACTGGTCGAAGAGCGTGACCAAGTGGAGCCTCGCCGTCGACCAGAACATGGGCCCGCACAACGGCGGCTGCGGCACCTGCACCGGCCTGATCACCGTCCACAACGGAGACTCGCGCAGCGGGCAGGTCGACTACACCGTCGAGTACTACACGATGGGCCACCTGACGAAGTTCGTGAAGCCCGGCGCGTACCGGATCGACTCGAACGACAACTCGACCGTCCGCAACGTCGCCTGGAAGAACCCGGACGGCTCGAAGGCGCTGATCGCGTACAACTCGAGCACCGGCAACCAGAGCGTGCGGGTGAACTGGGGCAACTCGTCGTTCACCTACACGCTGCCCGGCCACACGTCGGCGACGTTCACCTGGACCGGAACCCAGGGCAACGGCGGCACCACCGGCAAGACCGGCCCGATCACCGGCCTGGGCGGCAAGTGCATCGACGTCGCCGGCGCCAACAGCGCCAACGGCACCGCGGTCCAGCTCTACGACTGCAACGGCTCGAACGCCCAGCAGTGGACCGTCGGCACCGACGGCACGATCCGTGCGCTCGGCAAGTGCATCGACGTGACCGGGCAGTCCACAGCGGACGGTGCACAGCTGCAGCTGTGGGACTGCGGCGGCACGGCCAACCAGCGGTGGGCGGCCACCGCGGCCAGGGACCTCGTCGGCGCCGGCTCGAACAAGTGCGTCGACGCGACCGGCAACTCCAGCGCCAACGGCACCCGGCTGCAGATCTGGACCTGCACCGGTGCCGCCAACCAGAAGTGGAATGTACCCGCATGAAGAAGCTAGCAGCATTCGGTGCTCTCGTAGCGGCAGCATCGGCGCTGGTGCTCGCCCCGGGCGTCGCGCAGGCGGCGACCGGCCCGATCACCGGCATCGGCGGCAAGTGCGTCGACGTCGCCTCGGCGAGCACCGCCAACGGCACGGCGATCCAGCTCTACGACTGCAACGGCACGAACGCTCAACAGTGGACAGTCGGCAGCGACGGTTCCCTGCAGGCCCTGGGCAAGTGCCTGGACGTCACGAGCGCCGGCACCGCGAACGGCACGACCATCCAACTGTGGGACTGCAACGGTTCCGCCGCCCAGAAGTGGACGGCCAACGCGGCGAAGAACCTGGTCAACAGCGGTTCGGGCAAGTGCCTCGACGCCACCGGCAACTCCAGCGCCAACGGCACCCGCCTGCAGATCTGGACGTGCGCGAGCACGGCCAACCAGCAGTGGACGCTCCCGTCCGGCGGCACCACCCCGCCGCCCGGACCGGGCGTGATGGCCGTCGCGCCGTACCTCTACAACGGCTGGGGCAACCCGCCGAGCCCGCAGACGATCCAGAACGCCACCGGCGTCAAGTGGTTCACGCTGGCGTTCATCCTGTCCAACGGCTACTGCAACCCGCAGTGGGACGGCGGCCGGGCGCTCACCGGCGGCGTCGACCAGAACACGATCAATGCGGTGCGCGCGGGCGGCGGCGACGTCATCCCGTCGTTCGGCGGTTACTCCGGCAACAAGCTGGAGTCGTCGTGCGGCAGCGCGGGCGAGCTGGCGGCGGGCTACCAGAAGGTGATCAACGCCTACGGCCTCAAGGCGATCGACATCGACATCGAAGCCGACGCCTACAGCAACCCGACCGTGCAGCAGCGCACGGTCGACGCGCTGAAGACGGTGCGGGCGAACAACCCGGGCATCAAGCTGTACGTCACGTTCGGCACCGGACAGTCCGGTCCGGACAGCAGCCTGGTGAACCGCGCGGCGCAGTCCGGGCTGACGGTCGACGGCTGGGTCATCATGCCGTTCGACTTCGGCGGCGCCGGCCAGAACATGGGCACGCTGACCCAGCGCGCGGCCGAGGGCCTCAAGAACGTGGTCAAGTCGGCGTACGGCTACGACGACGACACGGCCTACCGGCACATGGGCATCTCGTCGATGAACGGCATCACGGACAACAACGAGACGGTCACGCTGAACGACTTCACGACCATCCTGGCCTACGCGAACTCCCACCACCTGGCCCGGTTGACGTTCTGGTCGGCCAACCGCGACCGCCCGTGCCCGGGTGCCTACCCGAACGACGACACGTGTTCGGGCGTCTCCCAGCAGGCCTGGGACTTCACGAGGATCTTCGCGCGCTACGCCGGCTGACGGCGAGCAGCGACAGGCCCGGCCGGGGTTCCGGCCGGGCCTGTCGCGCGTTCGAAGGGCTGCCGGGCCGTGGCACTGGGGAGGCCCCGGCCCGGCAGCGGTGGGCTCCGCCTGCCGCTGGGGGTCTCCGGCGGCGAAACCGCTTTCGCAGGCTAGCGAGCCGGGAGGCGATTGGGGACCGTCAAAATGCCGAGGTGCCCGAACGGGCAGCCGTAGACTGGCCGCCGTGCCCGAACCGACAGTCGACGACGTGCTGGCCGAGCTGGCCGCCCTCGAGGACCCCAAGGCCCGCGCGGTCAACGAGAAGCACGGCGACGACCACGGCGTCAACCTCACCAAGCTGCGCGCGGTCGCCAAGCGGCTGAAGACGCGGCAGGACCTCGCGCGCGAACTCTGGGCCACCGGCGACACGGCGGCGAAGCTCCTGGCCACCCTGGTCTGCCGCCCCAAGGCCTTCGACCGCGACGAGCTGGACGCCATGCTCCGCACCGCGCGCACGCCGAAGGTGCACGACTGGCTCGTGAATTACGTGGTGAAGAAGAGCCCGCACGCCGAAGATCTCCGCCGGACGTGGTTCGCCGATCCGGATCCCGTGGTCGCGAGCGCCGGCTGGGCGCTGACCACCGGCCGCGTGGCGAACCACCCCGAAGATCTCGACGACCTCCTCGACGTCATCGAGAAGGACATGAAGGACGCCCCGGACCGGCTGCAGTGGGCGATGAACCACTGCCTGGCCCAGATCGGGATCGAGCACGAGAGCCATCGCGCGCGGGCCATCGAAATCGGCGAGCGCCTGCAGGTCCTCAAGGACTACCCGACGCCGCCGAACTGCACGTCGCCGTTCGCGCCGGTCTGGATCACCGAGATGGTGCGCCGCCGGGGGTAGCTAGTCCGCCGCGACCGCCGCCCGGGCCGCTTCGGCGCGGTCCGCGTACGCGCCGACCAGCTGTTCCTCGGCGTCTTCGAGGTACTTCATCAGCAGCTGCTCCGCGCCCGGCCCGTCGCCGGCCTCGATGCGGTCCAGGATCTCGTGGTTGCGCGGCAGGTAGCGCTCGTGGAAGCGCCGCGGCTCGGCCATGATGTGGAAGACCAGCCGCAGCTCGGCGGTCAGCCTGCCGACCAGCTCGTTGACGCGCTCGCTGCCGGACAGCGCGGCCAGCTCCTGGTGGAACCACACGTTCGCGGTGCCGAGGTCCTTCCAGTTCCCGGTGCGCGCGGCCTCGTCGCCGATGTCGACCTTTTCCTTGATCCGCTGGAAGGTCGCCGGCTTCGCCGTCACCCCTCGGACCGCGGCGCACTCGATGATCTTGCGGACGCGGTAGATGTCGACGACGTCCTCGACGCTCGGGATGCGGACGAAGACCCCGCGGTTGAGCTCGTGCGCCACCAGCCGCTCGTGGGTGAGCAGCCGGAACGCCTCGCGCAGCGTGTTGCGGGAGACGCCGAGCGCGTTGCCGATGTCCTGCTCCGAGAGCCGGCCGCCGGGCAGGAAGTAGCCCTCCGCGATGCGCTTGCGCAGAACGCCGGCGACCCGCTCGGCCGTGCTCTTGCGGCTGACCAGGCCCCGGTCGGCCGCCAGGCCCGGGAGCCCGCTGTCTTCGGTGACCACGTCGACGATGGTACCCGTCACACTGAGGACGATGTAATTGCCGTCTTGTGGAATTGTTCAACAATCTCTACCGTGTGAGTCACGCCACGATGAGAGACACTGGCCAGGAGGTGCCCATGACTGCGACTACAGCTACCGAGGCCCGGCCGTTCGACTGGTTCCGCACGCTCGGCAAACGCGGGCGCCGCGCCTTCGTGGGCGCCTTCGGCGGATACGGGCTGGACTCGTTCGACTACCAGACCCTGCCGCTCGGCCTGGCCGCGATCACCGCGTACTTCGGGATCTCCAGCGGCGAAGCCGGCCTGCTCGGCACGACGACACTGGTCGTGTCGGCCGTCGGCGGCGTCGGGGCCGGCATGCTGGCCGACCGGATCGGCCGCGTCCGCACGCTGCAGATCACCATCGCGATGTACACGATCTTCACCGTGCTCTGCGGCTTCGCGCCCAACTTCGAGACGCTGCTGGTCTTCCGCGCCCTGCAGGGCCTGGGCTTCGGCGGCGAGTGGGCGGCGGGCGCCGCGCTGGTCGCCGAGTACTCGCAGGCGAAGTACCGCGGCCGGACCGTGGCGTTCGTGCAGAGCGCGTGGGCGGTCGGCTGGGGCCTGTCGGTGATCGTCTACACCGTCGTGTTCAGCGTCGCGAGCGACGACGTCGCCTGGCGGATCATGTTCTGGACCGGCGTCATCCCCGCGCTGCTCGTGCTGTGGGTGCGCAAGAGCGTCAAGGACGCGCCGCGCGCCGAGGAGCGGCTGAAGACCGAACGCCCGAAGGGCACGCTCGCCCAGATCTTCAAGGCCGACCTGCTGCGCACGACGTTCTTCGCCGCGCTGCTGGCCACCGGCGTCCAGGGCGGGTACTACACGATCTCGACGTGGCTGCCGTCCTACCTGAAGAAGACGCGCGAGCTGACCGTGATCGGCACCGGCGGCTACCTCGCGTTCCTCATCACCGGCGCGTTCGTCGGGTACGTCTGCGGCGGTTACCTGACCGACCTGCTGGGGCGCAAGAAGACCTTCCTGACGTTCGCGCTGCTCTCGGCCGCGCTGATCGTCGCGTACACGCAGATCCCCAAGGGCGCCAACGGGCTCGTGCTCGTCCTCGGGTTCCCGCTCGGCTTCTCGATGTCGGCCATCTTCAGCGGCTTCGGCGCGTTCCTGGCGGAGCTGTACCCGACCGCGCTGCGCGGGACGGGACAGGGCTTCACGTACAACTTCGGCCGCGCGGTCGGCGCGATCTTCCCGACCATCGTGGGCTTCCTCGGCGCGGGCGGCGCGATCGTCTTCGGCGCGCTGGGCTACGGCATCGCCGTGCTGGCGCTGCTCGGCCTGCCGGAAACCCGGGGCATCGAACTCGTCGACTGAGGGGCTTGTCGTGACGACCTTTGACGAACCCGCGACGTTCACTCCCGCTCAGGCGCGAGAAGCGTTCCGTCGCGGCACCGCCCACCCCACCACCGGCTGGGCCGACGGCTTCACCCAGACCAACCTGATCGCCGTGCCGGAAGACTGGGCCTACGACGTCCTGCTGTTCTGCACCCGCAACCCGCAGCCGTGCCCGGTCCTCGACGTCACCGACCCCGGCGACCCCGCCACGCGGCTCGCCGAGGGCGCGGACCTGCGCACCGACCTGCCGCGGTACCGGATCTGGCAGAACGGCGTGCTGGCCGGCGAGGTGTCCGACGCGACCGGCCTCTGGCGCAGCGACATGGTCGCCTTCTCGATCGGCTGCAGCTTCACGTTCGAGACGGCGCTGGCCGCCGAAGGCGTCCCGTTGCGGCACGTCGACCAGGGCCGCAACGTCGCGATGTACGTGACGAACCGGCCGTGCGAGCCCGCCGGGCGGCTGTTCGGCCCGATGGTCGTCTCGATGCGGCAGATCCCGGAGGACCGCGTCGACGACGCCGTCCGGATCACCCGCGCGATGCCGGCCGTGCACGGCGCGCCGGTGCACATCGGCGACCCGCGCGCGCTGGGGATCGAGGACCTGTCCCGGCCGGACTTCGGCGATCCGGTGGACGCGGAACCGGGGGACGTCCCGGTGTTCTGGGCCTGCGGGGTCACGCCGCAGGCGGCGCTGATGGCCTCCCGGCCACCCTTTGCGATCACGCACGCGCCGGGGTACATGTTCATCACGGACCGGCTCGACAGCGAATACCGGGTGGGCTGAAATGGATCTGAACAGCGATCTCGGCGAGGGCTTCGGCGCCTGGCGGATGGGCGACGACGAAGCCATGCTCGACATCGTGACCAGCGCGAACATCGCGTGCGGCTTCCACGCCGGCGACCCGTCGGTGATGCGGCGGGTCTGCGACCTGGCGGCCGAGCGCGGTGTCGCGATCGGGGCGCACGTCGGCTACCACGACCTGGCCGGCTTCGGCAGGCGGGCGCTCGACATCGCGCCGGACGACCTGGCGAACGAGGTGCTCTACCAGATCGGCGCGCTGGACGCGTTCGCCCGCGCGGCCGGCAGCCGCGTGACGTACGTGAAGCCGCACGGCGCGCTGTACAACACCGCGGCGGCCGACGTCGAGCAGGCGGCGGCGATCGTCGACGGCCTGCGCCGGTACGACCCCGCGCTCGCCCTGCTCTGCCTGCCGAACTCGGAAATGCAGCGGCAGGCGGAAAAAGCGGGCGTGGTGGCGTACGCCGAGGCGTTCGCCGACCGCGCGTACACCGCGGAAGGCAGGCTCGTTTCGCGCAAGCAGCCCGGCGCGGTCCTGCACGACGTTTCGGCGGTGGCCGAGCGCGCGGTGGCGATGGCCACCGGCGGCGGCGTCGTGACGGCGGACGGCGGGCAGCTGGACCTGCTCCCGGACTCCCTGTGCGTGCACGGGGACACGCCGGGCGCGGTCGACCTCGCCCGGCGGATCCGCGAGGGCCTGACCGCCGCGGACGTCCCGCTGACCGCGTTCACCGGATGACCGTCCGGCTGCTGCCGTGCGGGCGGAGCGCGGTGCTGGTGGAACTGGACGACGTGCTGGGCTTCCAGGCGGCGCTGACCCGGTTGCCGGTGGACGGCGTCGAGGAGCTGGTCCCGGCGGCCCGGACGCTGCTGGTCCGCTTCGACCCCGCGGTGACGGACGCGGACCGGCTCGGCGCGGTGCTGCGCGAAGTGTCCCCTGTGGACGGTGCGGTGGCCGCGTCGGCCGAAGTGGTCGTCCCGGTGGTGTACGACGGCGAGGACCTGGCCGACGTCGCGGCCGAGGCTGCCTTGTCCGTCGCCGAGCTGGTTTCCCGGCACAGCAAAGGTTCTTACGTTTCGGCGTTCTGCGGGTTCGCACCGGGGTTCGCGTACCTGTCCGGTTTGGACCCGGCGCTGCACGTGTCACGCCGGTCGACGCCCCGGACGCGCATCCCGGCGGGCTCGGTGGCGATCGCGGGCGAGTACAGCGCGATCTACCCGAGCGCGTCGCCCGGCGGCTGGCGGCTGCTCGGCCGGACGGACGTGCCGGTGTGGGACGTCGAGCGCGACCCGCCGAACCTGCTGCCGCCGGGCACGCGCGTGCGCTTCGAGGCGGTGGGACCGTGAAGCTGGAGGTGGTCCGCCCGGGGTTTTCGACGACGGTGCAGGACCTCGGCCGGCCCGGCCACGCGGCGCTCGGCGTCTCGCGGTCCGGCGCGGCCGACCGCGCGTCGTTCGAGCTGGCGAACCGGCTGGTCGGCAACCCGCCGGGAGCGGCGGCGCTGGAAGCGACGCTGGGCGGTCTGGTGCTGCGCGCGTCGGCCGTCACGACGGTGGCGGTGACCGGGGCTGCGTGCCCGGTCTCGCCGGGCGGCATGAACGGCCCGGTCACGCTGTGGCCGGGCGACGAACTGGTGCTGGGCATGGCATCCACGGGCTTGCGCTGCTACGTGGCGGTGCGCGGCGGCATCGACGTGGCGCCGGTGCTCGGTTCGCGATCGACGGACACGCTGGGCAGGCTCGGCCCGCCGCCGCTCACCGCCGGAATGCTGCTGCCGGTGGGAACCCCTGGCGCGTTCCCGGTCGTCGACCTGGCCCCACGCGCGGCTTTGCCTTCGTCACCGGTCCTGCGCGTGACGCCGGGACCGCGCCGCGACTGGTTCGCCGCCCCGGACGAGCTGCTGTCCACTGTGTACACGGTGTCCCCCGACTCGGACCGCGTCGGCATCCGGCTGACGGGACCGCCGCTGGCGCGAGCCCGCGCCGGGGAGCTGCCGTCCGAGGCGTGCGTACCGGGCTCGCTGCAGGTACCGCCGTCGGGCCGCCCGATCCTGTTCCACGCGGACTCCCCGACCACGGGCGGCTACCCGGTGATCGCGGTCGTCGACGAGGCCGATCTGGACGTCGCGGCCCAGCTGCGGCCGGGTCAGACTCTCCGCTTCAAGTGGTCGTGACCAGCAGCCAGGCCACGTTGGTGAGGACGATCGCCAGCCACAGCGGCCAGGTGGGCCGGGGTCGCGTCCAGCGTTCCGCCAGGTAGGCGTCCAGGGCCTCCGCGACCTGGTCGTCGATCTCGTCGCGCAGCCGCGCGTCCAGTTCAGACATGGGACGGCACCGCCGGCCGCGGCATCGCCACCGACAGGCACGCCAGCGCCAGCGGCACCTCCAAACCGGCCATCAGCAGCGAGAACACGACGTCGTCGCCGGCCGTCACGACGTCGAACCACGCGTCGGCCAGCAGCAGCGTCGCCGTGCCGATCGCGGCGAACGGCGTCCGCGCGTCGCCGCGGCCGAGGAGCCAGGCCGTGGCCAGCAGGCCGAGCGCCTCCGCCACGTCGAAGCCCGTCCAGGCCAGCCGCCAGTTCCGCGCCTCCACGACGTCCGGCAGCGTCATCCCCAGTACCGCGATCCACGGCAGCAGGCACAGACCCGCCGCCCAGAACAGTCTCTTCATCAGGACCCCCGATCTCCCGATCCAAGGTAGCCGATTGCAGAGATTCTTTGCAAACAGTCTCTGTAGTAGGCTCCGGTCATGGTCGACCGTCCCGAACGCCGCGTCCTCACCGGCGCGGACCTCAAGGCCTTCTACAAGGCACTCGCCAACCCCGTGCGCCGCGACATCCTGTCCTACCTGGGCAAACACGGCGAAGCGAACTCCACGAGCGTCGCGAAGGCCCTCGGCGAGAGCACCGGGACGACCTCCTACCACCTCCGCCGGCTCGCCGACCTCGAGCTGATCGCGGAGATCGAGGAGCGTTCAACCGGCCGCGAACGCTGGTGGCGGTCGCTGATGAAGGACATCTACACCCCGCCCGGCCTCGAGATGACGCCGGACGAGCGCGAGGCCGCGCGCAAGCTCGGCGCGCTCAAGATGAGCCACGACCTCGGCCTGGTGACGCGCGCGTACGCGGGCTACGACAGCGCGGAGGGCTGGAACCAGATCTACCGCGCCGGCCTGACGCTGACGAAGGAGCAGGTCACGTCGTTCGTCGAGGAGTACCAGAACCTGGTCTGGAAGTACGTCACCGAGCCGGGCCACCACCCGCCGGGCTCGCGCGCCCTCGCCGTCCGGCTCATCGTCGTGCCCGAGGAAGAGTCCACAGAGGACTAGAGACCCGAGACGCGCAGCGTGATGTTGAGTCGTCCGGTCAGGCCGAGCGCCGGGTCCGCCGTGCCCGGGAGCGTCTTCGGCACGCCGTGGTAGGCGAGCCGGGACGGGCCGCCGAACACGAACACGTCACCCGAGCGCAGCTCGACGTCGGTGTACGGCCGGCCGCGGGTTTCGGTGTTGCCGAAACGGAACACGCACGCGTCGCCGAGGCTGAACGAGACCACCGGCGCCAAGCTGCGCTCGTCCTTGTCCTGGTGCAGGCCCATCTTCGCGGTGGCGTCGTAGAAGTTGACCAGCGCGATGTCCGGCTCGTACGCCTGGGCCTCGCCGTACGCGTCGGCCAGCGCGCGGCGGCCGAGGTCGCCGAGCCAGTCCGGGAACGGCAGCACCGGCGCGCCCTCGCCGGTCGTGCGCGAGTAGCCGTACGGGTACCAGTGCCAGCCGAGGCAGACGGACTTCACCGACATCACGCCGCCGTTGGGCAGCCGCGTGTAGCGGTAACCGGTGAAGCCGCGGCACGCCTCGACGAGCTCGCGCTGTTCGTCGAACCCGAGCCAGTCGGGCACGTGGACGGCACCGGGGGCGAGTTCGGCGCGCGGGCGCGGCAGGAGGGCGTCCATCACCTCGATTGTGCCGGAGACTCCCGCCGGACACGTTCGGTGATCGTGGCGGGCACGACGCGGTGACCGCGGAACGTCACACCCGCGGAAGTGAACAGCCGCAGGAGCCGCCCGAACGGACCAACCGGGCGCTCCTGCGGCCGAATCCCCTCGCTATGGGCCACCATGCCTAGACGTTCCCACACCTGAATGTCACAACACCAGCGTGGATCAGCTACGAACCGGTCACTTGACCTGGGCGACGCGGATCAGTCACGAAACGTCACAACGGTGACGCCCGCATGCGCCGGCACGGGGTCGTTCATCGCGGCCAGCGCGGCCGGGACGTCGTCGAGGCCGATCCGCTGCCCGATGAGCGCGGTGAGGTCGATGCCGGCCGTCTCGACGACGCGCAACAGCTCCGGGTACTCGTGCGCCTGGAGGCCGTGGATGCCGACGAGCTCCAGTTCGCCGCCGATGACCCGGTGCATCGGGATCGGCGCGACGCCCTGCGCGGGCGGCATCAGCCCGGCCTGGACGTGCCGGCCGCGCTTGCGGAGGCTGCCCACCGACGCCGCGCAGGTCGACGGCGCGCCGAGGCAGTCCAGCGACACGTGCGTGCCGCCACCGGTCAGCTCGCGGACGTGCGCGGCGACGGCTTCCGGGCCGTCGAACGCCGAGGAGTCGACGGTGAGCGCGGCGCCCGACTTCGCGGCCAGCTGGAGCGCCGACGGCGAGACGTCGACGGCGACGACCTTCGCGCCCGCCGCGACGGCCAGCAGCACCGCGGAGAGGCCGACGCCGCCGCAGCCGTACACCGAAACCCATTGCCCGGCGGTGACCCGGCCCTGCCGCAGCACCGCGCGGAACGCCGTCCCGAACCGGCAGCCGAGCGCGGCGGCTTCGGCGGCGCCGAGCGAGTCCGGCAGCGCGACCAGGTTCGTCTCGGCGTGCTCGATGGCGACGCGCTCGGCGAAGGAACCCCAGTGCGTCGCGCCGGGCTGGAACTCACGGTCGCAGATCTGCTGGTCGCCGCGGGCGCACTGCGGGCAGGCGCCGCAGGCGCAGACGAACGGCACGGTGACGCGCGCGCCGAGCTCCCAGCCGCGCACGCCTTCGCCGAGCGCGACGAGCCGGCCGGCGAGCTCGTGCCCGGCGACGTGCGGCAACGTCACCGCGGTGTCGTGGCCCTGCCACGTGTGCCAGTCGCTGCGGCAGACGCCGGTGGCGTCGACCTCGATCACCGCGCCACCGGGCGGCGCCACCGGCTCCGGCACGTCCCGCACGACCGGCGGGACGCAGAACTCCTCCATGACGACAGCTCGCATGAAGTCGAGCCTACGTGTGCTCAGGTGAGCGAATTTATGTTGGTACCGCTCAGTTGAGCGTCGGCGGCTGCGCGTGGAATCGAGTCCTGCCGCGCGGCGGGCCGAGGAGCCTGCTGAGCGAGCCGTCCGGCACGTTCAGGATGTCTTCGAGATTCCGCAACGCCTCCAATGATTCCGGCCGCTCGGGCCGGCACCGCCCGGACTGCCAGTGGCTGAGGGTGGCCAGGCTGACCGTGGTTCCCCTGCCGCGCAAGCGATAGCGGATCCGGTCGAGGCCGAGGCCGCGAGCCCTGATCGCCGCGCGCAACGCGACGTCGAACGGCCCGGCGGCCAGGAGGTGACCCAGTTCCGCCTGCTCCCCCCGGTCGATGGTGCGAGTTCGCTGACCGGTCATCACAACGCTCCGAAGCACTCCCGAGTACGAAAATTGGAGCGTAGGCCCAGCTTCGCAAGATCGGAAGGGCCCTCACCCACCTGCGAGCCGCACCCGCGCGGCGATCTCGGCGAACGGTTCCGCGTAGCCCGAGTTGATCGTCACGTAGGAAATCCCCCACCGCTCCCGCCAGCCGAGAAGCCTTTCCGCCGCTTGACCTGGATCAGCGGGCAGCACGGTGACGGCCCCGGCGGCGGCGAGCTCGGGGACGTCGACCCCGGCCCATCGCGCGATTCCGGGCGACGGCGCGTCCCCGACGGCCATCAGGTTCAGCCCGAGCTCGATGTCCGGCAGCCGTTCCTCAGCAAGCTTACGGAATCGATCCACAATGGACTCGGCATCGGCTTCGGTGGTTTTCGGCGGCCAGGTGAAGGTGAGGGTGTCGGCTTCTTGCGCGGCGAGCGCCAGCATTTTCGGCCCACCGCCGGCGAGCACCAGCCGCGGCCGGTCCGCGGTTTCCTTGAGGACGGCGATGGTCTCCGCCATCCGCGTGATGCGCTCACCCGGTCCGCCGAACGCCCGCCCGAGGCTTTCGGCGTGCGCTTCGGCACCGGGCCGCCCGACGCCGAGCCCGAGCTCGAAGCGACCGCCGGTCTGCCGGTGCAGGGTCTGGACTTGCCAGCGGAGGGCTCGGGCATCCCGGAAGGGATCGGCGAGCACGAAAGTGCCGACGGTGAGGTCGAGCGTGACCGCGGCGGCGGCCCCGAGCAGGACGAAGGGATCCGCGGTCCCGACGGGATCGGTGGCGAGGAGGGTGTCGAAGCCGAGCTTTTCGACCCGCTCGGCCTGAGCGGTCCACGAGGTCAGATCAGGCGCGAACCCGGCGACGACGCCGAAGCGGAAGGGTTTCATGCGGCCATGGTCTCGACGGCGGGCGTGTCACCACATCCGCTCCAGGACGTCACTCGCGCGTACGCCGCTCAGCGCAGGGTGACCGACAAGGCCTGTGCGATCTCCTTGCCGATGGCGTGCGTAGCGGCATCCGGCGGCGAGCCCACCTTGACCACCATCGGCCCCCCGAACGGCTGCCGCTCCACGACCTCGATGCGTTCGCCCAGGTTGATCGCGTGTTCCGTCAGGTACCGCAGCAGCTCCGGGTCCGTGTCCCACACCCGGACGATCTCGCCGACCGCGCCCGGCTCGAGGTCGTCCAAGATCCGGACCGCCAGTTCCTCCACGCTGCCGTCCGGGGCCGGGATCGGGTCGCCGTGGGGGTCGCGGACCGGGTTGCCCAGCTTCGCCGCGATGCGCTCGACCAGGCGGTCCGACACCGCGTGCTCCAGCGCGTCCGCCTCCGCGTGGACCTCGTCCCACGTGTAGCCGAGCTCCGAAACCAGGTACGTCTCGATCAGCCGGTGGCGCCGCAGCACCGACCGCGCCAGGAGGCGGCCGTCGGCGGTCAGCTCGATGCCGCGGTACGGCACGTGGGTGACCAGGCCCAGCTGGGACAGCTTCGTGACCATCCCCGACGCCGAGGACGGGCTGACCTCCAGCCGGCCGGCGAGCGACGTGTTCGTGACCGCCTCACCCCGCTCGACCAGGCCGTAGATCACCCGGACGTAGTCCTCGACCGACGAGGACCTCCGGACCGAACCATCTCCCATGCCGCATACTTTACGGTGCCGGGTACTTTCTCGTGAAAGTTCACGGCCGCCAGCGGTAGCGGATCCAGCCCGGCACCGGCTCCGCGCCGAGCTGGGCGTAGAACGCCTCGCCTTTCTCGTTGCCCGCTTGCATGTCCCACTCGATGCGGCCGCTCGTGCGGTTGCGCAGTTCGTCGAGCAGCTCGCTGCCGAGCCCGAAGCGCCGGTGCGCCGGCCGGACGAACAGGTCGTCCAGCCAGATCCCCGGCCGGGCCTCCCACGTGGAGAAGTTCCAGCTGCAGAAGGCGAAGCCGGCGACCGTGCCGGGCTCGCCGGGCGGGGTCGCGATCAGCACCCACGCCTTCGGGTCCGGCCCGAAGAGGTGCCCGCTCATCTCGGCGCGGTCGAGCTTCAGGTCGTGGTTGTCCTCGTAGACGGCGTGCTCCTCGATGAGCGCGCAGATTTCGTCGACGTCTTCGAAGACGGCGTCGCGGACGGGCATCTCGCCTCCCGTTTCTGTCGGTGGTGGTCGTTACTGTCGGGCTCGGAGGTGGTCGATGTCACCGGAGGAGAAGTTCGAAGACCTGGTCGACGAGTTCACCGGACGCCCGGGCATCACGCCACCCGGCGCGACCGGCGGGTTCGGGCGCACGGCGCTGCGTGCGGACGGCCGGATCTTCTGCATGTTCGTGCGCGGGCAGCTCGTGCTCAAGCTGCCCCGGCCGAGGGTCGACGAGCTCGTGGGGGGCGGGCACGGGGTGCGCTTCGACGCCAACAAGGGCACCCCGATGAAGGAATGGCTGGCACTGGACCCCGGGTCGACGCAGCCCTGGTCCGCGCTGGCGGAGGAAGCACTCGAGTTCGTGGGGAGGAAGTGAGCCATCACGCTTGATAACGCAGTTCGCCGCCGACGGCGGTGCCTTGCACGCTGAGCGCGTCCAAAGCGGACTCGTCCAGGGGCGAACCGGACAGCACGGCGAAGTCGGCGAGCTTCCCGGGTTCGAGCGTGCCCAGGTCACGCTCGGCGAAGGTCGCGTACGCCGAGCCGTACGTGTACGCGCGCAACGCCTGCTCCGGCGTCAACGCCTCTTCGGGTGCGAAGGGGGCGCCTGACGCCGTGCGCCGACGCACCATGTCGGCCAGCGCGGGCAACGGCGCGCCGTTCACGACGGGCCGGTCCGACGACGCGGGAAGCACGCAACCCGCGTCGAGGACGCTTCGCAGCCGGTAGCACCACGGGACGCGGGCCTCGCCGAGCGCGGCGCGCATGCCGTCGCCGAGCTCGTTGACGAACCGACCCTGCGGCGACGGGATGATGCCGAGCGACGCGAGCCGGGACAGCTCCGCGGGCTGGAGCACCGCGCAGTGCTCGATGCGGTGGCGGTGGTCCGCGCGCGGCGAAGCGGCCAACGCGGCTTCGTAGGCGTCGAGGACGACGGTGATCGCGCGGTCGCCGATCGCGTGCGTCGCGATCTGCCAGCCCGCCTCGTGGGCGCGGCGGATCGTGCGGGCCAGCTCGTCCTCGGGCACCTGGAAGTAGCCGCGGTTGTCCGGCTCGCCGTCGAAGGGCTCGTGCATCGCGCAGGTGCGCCCGACGAGGGAGCCGTCGGCGAACAACTTCATCGGGCCGACGCGCAGCCACTCGTCGCCGAGGCCGGTGCGCAGGCCGAGGTCGAGGCCGAAGCCGGCGTCGTCGGGCAGGTCGTGGAGCACGCTCGCGGCGACCATCACCGTGCTGCGCACGCGCAGCACGCCGGTGTCGCGCGCCTGCTGGTAGGCGGCCAGCTCGGCGGGGGTCTCGCCGACCAGGCCGCCGCCGATCCCGGCCTCCTGGACGCTGGTGATGCCCTCCGCCAGGTACCGCTCGGAAGCGCGCTCGAGGCCGCGCACGACCCGGTCGACCGGCGTCGGGTACGTCAGCGGCCGCAGCAGCAGCTGGGCCTGCTCGCGCAACAGCCCGGTCGGCGAGCCGTCGGCGTCGAGCACGACGTCGCCCCCGACGGGCACGTGCGCCAGGTCGAGCTGGTCGAGCACGGCCGAGTTGACCACGGTCATGTGCCCGGACGTGTGCTTGAGCCGCACGAGCATCCCCGGCGCGGCACGGTCGAGGCCGTGCCGATCCGGGTGGCCGCCCACGAGCTTGTTCTGGTCGTACCCGCTGCCGACCACCCAGCTCCCGGCCGGCAGCGTCGCGGCGCGCGCGGCGACGGCGTCGTAGACCTCCTCGACGTTGCGGCAGCCGCCGAGCGGGACGTCGTCGAGTCCCATGCCGAACCACGCCATGTGGTTGTGCGCGTCGTGGAAGCCGGGCACGACGAACCCGCCGGCGAGGTCGACCCGCGAGCGCGCCGAGAGCGAGCGGGCGTCGTCGCCCAGCGCGACCACTCGGCCGTGCAGGACGGCGATGGCGCTGGTGACGCCCGCGCCCGTCCAGACCGTGGCGTTCTCGTAGACCGTGTCGACCCGCATGAGTCCGAGGCTATCGATCGATCGATCGAACGTCTAGCATCGGCCCATGCCCACCGTGGACTTCGCCGTCGAGGACGGCATCGCGCACATCCGGCTGAACCGGCCCGAGCGGCTGAACGCGGTCGCCGCCGTGCTGGTCGACGACTTCCTCGCCGCCCTCGACGCGGCCGCCCGCAGCGACGCCCGCGTCGTCGTGCTGTCCGGGAACGGGCGCGCCTTCTGCGCCGGCCACGACCTCAAGGAACCCACCCCCGAGGGTGACTCACGGGCGCGGCTGGACCGGCTCCAGGACGTCACGCGGCGGCTGCGCGGGCTGCGCCAGCCGGTGATCGCGGCGGTGCACGGCTACGCGATCGGCGCCGGCGCGGAGTTCGCGCTCGGCTGCGACCTGATCCTGGCCGCCGAGGACGCCGTCTTCGCGTTCCCGGAGGTCTCGCTGGGCCTGAGCGTCACCGGCGCGGCGTCGCGGCTGCTCCCGCTACTCGTCGGCCCGCTCAAGGCGAAGGAGCTCCTGCTGCTCGGCGAGCGCTTCGACGGCCGGAAAGCCGCGGAGCTGGGCATGGTCAACGCCGCCGTCCCCGCCGAACAGCTCCAGGCCGAGGCACTGAGCTGGGCCGAGCGGATCGCCGGGCACCCGCCGGCCGCCGCGGCGATGGCGAAGCGCGTGCTGGACGCGAGCACCGACCTCGAACCGGCGCTCGAACTCGAAGTCAGCCACGCCCTGATCACCGAGCACTCGGCCGCGGTCGCCGCGTCGACGGAAGCCTTCCGGAGCCGGGCGTGACCCCGCTCGGCGAGATCGGGACCCTGGCCCAGCTCGTCACGCGGGCCGCGCAGCTGTGGCCGGGCCGCACGGCGTGGGTGTTCGATCACCTGGACCGGGAATTCACGTTCGCCGAGGTCGATCGGGAAAGCTCGGGGATCGCCGCGGCGCTGGCCGAGCGCGGCATCGGCCCCGGCGACCGCGTCGCGGTGATGCTGCGGAACGTGCCCGAGTTCCCGCTGACGTGGCTCGCGCTGGCGAAGATCGGCGCGCAGCTGGTGCCGGTCAACACGAACTACCAGGAGTTCGACGGCGCCCACGTCCTCCGGCACTCCGGTGCGAAACTGGTCGTCGCCGCGCCGGAGTTCACCGGCCTCCTCGGCCGGATCGGGCTGACCGAGGTCATCACCCCGGACCGGCTCCGCACCGACGCCGAGCCGCCCGCGTTCACGCCGGCGCCCGAGCTCCCGGTCAACATCCAGTACACGTCGGGCACCACCGGCGCGCCCAAGGGCTGCGTCCTGCCGAACCGGTACTGGACGACCCTCGCGATCAGCCTGGCGACCGACTTCCCCGCCGTCGGCGCGGACGACGTGATGCTGACCGCGCAGCCGTTCCACTACATCGATCCACAGTGGAACGTCGCGTTGGGACTCGCCGCCGGCGCCACCCTCGTCGTGCTGGACCGCTTCCACCCCAGCACGTTCTGGGCGAAGGTCCGCGAGCACGGCGTCACCTGGTTCTACTGCCTCGGCCTGATGCCGACGCTGCTGCTGCGCCAGGAACCGTCCGAAGCCGACCGCGCCCACCGGGTGCGCGCGATCTGCGCGTCGGCGATCCCGCTCGACCTGCACGCCGAACTGGAGGCGCGCTGGGGCGTGCCGTGGTACGAGGCGTTCGGGATGACCGAGACCGGCGGTGACATCCGGATGACGGCGGGCGACCACGACGAGACCGTCGGCACCGGCTGCATCGGACGGCCGAGCCGTGACCGCGAGGCGATGATCGCCGGCGCCGACGGGAAGCCGCTGCCGCGCGGGGAAACCGGCGAGCTGCTGATCCGCGGGATCGGCCTGATGCACGGCTACCACGACGACCCGGCCGCGACGGCGAAGGCGTTCGAGAACGGCTGGTTCCACACCGGCGACCTCGCGCGGATGGACGACGCCGGCCGCGTCTACTACGTCGGCCGCACGAAGGACATGATCCGCCGCAGCGGCGAGAACGTGTCCGCGGACGAGGTCGAGCGCGCGCTGCTGCTGCACCCCGCGGTCAAGCTGGCCGCCGTCGTCGCGGTGCCCGACGAGCTGCGCGGCGAGGAGATCAAGGCGTACGTCGTGTGCGACGGCGAGCGTCCGGAACCGGCCGCGCTGGCCGCGTTCTGCTCGGAAAAACTGGCGTACTTCAAGGTTCCGCGGTTCTGGGCGTTCGCCGACGAGCTGCCGATGACGCCGTCGGAGCGCGTCGCCAAGGGCGAGCTGCGGAAGGTGGCCGACCCGCGCGCCGGGTCGTGGGACGCGAAGGCGGCGGCATGGCTGTGACGAGCCGCGAACGCGTCCGCGCGGCGGCGGTGAAGCTGTTCGCCACCAAGGGTTTCCACGGCACGGGCATCCGCGATCTGGCGCAGGAGGCCGAACTCTCGTCGGCGAGCCTGTACCACTACATGGGCACCAAGGAGGATCTGCTCGCGGAGATCATGCACACGGCGCTGAACCGCCTGCTGGACGCCGCCCGCGAGGCGACGGCGGGCAGCCCGGATCCGGTGCACCGGCTGCGCACGCTGGTCGCGCTGCACGTGCTCGCGCACGCCGTCGGCCCGGCGGAAACCCGGGTGGTGGACAACGAAGTCGACGTGCTGTCCCCGGCCGCGCGCGAGCCGGTGGTGGCGCTGCGGGACGCGTACGAGAACCTGTGGGCGGCGGCGATCGAAGAAGGCGTCGCGGCCGGGGTGTTCCACACCGAACACCCGGCCGTGACCCGGCTCGCACTGCTCGAGATGTGCAGCGGGGTCGCCCGGTGGTACTCCCCGCGCGGGCCGCTGGCGCTGGACCAGCTCGCCGAGCACTACGCGGAGCTGGTCTCGCGGGCCTTGGGCTGCACGTCCCCGCCGGGCGTCGCCGACTTGCGACGGTGCCGGGAAATCGTCGCGAAAGAGTGGGGCATGTCCGTTTAGCGGCGCTTTTACCTGTGTACGCCTTGCCCAGACGGCGTGCGTGGGGGACGCTCGAAGGGTGACTGAGGAAACGATCCAACTGGAACTGGACGACTCGGGTCTCGCGCCGGGCCTCCCGGCGCCGGAAAGCCCCCGCGATCAGGTGCAGGATGTCCCCTATCGCCCCGTCGAGTTCCGTGACGACGATCTCCCCGCGGCTCTGGAGCGCTGCGCCAAGTGGCTGCGTCAGGCTCAGGAGTGGCTCGGCGAGCCGCTCGACGTCCTGGCCATCCACCTCGACTACGACGACCGTCAGGGTTCGCCGTACTACGACGTGAAGCTCCTGTGCAACGAAGAGGACCTCGCGGGCGTTCCGATCGCCATTCGCAACAAGCAGTAAGCAGTACGCAGCCGAACAGCCGTCAAGGCCGCCGGGAAGGGCGGCCTTGACGGCTTCACGCGTTTCCGGAGCGGCTCAGCCCAGGACGCCGCCGACCTTCACGTGCCCCTTGAGCAGGTTGCGCGCGATGGTGCGGCGCTGGATCTCGTCGGTGCCCTCGTAGATGCGCAGCAGCCGCAGCTCGCGGTACCACCGCTCGACCGGCAGCTCCCGCGTGTAGCCCATGCCGCCGTGGATCTGCAGGACGCGGTCGACGATTTCGTTGGCCTTCTGGCCGCCGTACAGCTTCGCCATCGACTGCGCGTGCCGGGAGTCGACGCCCTGGTCGACCTGCCAGGCGGCGTTGAGCACCAGCCACCGCAGCGCTTCGAGCTCGACGCCGGAGTCGGCGATCATCCACTGGATGGCCTGGCGTTCGGCGATCTTCTGGCCGAACGTCTCGCGCGTGTTGGCGTGTTCGATGGCCATGGTGATCAGCCGCTCGCACGAGCCGATCGCGCGCGCCGGCAGGAGGTAGCGGCCCTGGCCGATCCACTGCATGGCCAGCTCGAAGCCGCGGCCCTCCTCGCCGAGGATCTGCGTCTCCGGGACGCGGACGTCCTGGAAGATCAGCGACGCCGGGCCCCACTCGCCCATGGTGTCGATGTACTCGGACTTCCAGCCTGCCTCGCGGTCGACGAGGAAGCAGGTGACGCCGCCGTTCGCGCCCTTCTCCGGGTCGGTGATCGCGAAGACCATCGTGAAGTCGGCTTCGTTGCCGCCGGTGATGAAGGTCTTCTCGCCGTTGATGATCCAGTCGGTGCCGTCCTTGCGGGCGGTGGTCCGGATGGCCTTGGCGTCCGACCCGGCGCCCGGCTCGGTGATCGCGAAGCAGGACTTGCGCTCGCCCGAGATGGTCGGCAGCAGGTAGGTCTGCTTCTGCTCCTCGTTGGCGTGGAACAGGATGTTGTCCGCGGCGCCGCCGAAGCGGAACGGCACGAAGGTGCGGCCCAGCTCGGCCTCCAGCAGCGCGGCCATCACGGCGGACAGGCCCATGCCGCCGTACTCCTCCGGGGTCAGCACGCCCCAGAAGCCGGACTCCTTCGCCTTGAGCTGGAGGTCCTTGAGCTCCTCACCGGTCAGCCCCGGCTGGTGCGCGCGCTCACGCCGCAGGACTTCCTGCTCGAGCGGGATCAGCTCCCGCTGGACGAACGTGCGGACCCAGTCGCGCACTTCCCGTTCTTCGGTGCTGAGAGAGAAATCCATGGGTGAGCTGCTCCTCCGACCAACACTGCCACTGGCTAAGCGCTTGCTTAGTCCAGGGTACCTCCTGAGAGCGTGATTACCCCAGACCTCTCCGCGAATTCGTGACAACCGCCGCGGCGCCCGGGAGGATCGGAGGCGTGATGGAGATCGTGGTCCGCTGGTCGTCCCCGCTGCCCGCCGAAGAGCGTTTCCTGCGCCTGCTGGACGACGTCGAGCAAGGCCGCTTCGAGGCGTACCGGCAGGACGCCGACAAGCGCCGGTTCCTCACCGGCCGCGTGCTGGCGAAGACGGTCGCGGCGGAGTGGCTCGGAATCGCGGTCGACTCGGTCGAGTTCGACGCGACCTGCGAAGACTGCGGCAAGCAGCACGGCCGCCCGCACGTCCCGGGCGAGGACCTGACACTGTCGATCTCGCACTCGGGCGACCTGATCGGCGTCGCGGCGACCCCGTCGGTCCCGGTGGGCCTGGACGTCGAGACAGCGACCCGGAAGGCCGACGACGGGCTCATCGAGTACGCGCTGAGCCCCGCCGAGACGGCCCACCTGACCGGCCTGACCGACGCGGAGAAGGCGAACGCGTTCTTCGTCTACTGGACGCGCAAGGAAGCGGTGATGAAGGCCACCGGCAAGGGCCTGCGCATCCCGCTGAAGAGCATCACGTTCTCCCGCTTCGACGAGCCGGCGAGGCTGGTGTCCTCCGGCGAAGCCGCGCTCGACCCGGCCCGCACGCGGCTGGCGGACCTGAAGGCCGCGGACGGCTACCGGGCGGCCATCGCCGTCCTGACCACCGACGAGCTGTCGGTGACCGAGGAACTCTGGGTCCCACAGCTATAGTCATCACCATGTCCACACCGGCAAGCACGGATGAGCCGAGGTATCCCGCGGGCACGTCACCGGCGGCGATCCGGGCCGCGCTGCTGCCGGAGGACGTTCCGCGGTTCGACGAGGACTACCGGCGAGCACTCGACGTCGCCCGCGAAGCACTGAGCCTCACGGACCTCGTCGAGACCCTCGAATCCTGGCGCCGGATCGCGTGGAGCACCCAGGCTGACCCGGCCGCACACCGCCGCATGCTCCAAGCCGCCGCGCACGCTCAGCACTCGGGTGAGGCGCCGACCGGCACCCGGTCGTGGAACTCCCTGCAAGCGGAGCTCGGCCTGTAGCGGTGGCGTACGACATCGAGGTCTACCCGGACGTCCAAGACCAGATCCGGGCGCTGCCCAAAGCGGCGCTCCATGCGCTGGCCGAGGCGATCGGCGTGCTGGAACTGGTTCCCGGCAAAGGTGACCCCTACCACCGATCGAATCCGGAAAGCCCGATGCGCAACCTGGCGTTCGGACCGCACGGCGAGGGCCTGATCACTTACCTGATCCTGGAGGACCAGAACCGCGTCGACCTGCTTCGCGTTCTTTGGGCTAGCTGAGCGAGTCCTCCAGGCCCATCGCCGCCAGCAGCGTCCGGAACTTCGCCGTCGTCTCGTCCAGCTCCGCCCGCGGGTCCGACGCCGGCACGATGCCGCCGCCCGCGTACAGCCTCATCGACGTCGAGGCGATCTCCGCGCAGCGGATCGCCACCGCCCACTCGCCGTCGCCCGCCGCGTCGACCCAGCCGACCGCTCCCGCGTAGTAGTCGCGGTCGAACGGCTCCAGCTCCTGGACCAGCTCGCGCGCCCCCTCGGTCGGCGTTCCGCAGATCGCCGGCGTCGGGTGCAGGGCCGCCGCCAGGTCCAGGGCCGTGACGTCCGGGTCGGCCAGCTCGCCCGTGATCGGTGTGCGCAGGTGCCAGATCGCCGGCGTCGTCACCAGCTCCGGCTCGGCCGGCACCTCCAGGGTCCGGCAGAACGGCCGCAGCGCCTCGACCAGGTAGTCGATCACCACCGCGTGCTCCAGCTGGTCCTTGCGCGAGGTCCGCAGCGCCTCGCCGTTGGCGCGGTCGGTCGCCGGGTCGGCCGAACGCGGCATCGAGCCCGCGTGCGGTGAGGAGAACACCGTGCGGCCGGTCCGGCGCAGCAGCAGCTCGGGCGTGGCGCCGACGAGCGTGCGTCCGCCGGGCAGCTCGGCCGCGTACGTGAAGTGGCGGGGGTTGCCGGCCGCCAGGTTGCGCACGACGCGCTCGGCGGGCACCGGCGAGGCGAATTCGAGGTCCAGGGCGCGGGCCAGGACGGCTTTCCGCAGGCCCCGCGAGCCCAACGCGTCGACCGCCGTCGAGACGGCCGCCATGTGCTGCGTGGGCGAGGGCACCGCACGCACCCGCGCGGGCGCCGGCAGGACCTCACGGACGAGCGAAGGCGCACCCTCGGCGCGGTGGACGGTCCGGGGCACGACGAGGTGGCCCGGCACCTTCGTGTCGGGCCCGGTGTCGAACGGGAGGACACCGACGGCCAGCGGGGCTCCGGTGGCGGCCAGGACGCCGGGGATCGCCGCGGCGAGCTGCCGCGGGTCCGTGTCCGTGACGGTCCGGAGCGTGCCCTGCGCGAGGAGTGCGCGCTGGGCCGTCGTGAAGAGGAAGTCGCCTCGCTGGTAGCGGGCAGCGAGGTCGAGTGCCGGGGTCGCCGGGTCAGGTGAACTCACGATTCCAGCGTCCCAGGCTTCGGGAGATCCGCGAGGGGAGTGTCACGAGCGACACTCCCCTCGCGGGAGCTCCTGACGACGAGCTACTTGAGCGCGTCGATGAGCGCCTCGCGCTGGCGCTCGCCCAGGCCGGCGGCGCGCCGGTCGGGGTCGATGCCGGCCTGCTCGAGCAGGGCGGCGACCTTCACCGCGCCGAGGCCGGGGACGGCCTTCAGCAGCTGGGTGACCTTCGTCTTCCCGATGGTCTTGTTCTCCTTGGCCTGCTTGAGCACCTTTTCGATGCTCTCCTTGCCGGACTTGATCGACGCGAGCAGCTCCGAACGCGCCTTGCGAGCCTCGGCGGCCTTGGCCAGGGCCTCGGCGCGCTGCTCCGGAGTCAACGTAGGCAGAGCCAACGTAGTGTCCTTTCCTCTCAGGTCTCCGCTTTCGCGGCCGACAGCTTTTCTGAGTGCTTGCTCCTGCAAGCGCTGCTCAGCCGTCTCTTGCCACGGCCCCAGTAAACGCCACCGGCTTCGTGGCCGTGCAACCGACACGCACTTATTACCCCCGGAGGTGATACCGGGCAACCCGCTCCGGCCTGCGGAAACGCTCCCAAGAAGCGACCGGAGTGGCCAGACTCACCCGGAAGTGAAGCCTCCGTTACGGCGCGCATTTCCTCGCCTATAAGGAAAAGCGTAAAAATTGATGATCTTGATCATCGTCCGGTCGTCGCCCGATCGCGCTACGACCGTGACCGAACGGAGCCACTGTTGACCATGCCCGCTTCACCCGATCCGCATTAGAGTCGGCCCAACCCCAGCCCACCGGCGAACGACCCCCGGGAGCGACCATGTTGAGCACCATGCAGGACGGTCAGCTGTCGCTGGCCAACCTGCTCCGCCACGGCACGTCGGTGCACTCGGCGAGCGAAGTCATCACCTGGACCGGTTCAGAAGCCCGTCGCGAGAGCTACGGCGACCTCGGCCGCAACGCCGCCCGCCTCGCGAACGCGCTCCGGAGCCTCGGCGTGACCGGCGACCAGCGCGTCGGCACGTTCATGTGGAACAACGCCGAACACATGGCCGCCTACCTGGCCGTTCCGGCGATGGGCGCCGTGCTGCACACCCTGAACATCCGGCTGTTCCCCGAGCAGCTGACCTTCGTCGCCAACCACGCCGAGGACCAGGTCGTCATCGTCGACGGCACGCTGGTCCCGCTGCTGGCGAAGCAGCTGCCGGAGTTCAAGACCGTCCGGCACGTCATCGTGGCCAACGGCGACGCGGCGGCCCTCCAGGCACCGGACGGCGTCCAGGTGCACGCCTACGACGCGCTGCTGGCCGAGCAGCCGGACACCTTCGACTGGCCGGACGTCGACGAGCGCTCGGCCGCCGCGATGTGCTACACCTCGGGCACGACCGGTGACCCCAAGGGCGTCGCGTACTCGCACCGGTCGATCTGGCTGCACTCGATGCAGGTCTGCATGAGCGACAGCATGAACCTCGCGCAGAGCGACAAGGCGCTGGCGATCGTGCCGATGTTCCACGCCATGGCGTGGGGCCTGCCGTACGCGGCGCTGATGGTCGGCGCGTCGCTGCTGATGCCGGACCGCTTCCTCCAGCCGGCGCCGATCTCCGCGATGCTGGCCGCCGAGAAGCCGACGTTCGCCGGCGCGGTCCCGACCGTCTGGCAGGGCCTGCTCGCCCACCTCGAGGCGAACCCGCAGGACATCTCCCACCTGCGGGAAGTCGTCGTCGGCGGGTCGGCGGTGCCGCCGTCGCTGATGCACGCGTTCCAGGAGAAGCACAAGGTGTCGATCCTGCACGCCTGGGGCATGACCGAGACCTCACCGCTGGGCAGCGTCGCCCGTCCGCCCGCCGGCGCGACCGGCGAGGAGGCCTGGAAGTACCGCTACACGCAGGGCCGCTTCCCGGCGTCCGTGCGGGCCCGGCTGATCGACGACGACGGCGCGGTGCTGCCCTGGGACAACGAGGCCGTCGGCGAGCTGGAGGTCCAGGGCCCGTGGATCGCGGGTTCCTACTACGGCGGTTCGGACGTCGACCCGGACAAGTTCCACGACGGCTGGCTGCGCACCGGCGACGTCGGCAAGATCAGCGCCGACGGCTACCTGACGCTCACCGACCGCGCCAAGGACGTCATCAAGTCCGGCGGCGAGTGGATCTCCTCGGTCGACCTGGAGAACCAGGTCATGGGCCACCCCGCGGTGGCCGAAGCCGCGGTCGTCGGCATCCCCGACGAGAAGTGGGACGAGCGGCCGCTGGTCGCCGTCGTGCTCAAGGAGGGCCAGACGGCCACGCCCGAGGAGCTGCGCGACTTCCTCGCCGACAAGGTCGCGAAGTGGCAGCTGCCGGAGAACTGGACGTTCGTGGACGAAGTGCCCAAGACGAGCGTCGGCAAGTTCGACAAGAAGCGCATCCGCGCGTCCTACTCCGAGGGAAAGCTCGACATCGCCCAGCTCTAACGGGTAAATCTCCGGCGAGTCTTCATGCCTCCGCGGGCCACCATGAGGGAGCCTGACCCCTCATGGTGGCCTTCGGAGCACGTCGGAGGGGTTCTGGGGATGCACAACAGGCGGAGTTTCCTCGCGCTCGCGGGTGTCGGCGCGCTGGCGGCGGCGTGCGGGTCGAACACGGGACGGCAGGGAACACCGCCGCCCTCGACGGCCTACTCGGCGGGCCCGCCGCCGTCCGACGCACCGAAGGTCGCGCTGCAGCAGTGGTACCACGCGTACGGCGAAGACGGCGTCCAGGAAGCCGTCAAGCGGTACGCGGCGAGCTACCCGGGCGCGAGCGTGAACGTGCAGTGGAACCCCGGTGACTACGACTCGAAGATCGTCACCGCACTGCAGAACAGCGCCGTCCCGGACGTCTTCGAGGCGCAGGTCAAGATCGACTGGGTGCGGCAGAACCAGGTGGTGTCGCTCGACGACGTCATCGCGCCGGTCAAGAACGACTTCAGCCCGGCGGTGCTGGCCGCGCAGACGGTCGAGGGCAAGGTCTACGGCATCCCGCAGGCCGTCGACACGCAGGTGCTCTTCTACCGCAAGAGCCTGCTGCAGGCCGCCGGCGTCCAGCCGCCGCAGACGGTCGACGAGCTGATCGACGCGGCGGGCAAGCTCACGAAGGACGGCGTCAAGGGCCTCTTCGCCGGCAACGACGGTGGCGTCGGCGTCCTCACCGGGCCGCTGCTGTGGTCGGCGGGCCTCGACTACCTGAAGAACGGCAACCGCGAGGTCGGCTTCGACGACCCGCGCGCGGCGACCGCACTGGCGAAGCTGCACACGTTGAACGCCAACGGTTCCCTGCTGCTCGGCGCGCCGGCGGACTGGTCGGACCCCGGCGCGTTCGTCGACGGGCTCGCCGCGATGCAGTGGACCGGGCTGTGGAACGTGCCGAAGATCCGGCAGGCGTTCGACGACGACTTCGGCGTCCTGCCGTTCCCCCGGCTCGACGCGACGGGGGCGCCGTCGGTGCCAGTGGGCGCGTACGGCGCGATGGTCAACGCCAAGAGCGCGCACGTCGCCGAGGCCAAGGCGTTCGTGAAGTGGCTGTGGATCGACAAGACCGACGACCAGCTGGAGTTCGCGACGAAGTTCGGCTTCCACGTCCCGGCGCGGCAGAGCCTGGTGGGCCAGGCGAACAGCCTCGCCTCCGGGCCGGCCGCCGACGCCGCCCGGTTCGTCCGGGAGAACGGCCACCTCGTCGGCGGTCCGGTGTGGACGCAGCAGTCGAACACGGCGCTGTCCGACGCGGTCGCGAAGATCGCGAAGGAGGGCGCGGACCCGGTCGCGCAGACCAAGACGGCGGTGGAGGTCGCGAAGTCCGAGCTCAAGCGCCTGTTCGGATGAAACGGCGCGACGCGCGCGCGTTCTGGCTGTTCGTCGGGCCGTTCCTGCTGGGACTGGCGGTGTTCGCGTACCTGCCGATCGGCTGGAGCGCGTACCTGTCCTTCTTCGACGCGCGCAACACCGTGACGCCGACGGAGTTCGTCGGGCTGGACAACTACGGGCACATGCTGACCGACGAGCCGTTCCTGTCGAGCCTGGGGACGTTCAGCGTGTTCGCGGTGTTCATCGTGCCGCTGACGTTCGCGCTGTCGCTGGCGCTCGCACTGGGGGTGCACCGGCTGCGGTTCGCGCGGGCGTTCTTCCGGTCGGTGTTCTTCCTGCCGTTCGCGTGCTCGTACGTCGTGGCTTCGCTGATCTGGAAGACGTCGTTGTTCTCGGGTGTCCGATACGGACTGGCGAACACGGTGCTCTCCCTCTTCGGCGCCGACCCGGTGGCCTGGACGGGGACGGTGCACCCGCCGCTGTACTGGATCGTGCTGGTGACGGCGAGGCTGTGGCTGCAGCTCGGGTTCTACATGATCCTGTTCATCGCGGCGCTGCAGCGGATCCCGCGGCACCTCTACGAAGCGGCCTGGCTCGACGGCGCCAAGCCCGGCTGGCAGATCTTCCGCCACATCACGCTCCCCCAGCTGCGCGCGACGGCGGTGGCGGTGCTGCTGCTCAACCTGATCAACGCCTACCAGGCGTTCGACGAGTTCTACAACATCATGGGCGACTCCCGCGGCTACCCGCCGTTCGCCCGGCCACCGCTGGTGTACCTGTACTACACGTCGTTGGGTTCGGGCGGCCAGGACCTGGGCCGCGGCAGCGCGGGCGCGGTGATCCTGGCGCTGATCATCGCGCTGGTGACGTTGCTGCAGGGCCGCGTGTTCCGCTTCGGGCGGGTGTCATGAGGGCCTTCTTCCGGTGGGTGTCCCTGGTCGTCGCGGCGGTGCTGTTCCTGCTGCCGTTCTACCTGCTGGTGCGCAACGGCCTGGCGTCCCGGGCGGAGATCACCGCTCCGGAGTGGACGTTCTTCCCGTCCACAGTGCACTGGGAGAACTTCGCCAAGCTGTTCTCGCTGGACGACGTGCCGTTCGCGCGCAGCCTGCTGAACTCGGCGATCGTGGCGGTCCTGCAGACCCTCGGCCTGCTGGTGGTCTGTTCACTGGCGGGCTACGGCCTGGCGCGGATCCCGTACCGGCACTCGCGGTTCGTCTTCTACGCGGTGCTGGCGACGCTGATGATCCCGACGTCGGTGACGTTCGTGCCGAGCTTCGTGGTGGTCTCGTCGCTGGGCTGGCTGTCGGACTTCCGCGGGCTGGTGATCCCCGGCCTGTTCAGCGCGTTCAGCGTGTTCCTGTTCCGGCAGTACTTCCTGGACTTCCCGCGCGAGCTGGAGGAGGCGGGCCGGGTCGACGGGCTGACGCGCTGGGGCGTGTTCTGGCGGATCGTGGTCCCGAACTCGAAGGGGTTCTTCGCGGCGATCGCCGTGATCACGGTGATCGGCAGCTGGAACGCGTTCCTGTGGCCGCTGATCATCGCCCAGTCGCCGGATTCGTGGACCGTCCAGGTGGCGCTGTCCGGCCTGCTGACGGCGCAGAACCCGCAGCTGAACCTGCTGTTCCTCGCGGCGGCGGTGTCGATCCTGCCGATCGTGCTGCTGTTCGCGTTCCTGCAGCGGTACCTGGTCCGCGGGGTGACGGAGTCGGGCCTGACGGGCTGAGTAACGTGCGGAGGGGTCCGGGCGACTTCCGCTGGGGACGGACAGGAGTGGGTGCGCTGTGACCGATTACAACCCTTACCAGCCGGATCAGCAGCCGGTGAATCCTGCGTACCCGCCTTCGGCGCCGTACCCGGTGCAGCCCTACGCGGCGCAACCGTACGGCTCTTACGTCCAGCAGCCCTACGCGGCGTACCAGCCGCTGACCACCAGCGGGATGGCGGTGGCGGGCATGGTCGTCGGCATCGTCGCGCTGGTCCTGTTCTGGGCCCCGTTCATCGACCTCGTGCTCGGCTTCCTGGCGATCGGCCTGTCGTGGGCCGGGATGCTGCAGGCGGACCGGCCGGGCTACACGGGCAAGGGCATGGGCATCGCGGGCCTGGTGTGCGGCATCCTCGCGGTGATCCCGGCGGTGATCGTGATGCTGTTCTTCTTCGGCCTGTTCGCCGCGGCCGGCACCGCGTGCGGCATCGCCTGCTGAGCGGCCCCCTCGCCCGAAATCCCCACGACGTTCGGCGGTACTCCCCACCCCGACACCTGTGACAGGGTGGCTCGAAACGTCACGTTCACCGGCCGGACATCGGCGTCCGGCACGGTGCTGGGCAACCGAGAAGACTGGGGAGCGAACAACCATGGCCGAACTCACCCGGCGCGCCGTCACGACCGCGGGCGCCGCCGGTCTCGGACTGCTGCTGTGCACGCCCACCGCGAACGCCCTCGACCGCGCGCTGCGGCTCACGAGCACGCGCTCGGTCACCACGGCGGGCACCACGCTCGAGCAGGTCGCCACCGCCGTCACCGCCGGGCCGGCCTACACCCGGCTCCAGGGCGGCCCCGGCTGGCCGCTCGTCGTCCGCGGCGACCTCGCGACCCCGAAGGCCGGGCGCGACGACCGCCGCCGCGCGCTCAGCGCGTTCGTGCAGTTCACCGACCTGCACATCACCGACACCGAGAGCCCCGCGCGCTTCGAGTACCTGCACCCCTTCATCGGCTCCGCGCACCGGCCGCAGGAGGCGCTCGGCACCGTCGCGACCAGCGCGCTCGTCGAGCGCGTCAACAGCGTGCGGCAGGGCCCGTTCACCGGGCGGCCGTTCGACCTCATGGTCACCACCGGCGACAACACCGACAACCACGAGCTCATCGAGCTCGACTGGTTCCTCAAGGTCCTCAACGGCGGCAGCGTCACCCCGAACTCCGGCGACCCGAACGCCTACGAAGGCGTGCAGAACTCCGGCAACCACGAGTTCTGGAACCCGGGCAAGCCCGGCGGCGACGACTACTCCGCCAAAGGCTTCCCGCAGCTCCCCGGCCTGCTCGAAGCCGGCATCAAGACGTTCACCGCGCCGGGCCTCGACGTCCCGTGGTTCTGCACGTTCGGCAACCACGACGACAGCATCGTCGGCTCGCTGCCGGCGCAGATCCCGGGCATCGACGCCTGGTACACCGGCCGCTACAAGGTCATCGGCAAGGACGAGAGCACCGCGAAGAAGCTCGCCGACGCCATCAACAGCGGTTCGAGCGTCCCGGTCTCCGAGCTGTTCGGCGGCTCCGGAACCATCCGCGAGGTGACGCCGGACGCGCGCCGCCGCCCGTTCGACACCGGCGAGTTCGTCCGCGCGCACCTCGACACCGCCAACACCGGCCCCGGCCCGGCCGGGCACGGCTTCACCGGCGCCAACGCCGACGGCAAGAACGTCTACTACACGTTCCGGATCGCGCCGGGCATCACCGGGATCAGCCTCGACACGACGACCGACGCCGGGTTCGCCGACGGCTCGATCGGCCTCGCGCAGTACAACTGGGTCGAGTCGACGCTCAAGCGGGGCAGCTCGACGTACTACGACTTCTTCGGCCGCAAGGTCACCCACGCCGTCACCGACGAGCTGTTCATCCTGTTCAGCCACCACACGAGCGGCACGATGACCAACCTGCTGCCGGACTCGCGCCACCTGCTCGACCCGCGCCTGGACGGCAACGCGTTCGTCGCGCTGCTCAAGCGGTTCCCGAACGTGCTGGCGTGGGTCAACGGCCACACGCACCTCAACAAGATCACGCCGCACGCCGGGAACACCCCGCAGCAGGGCTTCTGGGAGATCAACACAGCGTCGCACATCGACTTCCCGCAGCACGCGCGGATCGTCGAGGTCGCCGACAACGCGGACGGCACGCTGTCGCTGTTCACGACGTTGATCGAGGCCGAAGCGCCGTACGCCGTGGACTACGGCGCCCGGACGCCGCAAGCGCTTGCGTCGCTGTACCGGGAGCTGTCGTACAACGACATCCACACCGACCTCGGCCGCGTCGGGGACCCCGCGGACCACAACACGGAACTGCTGCTCGTCAACCCGCTGGGCTGAGTTACGCCGGAGGTAATCGCCCCGCGGCCGGTCTTCGGGCAGGCTGCGGGGCATGACCGATCCCGAGGGCACGCAGCTGTTCCACCGTTCCATGCCGTTCTCCGAGCGCCTCGGCGTCGAGGTGCTGGAGCACGGGCGCGAACTCGTCCGCAGCCGGCTGAAGTGGGACGAGAGCCTCTGCACGCTCGGCGGCGCGCTGCACGGGGGCGCGCTCATGGCGCTGGCCGACTCGACCGGCGCCGTGTGCGCGTTCCTCAACCTGCCCGAGGGCGGCCAGGGCACGACGACCGTCGAGTCGAAGACGAACTTCCTGCGCGCGGTGCGTTCGGGCTACGCCGTTGCGTCGTCCAGACCACTGCACGCGGGCCGCAAGTTCGTCGTGGTGGAGACGGAGATCCACGACGACGACGGCAAGTTGGTCGCGAAAGTGACACAGACGCAGGCCGTCCTCTAGGTACCTGTTTACAGACCCGGCTCCAGCGGCGAAAATCCCTGCCTACTGGGTGGGTCTATCAGGGAGCCGGGATGCGCGTACGCAAGTTGTTCACCTTATTGTCCGTGGTTGTGTTAACAGCTGTAACCGCGCAAGTCGCCGAGGCCGCACCCGTCCGGCCCCGCGACGACGAGGCGATCGACTACCACGAATGGAACGGCGGGCGCTTCCACGAAGGCAGCTTCGCCGGGCTCGCGCTGACCCGCGACGGCCTGCGCATCACGCGTCCGGCCGGCACGGTGGAGCACACCGAGCCGGAACTGGGCACGACGAGAACGTACGAGTACGGCCAGTGGACGTCGCCGGAGTACCGCGAGGGCTTCGGCGCGACGCAGCTGGTCGCGTCCTGGAACGCCCTCACCCCGGCGAAGACGTGGCTGCAGGTCGAGGCGCGCGGCCGGACGTCGGCGGGCGACGAGACCGCGTGGTACGTGATGGGCCGCTGGGCCAGCGGCGACGCCGACATCCTGCGCACCAGCGTCGACGGCCAGGACGACGCGAACGCCCTGGTCGACGTCGACACGCTGGTGATGAAGACGGGCGTGACGCTGAAGTCGTACCAGCTGCGGATCAACCTCTACCGCGAGGCCGGGTCGCACGTGACGCCGTCGGTGACGTCGCTGGGTGCGATGACCTCGGCGGTGCCGGACCGCTTCGACGTGCAGACGACGAAGCCGGGCCGCGCCACCGGGATCGAGCTGAAGGTGCCGGCGTACGCGCAGAACCTCCACAAGGGACAGTTCCCGCAGTACGGCGGGGGCGGCGAAGCGTGGTGCAGCCCGACGTCGACCGAGATGGTGGCCGAGTACTGGGGCAAGAAGCCGTCGGCGGCGGAGATGTCGTGGATCCCCGCGGACTACGTCGACCCGTCGGTGGCCTTCGCGGCGCGCTACACCTACGACCACGCGTACGACGGCACGGGCAACTGGCCGTTCAACACCGCCTACGCGGCTTCGCGCGGCCTGCGCGGCCACATCACGCGGCTGCACTCGCTGAACGAGCTGGAGAACTACATCGCGCGCGGGATCCCGGTGATCACGTCGCAGTCGTTCCTGTCGTCGGAGCTCGACGGCGCCGGCTACGGGACGGCCGGGCACATCATGGTGGTCGTCGGCTTCACGAAGGACGGCGACGTGATCGCGAACGACCCGGCGTCGAGCAGCAACGACCGGGTGCGCAACGTGTACAAGCGCGACCAGTTCGAGAAGATCTGGCAGCGGACCAAGCGCTACCGCGCGGACGGGACCGTGGCGAGCGGCCCCGGCGGCATCGTGTACCTCATCACCCCGGCCTGACCGGCACCGGCGGGGCGCCGGGTGGCGCCCCGCCGGGTTTCACCAGGTCTTGCCCGCCTGCTCCCGGATCGCGCGGTTGATCCGGTTGAAGAACCCGGTCAGCGCGATGTGCAGGACGATCGCCGACAGCTGCTTCTCGTCGAAGTGCTCCGCGGCGGCCGCCCAGATCTCATCGGTCACGCCCGGCTGGCCGTCCTCGATCCGCGTCGCCGCTTCGGTCAGCTCCAGCGCGGCGCGCTCCGGCTCGGTGAAGAACGGCGTCTCGCGCCAGGTGACGACGCTGTGCAGCCGCTCGTCGGTCTCGCCGTGCTTCTTCGCCGACTGGACACCCCCGTAGACGCACGGCGCGCAGCTGTTGATCTGGCTGGCCCGCAGGTGGACCAGCTCGAGCAGCAGCGGGTCGACGCCGGCGCCGTACACGACCTTGAACAGCTGCTGGACCGCTCCGGTCACCTCGGGGCTGCTGGTGCTCTTGAGCCGTGCTTCCATCGTTCCTCCTGCTGTTACCTGTGGTGGTTCGGATCCGTCATCCCCATGACGGAGCGGAACCGGGGAAGGTAACGACATGCCCGACACGATGACCGAGGCCTTCGAGGCCCAGCGCGACCGGCTGCGCGCGGTCGCCCACCGCGTGCTGGGTTCGCACGCCGACGCCGAGGACGTCGTCCAGGAGGCGTGGCTGCGGCTGTCGCGCCAGGACGCGGCGGCGATCGACAACCTCGACGGCTGGCTGACGACGGTGGTCGGCCGGATCAGCCTGGACGTGCTGCGCTCCCGCCGGTCCCGGCCCGAGGCGCCCTACGACGAGATCGTGGTGGCGGTCGACGAAAGCCCTGCACCGGACGACGACGCCGAGCTCGCGGATTCGGTCGGGCTCGCGTTGCTGGTGGTCCTGGAGTCGCTGACGCCGGGCGAGCGGCTGGCGTTCGTGCTGCACGACCTGTTCGCGGTGCCGTTCGAGGAGATCGGCCGCATCCTCGGCAAGACCCCGGGCGCGACGAAGATGCTGGCCAGCCGCGCGCGCAGGAAGGTTCGCACACCGGCGGGCCCGTCCGGCCCGGGGAGGTCGCAACGCGAGGTGGTGAACGCGTTCCTGAGGGCGGCCCGAGACGGCGACTTCGAGGAACTGCTGCGGGTCCTGGACCCGGAGGTCCGCTTGACGGTCGACACCCCCGACGGCGTGGTGGTGGTCCTGGGAGCGACGAACGTGGCGGCGGGAGCCCGCATCGGAGCGGCGGCGGGCGGGCAGGAGGTCCTGGTCGGCGGGTTGCCGGGAGTGGTGGCATGGCACGCGGACGGGACACCGATGTCGGTGGTGGCGTTCACGGTGACGGGCGGCCGCATCACGGGCATCGCCGCGGTCGCCGACCCGGCGCGGCTGGCGTCGATGGAGCTGCCGGAGCCGCCCGAGGCGCTTCGATGACGAGACATCAGTTGCGTAGGACGCAACACGTTGCGCCCAACCCACCAAGACTCACTCATGCGGATGTCGCCATCTCCGCATGATCCGTGATTAGCTGCGGGCTGAGCCAGCAGAGCCGGAAGGTGGATTCGCATGCCGTACGAGGTGCAGGGGGTCGTTTCGCGGGCGAAGGGCGAGCCCGTCTCGCTGGAGACCGTCGTCGTCCCCGATCCCGGGCCCGGCGAAGCCGTCGTGAACGTCCAAGCCTGCGGGGTCTGCCACACCGACCTGCACTACCGCGAAGGCGGGATCAACGACGACTTCCCCTTCCTGCTCGGCCACGAGGCCGCCGGGGTCGTCGAGGCCGTCGGCGCGGGCGTCACCGACCTCGAACCCGGCGACTACGTCATCCTCAACTGGCGCGCCGTCTGCGGCACCTGCCGGGCCTGCAAGCGCGGCAAGCCGTGGTACTGCTTCTCGACCTTCAACGCCGCCCAGCCGATGACGCTCCAGGACGGCACCAAGCTCTCGCCCGCCCTCGGCATCGGGGCCTTCCTCGAGAAAACCCTTGTCCACAGCGGACAGTGCACGAAGGTCAACCGCGAGGCCGAACCCGCGGTCGCCGGGCTGCTCGGGTGCGGGGTCATGGCCGGGCTCGGCGCGGCCATCAACACCGGTGCCGTCACGCGCGGTGACTCGGTCGCCGTCATCGGCTGTGGTGGCGTCGGGGACGCCGCCATCGCCGGGGCCAAGCTCGCCGGCGCCACCACCATCGTCGCGATCGACATGGACGACCGCAAGCTCGACTGGGCCAAGGACTTCGGCGCGACGCACACCGTCAACAGCAAGGGCCTCTCCGAAGAGGCCGTCGTCGAAGCCATGCAGGACGCCACCAACAGCTTCGGCCCGGACGTCGTGATCGACGCCGTCGGCCGGCCCGAGACCTGGCGGCAGGCCTTCTACGGGCGCGACCTCGCCGGCACGGTCGTCCTCGTCGGCGTCCCGACGCCGGAGATGCGCCTGAACGACCTGCCGCTGATCGACTTCTTCTCGCGCGGCGGCTCGCTCAAGTCGTCGTGGTACGGCGACTGCCTGCCGAGCCGCGACTTCCCGCTGCTCGTCGACCTCTACCTGCAGGGCCGCCTGCCGCTCGACAAGTTCGTCACCGAGCGGATCGGCGTCGACGGCGTCGAGCAGGCCTTCGAGCGCATGCACCACGGTGACGTCCTGCGCAGCGTGGTGACCTTCTGACCCTCTTCACCGACGACGAGTACCCGGCCGAGCCCTACCCCGGGACGCGGCCGGGTTACTCGTTCGTGCACGTCGACGGCGTCGGGCACCCCCTGGACACCGCGCCGGACGGTTGGCGCGACCGGATGGCCGTGCTCGCCTACGGCTCGAACGCGAACCCGTCGAAGATCACCTGGCTGCGCGCGCGGCTCGGCCTCGAAGGCCCGGTCGTGGTCGCGCACGCCCGCTGCGCCGGGCTCGCCGCCGTGTGGGCCGCCGGCTTCCGCGTGGTCGACGACCAGCGCCCGGCCACGCTCACCGCGCTCGACGGCGTCGAGGAGCACGCCATCTGGTTCGTGACGCCGGACCAGCTGGCCGTGCTCGACCGCTGCGAGGGCCGCGGCACGCGCTACCACCTGGCCCGGCTGACCGAACCCGACATCACGCTCGAAGACGGCAGCCGGCTGACCGAGGTCTGCACCTACGTCGGCGCCGCGCCGATCCGCTACCCGCTACTGGTCGACGGCAAGCCTGTGCGGACCACCGACGTCCCGCAGGCCGAAGCGGCGAAGCTCGACGGCGTCGCCGCGGACGGCCACGGCGTCCCCTGCGAAATCATCGAACCAGCTTACCCGGGTTGAGGATCCCCGTCGGGTCCACTGTGGACTTAGCCGCGCGCAATACCTCGACACCCAGCGAGCCGATCTCGGACTGCAAGTACGGCGCGTGGTCGACGCCGACGGCGTGGTGGTGCGAAATCGTGCCCAGGCCGGTGATCGCCTCGCACGCCGCCGCCTTCGCGCGCTGCCACTGTCCTATCGGGTCGGTCCCGTCGCGAGCCGTCAACACGGTGAAGTAGAGCGACGCACCCGTCTCGTACGCGTGCGAAATGTGGCACATGACGATCGCCCGGCCCAGCGACGCCGTCAGCGCCGCCCGGACGTCGTCGCGCAATTCGTCCACATTGGACCAGTAAGCCGCGGTCTCCAGCGTCTCGACGCAGACTCCCTGGTCCAGCAAGGCATCCCGCTGCCGAGGGCCGGCGAACCGGCCGTGGCGCCACGACTCGCCGAGCGCCTTGCCGACGCGCACGGCGCCCGCCGCCTTCAACCGCCGTGTCGTCTCGCGGCGGCGCAGCGCCACGTCGTGCGCGGCGCCTTCCCAACCGACGATGAGGAAACACGGGTGCAGCACCCCGCGCGCGGCGAGGTACCGGCGCAGCGCCGTCGTCTTGAGGCCGGCGTTCAGCGCCAGCGAAACCTCGGTTTCGTCCACATCGGACAGCCGGGTGACGTCGGCGAGCGCGTGGTGCTGCGCGAGGTCGCGGACGGCTTCGCGGCCCGCTTCCCAGCCTGGAAGGGCGTACCCCTCGTAGCGGCGGACCGGCGGCGCCGGGCGGACCCGCAGCGACACCTCGGTGATCACGCCGAGCGTGCCTTCGCTGCCGATCGCGAGCTGGCGCAGGTCCGGCCCGGCCGCCGACGCCGGCGCGACGCCGAGCTTCCACTCACCCCGCGGCGTCGCCAGCCGGACGCCGGTGACCATGTCCTCGAACCGGCCGTACCCCGACGACGCCTGCCCGGCCGAGCGCGTCGCCGCGAAGCCGCCGATCGTGGCGCGCTCGAACGACTGCGGGATGTGGCCGAGCGTCAGGCCGTGCTCGCCGAGGAGGCGCTCGGCCTCGGGACCGCGGACGCCGGCCCGCAGGACGGCGATGCGCGACTCGGCGTCGACCGACACCAGCGCGTCGAGCCGGACCAGGTCGAGCGCGATCACCGACGCCTTGTCGCCGCGCAGCGCCGCGACGCCGCCGACGACCGAGGTGCCGCCGCCGAACGGCACGACCCCGACGTCGTGCGTCACGCACACGTCGAGCACCGCCTGGACCTCGTCGGGGTCCGCGGGCAGCACGACCGCGTCGGGCACCGGGAAGTCCGCGCCGGGCGAACGGCGGCGCAGCAGGTCGAGGTAGGACAGTCCGGTCGCGCGCGCCAGCCGCGCCGCGTCGTCCACCAGCACGTTCTCCGCACCGACCACTTTCGACAACGCGGCGGCAGCAGATTCGTCCAGTTTCGGTGACGGTATTTCCACCGGCAAATTCGCGGCGGGGGCAGCACCGGGAGCCGTCAGGCCTATACGCTGTTCAAGCCACTTGGCCGCCCGCGCGGGCAGCCGGGCGGCGTCGGCGGCTTCCGGGGTCCAGGACCGTCGAAGGCGGTGGTCAATGAGCGCGTTCACCGATACAGTGTGACACATGGACGTGAAACGTCACACCACTCCGAGCGCGGGATCGTCCGCGCTCGCGGACACCCGCAACCGTCAGACCGCGACCCGCGTTGCCGATGACGTGCTGCTCGACGCCGCGCGCTCGTGCGTGCTGGCCGTCGGTGTGCGCCGCACCACACTCGCCGAAATCGCCCGGACCGCGCGCGTCAGCCGGATGACGGTCTACCGCCGGTTCCCCGACGTCCGCAGCGTGCTCGCGGCGCTGATGACCCGCGAGTTCAGCGGGCTGCTGCGCACGGCGAGCGAGCGCGGCGCCGACGCCGCGAACAGCCGCGAACGGCTCGTGCTCATCGCGTCGGCCGGCGTCCGCGCGCTGTCGGCCGACCCGCTGTTCCGCACGCTGCTCGACGTCGACCCCGAACTGGTCCTCCCGTACATCGTGGAGCGGCTGGGCGCGACGCAGAAGTTCGCCGAGCAGGCGCTGCACGGGCTGCTGGAAGCCGGCCACCAGGACGGCTCGATCCGGCGGGCGCCGGTCGCGGTGCAGTCCCGGTCGGTGCTGCTGGTGGTCCAGTCGTTCGCGTTCTCGCTGCGGCCGGCCACGGCGGACGTCGGCGAGGCGGCGCTGCTGGCGGAGTTCACCCACGTGCTCGACGCGGCGCTGAAGCCGTGACGTCCGGCTCGCTCAACGCGCGGCGCCGCGAACGGGAGCTCGCGGAGCTGGCGGCGGGCGAGCGCGTGGACATCGTCGTGGTCGGCGGCGGCGTGACGGGGACGGGCATCGCCCTGGACGCGGCCTCGCGCGGGCTGTCGGTGGCGCTCGTCGAGGCGCACGACCTCGCGTTCGGGACGTCCCGCTGGTCGTCGAAGCTCGTCCACGGCGGCCTGCGCTACCTGGCGCACGGCGAGCTCGGCCTGGCGCACGAAAGCGCTGTCGAGCGCGGCATCCTGATGACGCGCACGGCACCGCACCTCACGCGCGCGATGCCGCAGCTGTTCCCCTTGTACCCCAGTACATCCCGGGCACAGCAGGCGTTGGTGGCGGCAGGCCTGCGAGCCGGCGACGGCCTCCGCCGGGCCGCGCGAACCCCGTCGTCGGTACTGCCGCGGCCACGGTCGATCCCGGCCGCCGAGGCTCTGGCGCTGGCACCAGGGCTTTCCGCGCACGGCCTGCGCGGCGCACTACTGGCCTACGACGGCGCTTTGGTCGACGACGCGCGTCTGGTGGTCTCGCTGGCACGGACGGCGGCGACGTTCGGAGCCCGGATCTTGACACGGTTGTCGGCGACTTCGCTTGCCGCGGACCGGGTCACGGCGGTCGACGGTGTTTCGGGCGACACTGTGGACATCCACGCCCGCCAGGTGATCAACGCGACCGGCGTGTGGGCGGGAACGCTGACGGGAGCGGTCCGGCTGCGGCCGTCGCTGGGGTCGCATCTGGTGCTGGCGCCGGGAACGGTCCCGATGGGCACGACGTCGGTGAACATCGGCGTGCCGGGCGAGACGAACCGGTTCGTGTTCCTGCTCCCCCAACCGGACGGCCGTGTCTACTTGGGACTGACGGACGAGCCGGTCTCCGGCCCGATCCCCGATGTGCCGGTGGTTCCGGAGTCCGATGTGGACTTCCTGCTGTCGTTGGCGTCGTCGGTACTGGCTCGCCCGCTGACGCGTGCCGACGTGGCCGGTTCGTTCGCCGGGCTGCGGCCATTGGTGGAGGGCGGCGGGCGGTCGGCGGACCTGTCTCGGAAGCACGCTGTCCTGGCCGGCTCGAACGGGCTGCTGACGGTTGTCGGCGGGAAGCTGACGACGTACCGCCGGATGGCGGAGGACGCGGTCGACGCGGCGGTAAAGCTGGCGGGTCTCGACACCTCGCCGTGCCGGACCGCACGATTGCCGTTGCTCGGCGCGGCGCCCCGGCCGAGTTTGTCCCTTGTGGACGCATCGCCGCGCCTGGTGGGCCGGTACGGCACGGAGGCCCCGCGGGTGGCAGCGCTGGGCGAGCTGGACGCGGAGTTCGCGGAGCCGGTGGCACCGGGAGCGGCCATCACGGCGGCGGAGGTGGTGTGGGCGGTCCGGAACGAGGGAGCGCTCGACGTCGCGGACGTACTGGAGCGCCGGACGCGGCTGGCCCTGATCCCGTCGGACGCGGAAGCCGCGAGGACGCGGGTCGCGGAGCTTGTCGACAAGTCGCTCGCGGGCTTGGTGTGAGTGGCCGGCCGACACAGCCCCGCCCTTTCCTGGGGGTGTCCCAATGTGGTTTTCAAGCCGCGGCGGGAGTGGGTTGGGGGTGCCGGTAGTCGGTGCCGTTGCGGAGCATGGCGTAGAGGACGTCGCAGCGGCGCCGGCCAGGCAGATCAGTAGGACGCGGTTGCTGATCCGGGTGGCTTCGCCGGCGAGATCGTCGTCGAACCCGACCAGCACCCGCAGCTCGGCCGGGATGAGCAGCAGCTTCAGCGTGTTCCTCGGCCTGGACCCCGACGGCGAGCGGCTGCATGACGAGCCGCTGCCCAACACCGAACTGAAGTTCCGGGCCCGTCATGGCGTTCGTTCGCCCCGCCGCGTTGGGGGCGCTCGACATGGCCGGCCTGGTGGCCACAACTCCCTGGTCGGGAGCCACAAAAGTAACTGGGGCGACCCGCCGACACAGCCCCGCCGACACAGCCCCGCCCTTCCCTGGGGGCCGTGCCCAGGTCCAGTCTATCGGCGACCCCCGACAGCACCCCCCGCTCCAAGCGCCAAAGCCACCAACTTATCCACATCCCCAGCCCCCTGTGGACACCACTTGATGTGCACTTAACTTGACGACCCGTTGGGTTTTTGCAACAGTACGTTCATGAGTCCGGTCAGACGCGGCAAGGAGCTGCCGATCTACAACCGGCTCCCCGTGCTCCGGGCCGAACGGGGGCTGAGCCGGGCCGCGCTCGCCAGTGCCGTCGAGGTCAACCCGCAGACCATCGGCGCTCTCGAGCGGGGCGACCACTATCCGAGCCTGGACCTGGCCTTCCGGATCTGCGCGGTGTTCGACCTACCCGTCGAAGCCGTGTTCAGCCGCGAGCCGTTCACGCCGTTGTCCACCCAGGTCTACCGCGAGGGGGGCGCATGACCTCGAAACTCACCGCCTACTGGGAACGCCAGCTGGACAAGATGGACGAACGGCAGCTGCGCCAGGACCGGCAGCTGCCCGGCTGGCGCACCCGGAAGCACCGCCGGGCCCTCGCCGCCGTCGTGAGCGCCGCAGATCTCGGGCTGATCACCGGCGCGGCGATCTTCACCACCGGGGACGACTGGCTGTACGGCGCCGTCTGGGTGAGCAGCATGCTCGTCGGCGCCTCCGCGTTCGTCCTGCTGCGGATCCTCACCGGCCGGATGAGCGGTGGCTTCTCGCGGCTGCTCGACGAACGCGAGCGCGAATGGCGCCACCGCGTCACCTACCTGGGGTTCCAGATCCTCAGCTACCTGATGATCGCCGCGATGCTGTACTGCCTGCTGATCGCCCACACCGAGGACGGCGGCGTCCGCGGCGCGATGATGCTGTCCGCGCTGCTGGTCACCGGCACCACCATCCCGACGATCATCCTGGGCTGGGCGCTGCCGGACGACGACCCCGAGGACTTCGAAGAGGGGAAGGCATGAAGGGCACACTGGAGATCGACGGGATCTCCAAGCGCTACGGCGCCAAGGTCGCGCTGGACGGCGTCACGTTCGACGTCCGCGCCGGCGAGCTGTTCGGCTTCGTCGGCAGCAACGGCGCCGGCAAGACCACCACCATGCGGATCGCGCTCGGCGTCCTCGCCGCCGACAGCGGCGAGGTCCGCTTCCGGAACGAAAAGATCACCCACGAGACGCGCACCCACATCGGCTACATGCCCGAGGAACGCGGGCTCTATCCGAAGATGAAGGTGCTGGAGCAGCTCGTCTACCTGGCCGAGCTGCACGGCCTCACCGCGAACGAAGCCCACCGCAACGCCGAAAACTGGATCTCCCGGCTCGGGCTGGCCGACCGGCGCAAGGACGAGGTGCAGAAGCTCAGCCTCGGCAACCAGCAGCGCGTCCAGCTGGCCGCCGCGCTGGTGCACGACCCGGCCGTGCTGGTGCTCGACGAGCCGTTCTCCGGCCTCGACCCGCTCGCCGTCGACGTCATGAGCGGCGTGCTGCGCGAGAAGGCCGCGGCCGGCGTGCCGGTCGTGTTCTCCAGCCACCAGCTCGACCTCGTCGAGCGGCTGTGCGACCGGGTCGGGATCATCCGCGCCGGCCGGATGGTCGCGGTCGGCACCGTCGACGAGCTGACGGCCGGGGCGAGCAGCAAGCTCGTCGTCACCGCGCCCGCCGCGCCCGAAGGCTGGGCCGCGGGCCTGCCCGGCGTGCGCGTCCTGGAAAACCACGGCGCCACCACGGTCCTCGACCTCGACCCGAGCGCCGACGACCAGGCCGTGCTCGCCGCCGCGCTGGCGACCGGGCCGGTCACCGAGTTCAGCCGCCGTCGCCGGTCGCTGACCGAGCTGTTCCGCGATGCTGTGTCCCAGGAGGGGGTTCCGCGATGAGGAAGCTGAGCGGACGGCGGGCCGTCTGGCTCGTGATGAAGCGCGAGCTGAACACGCGCCTGCGCACGCGCTCGTTCGTCGTCGGCACCGTGGTGCTGCTCGTGCTGCTGCTGGGCTACGTCGGGTTCCAGACGTCGCTGGCGGGCTCGGCGGACAAGAACACGGTCGGCCTCACCGGCCAGGCGACCGGGATCGCGCAGCAGCTGCAGGTCGCGGCGGCCCAGTCCGGGCGGCACATCGACACGGTCACCGTCACCGATCCCGCCGAGGGCCGCAAGAAGGTCGAAGACGGCGACCTCGACGCCCTCGTCTCGGGCAGCGCGGCGAAGCTGACCGCCACCTACAAGTCCTCTTTGGACGACCAGCTCCGCAAGGTGCTCGACCAGGTGGCGCAGCAACAGGTCCTCGACGGCGTGCTGTCGTCAGCGCAGCTCGAGCCGGCCGAAGTGATGGCGCAGGTCGACGGCACCCACGTGCAGGACGACCCGATCTCCCCGGAACCCGCCGACCACACGCAACGGCTCGTCGTCGGCCTGATCGTCGCCTTCCTGCTCTACCTCAGCATCATCACCTACGGGATGATGGTCGCCCAGGGCGTCGTCGAGGAGAAGTCGAGCCGGGTCGTGGAGATCCTGCTCGCCAGCGTGCGACCGTGGCAGCTGTTGCTGGGCAAGGTGATCGGGCTCGGCCTGGTCGGCCTGACGCAGCTGGTGATCCTCGGCGCGGCCGGGCTCGCCGCCGCGTCGGCGACGGGGGTGTTCACCCTGTCCGGCTTCGCGACCGGCACGCTGCTGTGGGGCCTGCTCTGGTACCTGCTCGGTTTCCTCTTGTACGCCACGATCTACGGCGCGCTCGGGTCGCTCGTCTCACGGCAGGAAGACACGCAGTCGGTGGTCTCACCGCTGAACATCATCCTGATCGTGGGGTTCATCGCCGGGATCAACCTGCTGTTGCAGGACCCGAACGGATCGGGGACGAAGGTGCTCTCGCTGATCCCGCTGCTCTCGCCGATCCTGATGCCGGCCCGGATCTCGACGGGCGCGGCGGCGGGCTGGGAGATCGCGCTGTCGCTCGGGCTGACCGTCGCGCTCGTCGCGCTGCTGACCTGGCTGGGCGGCAAGATCTACGGCAACAGCGTGCTGCGCATCGGCAGCCGAATCAAGCTGTCGGAGGCGCTGCGCGGCTGACGCTCACGAGGTGATCTTGCCGTACCGCTCCAAGGAAACCTGGCGCTCGTGGGCGTGGTCGACCATGGGCGCCGGGTAGTCCGCCGGGCGGTCCTTCAGCTGGTGGACCGCTTTCCCCGCCACCGAGCGCAGTTCCGGCACGTACTTGCGGACGTAGTCGCCGTCGGGGTCGAACTTCTCCCCTTGCGTCGTCGGGTTGAAGATCCGGAAGTACGGCGCGGCGTCGGTGCCGCAGCCGGCGACCCACTGCCAGTTCAGCTGGTTCGACGCGAGGTCGCCGTCGACGAGGTGCTTCATGAAGTGCCGCGCGCCGAGCCACCACGGCAGGTGCAGGTCCTTCACCAGGAAGCTCGCGACGATCATCCGGACGCGGTTGTGCATCCAGCCCTCGGCCAGCAGCTGCCGCATCCCGGCGTCGACGATCGGATAGCCCGTCTTTCCCGCACACCACCGTTCGAAGGCCTCGGGGTCGTCGTCGTGCTTCATGCCGTCGAAGCGCTTGTCGTAGTTCTTCCGCGCGGTTTCCGGGCGGTGCCACAGGACGTCGGCGTGGAATTCCCGCCAGCAGATCTCGCTGCGCAACGACTTCGCGCCGGCGCGGTCGTCGCCCGCCAGATCGGCCAGGATCGTCCGCGGGTGGATGCACCCCCAGCGCAGGTACGGCGAAAGCCGCGTGGTGCCCTCCCGGTCCGGCCGGTCGCGGTCCTCGTCGTAGGTCTCGATGCCGTCTTCGAGGAAGTCGTGCCAGACCTCCAGCGCGGCGCGCTCACCCGGCTCGGGCAGGGTCGCCGATACCTTGGGCGGCTTGGGGATCTTCAACGAGCGAGGCGGTTCCACCCAGTCCACAAGGGACGGTCCGGTGTCGGCGGGCGAGTGCCAGCCCCGCGCCGTCCACGCGCGGAAGAACGGCGTGAAGACGCGGTAGGGGTCGCCGTCGGGCTTGGTGACCTGCCCCGGTGTGACCGCATAGGGCGAGCCCGTCTCGACCCAGTCGATGTTGTTGTCCGCCAACGCCTTCGCGACCTCGGCGTCCCGCCGGCGGCCGTAGGGTCCGGTGTCGGCGCTGACGTGCACCGCGGCGGCGCCGATCTTCTTCGCCGCGCGGACCACTTCCACCGCCGGTTCGCCGCGCACGAGCATCAGCCGGCCACCGAGCTGCTCGTCCAGCTTCTCCAGGCAGCCGTACAGGAAGGCTTGCCGCGGTGCGCCACCGGGCTTCAGCAGCGCCTCGTCGAGGACATACAGCGCGAGGACGTGCTTGCTGTGCCGGGACGCCTCCAGCAGCGCGGCGTGGTCCCCCAGCCGCAGGTCACGACGGAACCACAGGACGACCGGCGCTTCTCGAGTCACGAGGGACAAAGATAAGCGCCCCGCCGTGCGGATGCACGACGGGGCGCTTACCAGGGTGAAACGATCAGCGGTCCGACATCGGGACGTAGTCCCGCGACGCGTAGCCGGTGTAGATCTGCCGCGGGCGGCCGATCTTGGTGGCCGGGTCGTTGATCATCTCGCGCCAGTGCGCGATCCAGCCCGGGAGCCGGCCCAGCGCGAACAGCACCGTGAAGAACTTCGTCGGGAAGCCCAGCGCCCGGTAGATCAGGCCGGTGTAGAAGTCCACGTTCGGGTAGAGCTTGCGCGAAACGAAGTAGTCGTCGGAAAGCGCGACCTCTTCGAGCTTCTTCGCGATGTCGAGCAGCTGGTCGCCGCCCTTCAGCTTGCCGAGGATCTCGTCCGCGGTGTTCTTGATGATCTTCGCGCGCGGGTCGTAGTTCTTGTAGACCCGGTGCCCGAAGCCCATCAGCTTCACGCCCTTTTCCTTGTTCTTCACGCGCTCCACGAACTTGGCGACGTCGCCGCCGTCCTTCTGGATGCCCTCGAGCATGTCGAGGACCGCGGCGTTCGCACCGCCGTGCAGCGGGCCGAACAGGGCGTTGATGCCGGCCGAAATCGACGCGAACAGGTTCGCCTCGGACGAGCCGACCAGGCGCACGGTCGAGGTCGAGCAGTTCTGCTCGTGGTCGGCGTGCAGGATGAACAGCAGGTCGAGCGCCTTCACGACGTCCGGGTCGACGTCGTACGGCTCGGCCGGGAAACCGAACGTCATCCGCAGGAAGTTCTCGACCAGGCCCAGCGAGTTGTCCGGGTACAGCAGCGGCTGGCCGACGGACTTCTTGTACGCGTAGGCGGCCAGGGTCGGCACCTTGGCGAGCAGGCGGATGGTCGACAGCTCGACGTTCGGCTCGTCGAACGGGTCGAGCGAGTCCTGGTAGAAGGTCGACAGGGCCGACACCGCGCTGGACAGGACCGGCATCGGGTGGGCGTCACGCGGGAAGCCGCTGAAGAACGCCTTCAGGTCCTCGTGCAGCAGCGTGTGGCGCTGGATCTTCTCGGTGAAGTCGGCCAGCTGGGCCTCGGTCGGCAGCTCGCCGTAGATCAGCAGGTAGGAGACCTCGACGAAGGTCGACTTCTCGGCCAGCTGCTCGATCGGGTAACCCCGGTAGCGGAGGATCCCGGCGTCACCGTCGATGTAGGCGATGGCGGACGACGCGGCGCCGGTGTTGACGAACCCGGGGTCGTAGGTGATGTACCCCGTCTGCGCCAGCAGCTTCCCCAGTTCGATCCCGGGCGCGCCCTCGACCGGGTGGACGATCTTGAACTCGTGCTCGCCACTCGGCAGGGTCAGCTTCGCGGTTTCGCCGCCGGACTGCCCCGCAGTCGTCGCGTCGGACATGCAAGTCCCTCTCACGTTTCGGCACGGGCCGGCGGCGCCTGCGGGTTCCACAGGTAGCCACGTGTTCACGCGAGGAAACACTGGCGCCTCGCTGCACACCGCCCCGCTGGGGTATGAAGAATGCCCCTCAACGTTAGTCGAGAAACGTGCGTTCGCGCAGCGGTGACGTTGCTCCTGGGTGCCCCTTTGGGACCAGGTTCACACAGCGGCCGCCATATCGGCGGACGTGGGCGGCTCGGCACCGCTGCGCGAAACCGTGATGGACGCCGCTTTCGCCGCGAATTCGAGTGCTTCGCGCCACGCGCCCGCGTCGAGGGAGGCCAGGTCGGTGACCTCGTGGGTGTGCAGCCAGGCCAGCAGGGCCCCCTGCACGGTGTCGCCGGCGCCGATGGTGTCGACCACGGTCACCTTGCGCGACGGGACGTGGGCCAGCTCACCTGCGGCGGTGATCACCGCGACGCCGTCGGCGCCCCGGGTGAGCACCACGGCGTCCACACCGGACTCGACCCACGTCTTCGCGGCGGCGACCGGGTCGGCGCCGCCGGTGAGCCACGCGGCGTCGTCGTCGGAGATCTTCAGGAGGCGAACGTCCGGCAGCCAGGAGGTGAACCGGGCGCGGTAGGCGGCCGGGTCGGTGATGAGCGCCTCGCGGATGTTCGGGTCGAGGACGGTCAGCACGCCGCGCGCGGCCTCGCGCCGCAGCATCGCCTCGTATGCCGACGCGCCGGGCTCGAGGACCATCCCGAGGGTGCCGAGCGAGAGCGCGGTCACGGTCTCCGGAAGCGGTCCCGGGTCCGCGACGAGCCGGTCCGCGGTGCCCTCGACGTAGAACGTGTAGCGCGCGGCGCCCTTCGCGTCGAGCGCGACGACGGCGAGCGTCGTCGGCTCGTCCCCGCGTTGCAGCAACGACGTGTCGACGGCGGAGGCGTGCAGGCGCTCGACCATCGCGTCGCCGAAGCGGTCGGTGGACACGCGCGAGAGGAACGCGGCGGGCACGCCGAGGCGCCCGGCCGCCAGCGCGACGTTGTACGGGCCACCGCCGAGCCGCGGCAGCAGCGCGCGCAGCCCACCGTCCACAGTGGAATCCAGGGGGTCACCGGGGACCAGGTCGACCAGAGCTTCTCCGCCTACGACGATCACGCCGGGAGTTTAATGGAGTTCGGGCTGACAATTCCTGTCCGCTATTTGTTCAGCCCGCCGAGCAGCAGTTCACCCAGGGCGGTGAACGCCTCGGCGTCGGAGACGTCGATCCGCCGCCCGAGCTCGCCGGTCTGGATGCCTTCGACGATCAGGTTCGTCATCTCGGCGACGAGCCGGGCGTGGACGTCGCGGAAGACGCCGTCGGCGACACCCTTGTCGATGAACTCGCGAAGGCGCTTCGCCGCGAACCGGCTGTTGACCTGGTAGGCCTCGCGGGCCGGCCCGAACTCGGCGAGGTCGCGCATGAACGCCGGCGACGCGCGGTTCAGGTGCTCGGCGACGCCGGCCAGGTACTCCCCGATGAGCTTGCGGGCGTCGTCGATCCCGGCGATGCGTTCCTCGATCCGTTCGCCGGCGCCCCGGAAGAAGTGGGTGACGACCTTGACGGCGAGCTGCTCCTTGCTGGGCGCGAGCGCGTAGAGCGTCGACTTCGAGCAGCGCAGGCGGCCGGCGAGGTCGTCGAGGGTGAAGTCGGCGAACCCCTCCGCGAGGAAGAGCGCCTCGAGGTCACCGAGCAGGGCGCGCTGGCGCGCGGTCGGGCGTCGGCGGGGTTCGGGGGGCATCGGCTCACTATCTCCTACGTCTTCCGGCCACCCCAGGCCTGTCGTACTGTACTATAAACGAGCCCACAGTACTGTTTTCAGTACCGCTTTGGAGGACGATGATGCCCGCCGAACGCCTGCTGCCCTCCTCCGAAGCCGAGGACCTGGTCTCACTGGCCCGCGAGATCGCGCGCGAGGAGCTGGCACCCCGGGCGTCGGCGGCCGAAGAGGCCGAGCAGTTCCCGCGCGAGCAGTTCCGCCTGCTCGGCAAGTCGGGCCTGCTGGGGCTGCCGTATGCAGAGCGCTGGGGCGGCGGCGAGGTGCCGTACGAGGTGTACCTGCAGGTCCTCGAGGAGATCGCGACGGCGTGGATGACGGTCGGCGTCGGGCTGTCGGTGCACACGATGTCCTGCTACGCGCTGGCGGAGTACGGCACGGACGCCCAGCGTTCCGAGTGGTTGCCGGAGATGCTGGAGGGCTCCCTGCTGGGGGCGTACGCGCTGTCGGAGACGCACGCGGGTTCCGACGCGGCGGCATTGTCGACCCGCGCGCGTCTCGACGGCGCGGACTACGTCATCAACGGCACGAAGGCGTGGATCACGCACGCCGGGGTGGCGGACTTCTACACGACGATGGTCCGGACGGGTCCGGAAGAGATTTCGTGCCTGCTGGTCCCTTCGGCGACTCCCGGCCTCTCGGCGGCGCCGCGCGAGCGCAAGATGGGCCTGACGGGCTCCCCGACGGCCCAGATGATCTTCGAGGACGCCCGGGTTCCTTCGTCGCGCCTGCTGGGTGCGCCCGGCGACGGTCTTCGGATCGCGCTGTCGTCGTTGAGTTCGGGCCGGCTCGGGATCGCGGCGTGCGCGGTGGGCCTGGCGCAGGCGGCACTGGACGAGGCGGTGACGTACGCGAAGGGACGGTCGCAGTTCGGCCGTCCGATCATCGACTTCCAGGGAGTCGAGTTCCTGCTGGCCGACATGGCGGCGGTGGTGGAGTCGTCCCGGGCTTGCTACCTGGACGCGGCCCGGCGGCGCGACCGCGGGCTGCCGTTCCAGCGCCAGGCATCGATCGCGAAGCTGGTGGCGACGGACGGCGCGATGAAGGTGACGACCGACGCCGTGCAGGTGCTGGGCGGGGCCGGGTACACGCGGGACTTCCCGGTGGAGCGGTACATGCGGGAGGCGAAGGTGCCGCAGATCTTCGAAGGCACGAACCAGATCCAGCGGATGGTGATCGCCCGGGAGCTGAAGAAAGCCTGACCCGATCGAGCGGTGACTGTCCCGCGTGCGCGACGGATACCGTTGCGCCATGCCCGGCCATCTGCTGACCATCGAGGAGTACGCGGCGCTCGGCGAAACCGGCTCCGGTTTCACCGAGCTGACCGAAGGTCGCGTCGTGACCTGCCCCGGTTCCGGCCGGACGCACGACATGGCGGTCTGCCTGCTGGCCGGGCAGCTCGAGCGGCAGCTGCCACCGGGGCTCGCGTTCGCCGTGGCCACCGATCTCGACCTGTGTCTCGTGCCCACCGGCGAACCGGGGTTCTCCCGCCGGCCGGACCTGCTCGTCTTCGGCCGGGCCGCACTCGCCAGGCCGGGCGGCCTGCTGCGGGCCGACGAAGTGCTCCTCGTGGCCGAGGTGGTGTCGCCGGGCTCGAAGCGCACCGACTACCAGGTGAAACGCGACGAGTACGCCGACGCCGGCATCCCGCACTACTGGATCGTCGACATCACCGGGCCGGTGTCGCTGGTCGCCTGCGCCGGCCACCGGGGTGCGGGCGCGGTCACCGGGACCTTCACCACCGACGTCCCGTTCCCGGTCAAGATCGACCTCGACGCACTGATCGGACGGCACGCCGGAACCGCCCGGTAACCGGCGTGCCGTCCGAAACTCAACGGGTTTCGCGGTACCGGCGGTCCTTCGACACGCCTTCGCCCAGCGACTCGTCGAAGTGGTACACCTCGTCGCCCCGGACGAACACGCGCAGGGCGCGGTTCATCACGTCCAGCGGGTCGCCCGACCACAGCACGACGTCCGCGTCCAGGCCTGGCTTCAGCGAGCCGATCTGCTCGTCCAGGCCCAGCATCGACGCCGGGTTGATCGTCAGCGAGCGCAGCGCCGTCGCCGGGTCGAGGCCGTCCTTGACCGCCAGGGCCGCCTGGTAGACCAGGAAGTTGATCGGGATCACCGGGTGGTCCGTGGTGATCGCGATCTTCACGCCCGCGCGGGCCAGGATGCCCGCCGACCGCAGCGTCCGGTTGCGCAGCTCGACCTTGGACTTCGTCGTGAACAGCGGCCCCAGGATCACCGGCACGTCCCGCTCGGCCAGCAGGTCGGCGATCAGGTGGCCCTCGGTGCCGTGGTTGATCACCAGCTTGTAGCCGAACTCGTCGGCCAGCCGCAGCGCCGTCACGATGTCGTCCGCGCGGTGGACGTGCTGGTCCCAGTACAGCTCGCCGTCGAGGACCTTCGACAGCGTTTCCAGCGTCAGGTCGACCTCGTGCGGCTTGCCCTCGGACTCCGCGTGCGCGCGCTTCGCCTGGTAGTTGCGGGCCTTCGTGAACGCCTCGCGCAGGATCGCCGCGACGCCCAGCCGCGTCGACGGCGTCTGCTTCTTGTCGCCGTACACGCGCTTCGGGTTCTCGCCGAGCGCACTCTTCACGCTGACGTGCTCCGCGAAGATCATGTCGAGGATGCTGCGGCCCCAGGTCTTGACGCCGATCGTCTGACCGCCGATCGGGTTGCCCGACCCGGGCTTGATGACGACGCTCGTGACGCCTCCGGCCAGCGCGTCGTCGAAGCCGGGCTCGTACGGGTCGATGCCGTCGATGGCGCGGAAGCGGGCGCCGTTCGGGTCGGTCATCTCGTTGGTGTCGTTGCCGGACCAGCCTTCGCCCTCCTCGTGGACGCCGAGGTGGGCGTGGGCGTCGATGAAGCCGGGCAGCACCCAGGTGCCGGCCGCGTCGACCAGTTCGGCGTCTTCCGGGATGTCGACATCGGCCTCGGTCCCGATGGCGACGATCTTGCCGCCGTCGATCAGGACCGTGCCGCCGTCGATGGGATCACCGTCGATGGGGACGACGTAGCCCCCGACAATTGCCTTCGCCATAGTTCGCCACGCTAACGAACTCGTCCGGACGCGTGCACGCGGGGACGGCTAAGCGGACAGCCCGGCTTCCAGCAGGTCGAACGCCCGCGTGGCGTCGGCGGCGATGAGCTCGGCGATCCGGTCGGCGGGCTGCCCGGCGAGGGTCAGGGCCTGGATCCGCTGGAACAGCACGCGGTGCACCGCGCCCAGCAGGCCGGCCACGGCCTCGACGGCGATGTCGTCCGGGTCGGTTTCCATGACTTCGGCCAGCGCCCCGGCCAGACGCTGTTCGCGCTGGTCGTGCAGGCCGCGCAGGCAGGCGGTCAAGGTCGGGCTGTCGGCGACCATGCGGGCGAACTCCGGCCCCGAGAAGCCCGCGACCGGGTCCCGGGCGGCGACGGCGTCGGCGAACGCGCGGCGCAGCGCGGCCGGCACCGACTCCTCCGGCCGGCGCGCGTTCACGGCGTCGGCCAGGGAGGCGACGAACTCCTCCTGGTGGTCGAGTGCCAGGTCTTCCTTGCGCGCGAAGTAGTTGGTGACGGTCTTCTTGGCGACGCGGGCGGCGTCGGCGATCTCGGCGATGGTCGTCCGGTCGAACCCCTGGGCGATGAACAGCCGGGTCGCGTGGTCGGAGATGAGCTGCCGGGTCTCCTGCTTCTTGCTTTCACGGAGCCCCGGCGCGGTCTCGGTCGTCATGAGGCAATCTTACCCTCGTAGTAAATTTATGTTGACACCCGAGATCCGGCCTGGCTAATCTTACGTCGATAGCAAGTTTACGATGAGCCACCTGAGTAGTTTCGTGCAGTTCACCGCTTCCACCGTCTCGCTGACCGTCGACGACGTCGCCGCGTCGCAGGAGTTCTTCACCGCGTACCTCGGCTACACCGTCCAGCAGGCGGCCGAGGGCTTCGCGTCCCTGACCCGGCCGGACGCGTTCGACGTGGTTCTGCTCGCCCGCGGGATCGAGGTGCTGCCGCCGGAGCAGCGCGACCAGCGCGCCGCCGGCCTGATCCTCGCCTACACGCTGGCGGCCGGCCTCGACGAAGAGGAGACACGGCTGCGGGCCGCCGGAGCGCCGATCACCATGCCGCTGCGCGAGGAACCCTGGGGGGAACGCCTGTTCCAGGTGACCGACCCCAACGGGGTCGTCGTCCAGTTGGTCCAGTGGGCCGGCCAGAACTGAACCCGGCTCGGCGCTCACCGAACCCGGGTCTTCTCCAAGTGCACGAGTTCGTGGTTGTTCTCCGGCGTCCGGTGCGTTTCCCGGTACCCGTGCTTCGCGTACAACGCCAGCGGCCCGACACTCTTCGACCCGGTGAACAGCCGGAACACGGTCACCTCAGGCGGCGCCGCGGCCTCGGCGGCGAGCAGCAGCGACCCACCCAGCCCGAACCCCTGCCGGTCCGGCGCGACGACCAGCCGGCCGATCACCCCCACCGATCCGGTCACCGTCAACCGCACCGAAGCGACCAGCCGGCCCGCCTCGCGGATGCCCCACGACAACCCGGAAAGCGCCGCCCGAGTCTCGTCCAACGTCTCCAGCAGCGGGGGCAAGTCCCAGTCGTCGTGGGCGCGCGCCTCCGTCACGTACGCCGCGCGTTGCAGCGTCAGGACTTCGCCCGCGTCGGCCACTCCCAGCCGGATCACCGGACGCGGATGCCCCAGCTGCCCGACCACGACGACGCCGGCTCCAGCTCGATCAGGTCCGTGCCCGTGTTGAGCGCGTCCGCCGGGCACGTCATCGGCTCGATCGCCACCGCGCGGCCGCGGCCGACCAGGTCGTCCGGGGTGAACACCTGCACCCAGCGGAAGTCCGGGCCGGTCCAGACCACCAGCCGCTGGTCCTCGTGGGACAGCACGAACTGGTGCTCGCCGTCCGAAGCGGACAACGAGCCGAACGCCGTGTCCAGGTCGACCCCGGCCAGCACCCGCCCGGCGCGGAAGTCGTACGCCGTGCCCTCGACGTCCTGCTCCGGCGCGTACGGCATCTGCTGGTCACCCTCGTACGGACGCACCCGGCTCGCCGGCAGCGTCAGGGTCAGCTCGTCGGTCGGGACGTCGCCGATCCGGAAGTACGGGTGCGTGCCGACGCCGACGCCGATCGGCTGCTCGCCCTCGTTGCGGATCTCGTGGGTGACGGTCAGCTCGCGCGGCGCGACCTCGTAGGTCACGGTCGCCCGCAGCGGCACCGGCCAGCCGGGCTGCACCTCGACGTCGACGGCCAGGGTGATCGACGACTCGGCGTGCTCCACCAGCTCCCACTCGAGGTGGCGGGTCAGGCCGTGGATGGCGTTGCCGCGCGCCTCCTCGGTGATCTCGAGCTGCTGCTCCTCGCCCTGGAACGTCCACTTGCCGCCCTTGGTCCGGTTCGGCCAGGGCAGCAGCACCTGCCCCGCACCCTTCGGCGGCTTCGCGTCTTCGGGGAACTCCTCGACGTACGGCACTCCGCCGACTTCGAACGCGCGCAGGCCCGCGCCGATTTCGGTGACGACGGCGCGCGCGTTGCCGCGGGTGATCTCGAACTGCTGACCGGTCGGGTTGCCCATGGGGACGACCTTACCGATCCAGAATGTAACTAGACCGGTCGTCATAGTTTGAGCTACAGTCGGCGCCATGGTCCGTCGCACCGACACGCGGCAGCGGATGCTCGACACCGCCGCCGACCTGTTCCACACCCAGGGCTACCACGCCACCGGCCTCACCCAGCTGACGACTGCAGGCGGCGCACCGAAGGGCTCGTTGTACTTCCACTTCCCCGGCGGCAAGGAACAGCTCGCCGCCGAAGCCGTCCGACTGTCGGGCGAGCGCACGGGCGCGCTGCTCGAAGCGGTCCTGAAGGACGCGCCCGACGCGCCGGCCGCGATCGACCGGGCCGTCGAGGCTCTGGCCGCCTTCCTCACCGAGTCCGACTTCCAGCGCGGATGTCCACTCGCGACAGTCGCGCTGGACGCCGCCGCGGAGAGCGAGCCGATCCGCGAGGCCTGTGTGCACGGGTACTCCTCGTGGCACGAAATTCTGCGGGAATACCTTGCACGGCAACAGCTTTCCGCCGAGCGCGCGGACGAGCTGGCCACCGTCGTGCTCGCCGCGATCGAAGGCGGGCTGCTGCTGGCCCGCACCCGCCGCGACCTCGCGCCGCTGCGCGCCGTCGCCACCCACCTGCACGCCACCCTCGACCGGGAGCTCTCCTGATGCGCGTCCACCACCTGAACTGCGGCACCATGCGACCACTCGGCGGCAGGCTGGTCGACGGGCGGCCGGGCGTGTTCCGGCGTGCCACCATGGTCTGCCACTGCCTGCTGCTGGAGACGGACACCGGCCTCGTGCTCGTCGAGACGGGCATGGGCACGCCGGCCGCCGTCGACCGGAACGCCTGGCTGGGCGCGGGTTTCGTCCGCCAGTCCAACCCGGTCGCCGACCCGGCGCAGACGGCGATCGCGCAGATCCGCGCGCTCGGGTTCGACCCGGCGGACGTCCGCGACATCGTGCTGACCCACCTCGACCTCGACCACGCCGGCGGGCTGATCGACTTCCCGTGGGCGCGGGTGCACGTCTACGCCGAAGAGCTGCGGGCGTTCACCGAACCGCGCGACGCCGCCGAACGCGGCCGCTACCGGCGGATCCAGTTCGCACACGGTCCACAGTGGACGTCCTATGCGGACACCGGCGAACCGTGGTTCGGCTTCGATGCCGTCCGGCAGCTCGACGGCCTGCCGCCGGAGATCCTGCTGGTTCCACTGTCCGGGCACACGCGCGGGCACGCCGGGGTCGCCGTCGACACCGGGGCCGGCTGGCTGCTCAACGCCGGCGACTCGTACTTCTTCCACGGCCAGGTCGCGGCCGCCCCGCACTGCCCGCCGGGCCTGAAGTGGTTCGAGGGCCACATGGAGACGGTCAAGCGCGCCAGGCTGGACAATCACCGCCGCCTGCGCCAGCTTGTTCAGGAGCACGGCGACGAGGTGACCGTCTTCGCCGCGCACGACGAGACCGAGTTCGTCCGGCTGAGCTCCAGGAGCAGGGTATGAAGGTGCACCACCTGAACTGCGGATCGATGCGCCCGGCGGGCGGCAAGCTGCTCGACGGCGAACCCGGCCTGCTGCGGCGGGCGGAACTGGTGGCGCACTGCCTGCTGATCGAGACCGGCGACGGCCTGGTGCTGGTCGACACCGGGTTCGGCACGCAGGGCGTGGCCCGGCCGGACGAGTGGCTCGGCCGGCCGTTCCTGGTGATGGTCGGCGCCAAGCCGGCGGCCGCCGAGACGGCCGTCGCGCAGATCAAGGCACTCGGCCTGGACCCGGCCGACGTCCGACACATCGTGATGACGCACCTCGACGTCGACCACGCGGGCGGGCTGGCGGACTTCCCGAACGCCGTCGTGCACGTCCGCGCGGAGGAGCACCGGGCGGCGACGTCGCCGGCGAACGCGGCGGAGAAGAACCGGTACCGCGCGGCGCAGTTCGCACACCGGCCGCTGTGGAGCACGTACGACGAGCTGGGCGAGCCGTGGTTCGACTTCGAGGCCGTCCGGTCGCTGAAGGGCCTGCCGGAGGAGATCCTGCTGGTCCCGCTGACCGGCCACACGCGCGGCCACACGGGCGTCGCGGTCGACACCGGCGACGGCTGGCTCCTGCACGCCGGCGACGCGTACTTCTTCCACGGCCAGCTGGACCCGGTGGCGCCGCACTGCCCGCCGGGCCTGACGGCGTTCCAGAACATCGTCCAGACGCTGCGCGGGCCGCGGCTGGAGAACCTGGCGCGGCTGCACGAGCTGGCGCGGGACCACCAGGACGAGGTGCGGGTGTTCTCCGCGCACAGCCCGGTCGAACTGGCCGCGCTGCGGCGCTGACGGTCAGCTGGCGTCGAGAGCCGTCTTGACCAGCGGGGCCATCTGCTCCGGCGTCATCTTGGCCGGGCCGGTGTAGTTGATCAGCACGGGCGTGCCCGACACCAGCTCGGCCGAGGCGAGCGTCGCCGTCTTCTGCTCGTCGACGTAGTACACGGCGCCGTCCGGGAAGCCGGCGACGTCCTGAGCGCCGGCCTTCGCCTTCTTGATGGACGCGACCATGTCGGCCGGCTTCGCCTGGCGGCCCTCGTAGCGGGTCACCGCGAGCGCGCCCGCGGCCTTGCCGTTCAGCTGGTACTCGCAGCTGCGGGCCTTGCCGCCGTTGGCCGCGTTGTCCTGCACCGGGCCGGCGACGGCCTGGAGGTTGTCCAGGAACAGCGCCTTCGACACGGCGGCGGCGGGCAGCAGCTTGCACGGGTCCAGCGAAGCCGCGTTCGCGCTCGGCTTCGGCGCTTCGCTCGGCTTCGAGGACGACGGCGCCTTCGACGGCTCGTCGCCCGAAGAGCAGGCGGTCAACGCGGCGAAAGCGACCAGGGCGACGGCGAGAGTGCGCATATCGGGCACGGTACTCCGCCGATGCCCCCACCGCCGCCCTCAACGGAGGAGCTTCGCTCCACAGATTCGATTCCACGGCCTACGCGGTCGGCGCCCGGTACCGCCAGAACGCCGGGAGCAGGAACATCGACGCGCACACGGACACGATCACGAGCACACCGCCGACGGACGCGGCGGCCGCGGTGCCGAACGCGGCCGCGCCCCAGCCGTGCACGAGGTCGGCGATCCGCGGACCGCCGGCGACCACGACCGTGAAGACGCCCTGGAGCCGGCCGCGCATCTCGTCGGTGGTCGCGACCTGCAGGATCGCCATCCGGTAGACGGCGCTGACCATGTCGGCCGCGCCGGCCGCGGCCATGAAGACCACGGCGAGCCACAGCGAGTGCGCGAGCCCGAAGGCGGCCACCGCGGCACCCCACGCGCAGATCGCCACGACGACCGCGACGCCCTGGCGCTGGATGCGCGTCAGCCAGCCGGAGAAGAGACCGATCAGCATCGCGCCGGCGGGCAGGGCGGCGTAGAGCCAGCCGAGCGCGGGGCCGCCGCCGGGCGGGTCGCCGAAGGTGCGTTCGGCCATCTCCGGGATCAGCGCGCGCGGCATGCCGAAGACCATCGCGATGATGTCGGCGACGAACGAGGCCAGCAGCACCTTCTTGGTGGCGAGGTACTTGAAGCCGTCGATGACGTCGCTGACCCCGGCGCGGCGCGACGGGCCGTTGAGCGGCGGGATGGCGGGCAGCCGCCAGACGGCGACGAGCGTGACGGTGAGGGCGAGGACGTCGATCAGGTAGAGGGTCGAGAGGCCGAGGACGGGGATGAGCGCACCGGCGAGCAGCGGCCCGAAGACGGCGCCGAAGGTGGACATCGTCGAGCTGAGGGCGTTGGCGGAGGGCAGCAGCTCGTCCGGCACGAGCCGCGCGACGACGGCGCCGCGCGTGGGCATGTTGATCGCGAAGAGCGCCTGGTTGACGGCGAGCAGCCCGAGGACGAGCCAGACGGAGCCGAAGTTCAGGAAGGCCTGCAGCCACAGCAGCGCGGAGGTGATCGCGACGAGGACGTTGGTGACGACGAGCAGCTTCCGCCGGTCGACGGCATCGGCGACGGCCCCGCCCCAGAGCCCGAAGACCAGCAGCGGGACAAGGGCGACGAGCCCGGTGAGCCCGACGTAGGCGGAGGACCCGGTGAGGTCGAAGACCTGCTTGGGCACGGCGACGGCGGTCAGCTGGGTGCCGACGGCGGTGACCACAGTGGACAGCCAAAGCCGCCGGAAGGCGGGGATCTTGAGCGGCCGGGTGTCGACGATGATCCGGCTGAAGAGGCTGCGCACGCGGCCCGACCGGGGCGGCAGGGTCTCGGGCTCAGAGGTCACAACGGATTAGTTTAGCTCGGCTAACTACCTGGGGTCGCGTGATTTCCGTCGCGCGGTTTTGGGGCGCGCGGTCCCTGGTGAGCGGTTCCCGACGCCCGCGGGATTCCCGAGGGGTCCCCGGCAAGCGTTTCCCTGGGCACGCGGTTCCGAGGCACGAGTCCCGACCCGGCGGCTGACGGGGCACGCCGTTTCTGTCGCGCTGTTCCCGGTACACACGGGCCGGCCAAGCGGTCCCGTCGACCGGCTCCCGCCGAGCCGCCCTGCCGCGCAGGTCGGCCAAGCGGTCCCATTGACCGGCGCCCGTCGACCGGCCCCGCCGTGCTGCCCCGCCGCGCAGGCCGGCCAAGCGGTCTCGTCGACCGGCTCCCGCCGAGCAGCCCCGCCGACCGGCTCCCGCCGAACAGCCCCGCCGAGCCGCCCCGCCGCGCAGAGCCCGACCTCCCTGGGGGAGCCCCCGCTTTCAGCCTATCGGCACCACCGGACAGAAAGCCGGGAAAACCCCGCTGAGCCCGGCGTTCATCCACATCACGGATCACCTGTGGACAACCAGTCCCGGCCCGCCAAAACCAAAGCCGCGGCCGTGAGGCGGAGAACCACCTCACGGCCGCGGCTGGCACCCGAACTCAGGGAGCGACGCGCTCGATGTTCCACCCGTCGTCGTTCCGGACGTACCGCAGCCGGTCGTGCATCCGGTCCTCGCGCCCCTGCCAGAACTCGACCATATCCGGCCGGATCCGCCAGCCGCCCCAGTGTGGCGGGGCCGGGATCTGCTCCACGTCCGCGAACCGCCGCTCGATGCCGCTCAGTGCGTTGTCCAACGCCCGTCGCCCGTCGACTACCCGGGACTGCGGCGAGGCCCACGCCCCCAGCTGGGAGCCGCGGGGGCGCTGGGCCCAGTATTCCGCCGTCTCCTTGACGCCGACCTTCTCGACCTCGCCGCGTACGTGGACCTGGCGGTGCAGCGCGTACCACGGGAACGTCACCGACGCGTAGCGCGTCGCCGTCAGGTCGTGGCTCTTCGCCGATGTGTAGTTCGTGTAGAACACCACGCCGCGGTCATCAAGGCCCTTGCACAACACCGTGCGGGACGATGGCCTGCCTTCGGCGTCCGCCGTCGCCAGCACCATCGCGTTCGGTTCGGCGATTCCGGCCGCGACAGCCTGGTTCAGCCAGCCCTGCAGCTGGTCGGTCCAGGTGGCCGCCAGCGCGGATTCGTCGAACGCGGCACCGTCGTACGCCACCCGCATCCCGGGCAAGCGAACCACGGCGTCTTCGATCTCCGGCATCATCGCCAAACCTCCACGCCCGGTCGGGGCATCAGTCGACTTCGGCTCTAGGCACGTTAGGGCCTGGCGAGCTGCGGCGGAACCCACTGAACGGTGACACCCGCCACCACCGCGGCGTAACCGCTGGACAACAAGCCGTAACCCCCGCGTTACCCGCTGGACCAGGATCGATACAGGACACACCTACCTTCGGCCCGTTCCCCACCACCCCGGAGGCAGGCATGACCGAGACCCTGTCGAACGCCGAAGAAACCGCGAAGCGCCGGTACGCCCCGCTCGCGGCCAACGAAAACCGCGAAGACTACTCACTGCGCTTCGCCGCCCATTCGTTTCGGAAGTGGTCCCCGTTCGTGGTCGCGACGACGGCGCTGGGCGGCATCGCCTACCTCGCCGACTTCGCGATCGGCGCCAGCATCGTCCTCTCCTACGGCTTCACCTCCGGCGTCCTGGCGATCCTCGCCGCGGCCGTCGTCATCTTCGTGACCGGCGTGCCCATCGCGGCCGCCTGCGCCAAGTCCGGAGTGGACATGGACCTGCTGACCCGCGGAGCCGGCTTCGGCTACTTCGGGTCGACGCTGACGTCGCTCGTCTACGCGAGCTTCACCGTCATCTTCTTCTCCCTCGAAGGCTCGATCATGGGCCAGGCGTTCGAGCTCGCCCTCGGCATCCCGCTGCCGATCGGCTACCTGCTCGCGACGCTCATCGTGCTGCCCTTCGCCCTCTACGGCATGGGCGCGGTCGCGAAGATGCAGACCTGGACGCAGCCGCTGTGGATCGCCGGGCTGGTGCTGCCGTTCGTCGTCGTGCTGGTCCGGGAGCCGGGCAAGTTCGCCGAGTTCACCCACTTCGGGGGTACCGAGGGCGCCGGCGCCGGGTTCTCCGCGATCGGGTTCGGCTTCGGGATGGGCGTCGCCCTCTCCCTGATCGGGCAGATCGGCGAGCAGGCCGACTACCTGCGGTTCATGCCCGAAAAGACGGCGGAGAACAAGCGGGCGTGGTGGGCCGCGGTGCTCGCCGCCGGCCCCGGCTGGGTAATCCTCGGCGCCGCGAAGCAGGTCGGCGGCGCGCTGCTGGCGTTCCTCGCGCTCGGCGTCGTCGGGAAGACGCACGCGCTGGAGCCGATCGCGCCGTACCTCGAAGCGGTGAAACCGGCGCTGGGCCCGGTGGCGCTGACGTTCGCCGCGCTGTTCGTCGTCGTCTCGCAGATCAAGATCAACACGACGAACGCGTACTCGGGCTCGCTGTCGTTCGCGAACTTCTTCTCCCGCGTGCTGCACAAGCACCCGGGACGCGTCTGGTACGTGCTGGTCAACTGCGGGATCGCGCTGGCGCTGATGGAGTTCGGCGCGTTCGGGTTCCTCAACAAGATCCTGGGCTTCTACTCGAACGTCGCCATCGCGTGGATCGGCGCCGTCTGCGCCGACCTGGTGATCGCCAAACCGCTCGGGCTCTCGCCGCGCTACATCGAGTTCAAGCGGGCCTACCTGCACAAGATCAACCCGGTCGGGTTCGGCTCGATGGTCGTCGCGTCGGCGGTGTCGATCGTGGCGTATTTCGGTGCCTTCGGGCAGTTCCTCGCCGCGTTCAGCCCGCTGCTCGCGCTGGTTATCGCGATCGTCCTGGTGCCGACGCTGGCCGTCGCCACGAAGGGGAAGTACTACCTGTCGCGGGAGAACACGGTCATGACCACGGGAGCCGATCCGCGCGCGACGCACATCTGCTCGGCCTGCGGCGACCCGTACGAGCTGCCGGACGTCGCCGACTGCGCGAAGCAGGACGGCCCGATCTGCTCGCTGTGCTGCACGCTGGACAACAGCTGCCACGACATGTGCCGGACGGCCGGCCCGGTCGACCTGGGCCTGCCGGCCGCGCGAACGCCGTAAGGTCCGTGCGGGCCCTTTCCCGGCGTCCGCGGCCGGGAAAGGGCCCTCACGTGAGCCGGCCTCCCCCCGGGTCCCCCTCCCGGCTCGACTTCTTCACGTTCGGGGCGCCGCCGGGGTTGCCCGGGATTTCCAAGATCTTTTCCGGCCGCATGATGGCGGCCAGCATCAGCGCGCGCAGTTCCGCGCCGACGTCCTCCACCGGCAGCGGCGGCTCGTGCGCCTGCCACTCGCGCAGCAGGCCGGTGGCCGCGCCGACCAGTGCGATCGCCGTCAGCCGGTAGTCGCGGTCCGGGGCGACGCCGTGTTCGGCCGCGCGCCGCGCCTCCGTCTCGATGAACGTCGCCCAGCGGTCGACCCACACCTGGTGTTGTTCCTCGAGCTCCGCGCTGACGCCGACGGCTTCGACGTAGTTGAGGCGCGGCAGCCGCGGGTCGACGGTGACCGTGTCGATGAAGACGTCCAGCAGCGTCGCGATGCGGGTCATCGCGTCGGCGTCGGCGACCTTGTCGAGCGCCGCGGTGACGTGGTCGAGGGCGAGGCTGTTGATCCGGTCGTGGAGGGTGCGCAGCACGTCCTCCTTGCCGGTGAACTCCTCGTAGAAGTTCCGCGTCGAAACGCCGGCGCGGCCGCACACCTCGGTGATCTTCGTGTGCCGGAAGCCGGCGGAGGTGAACAGCTCGAGACCGGCCGTGAGCAGCCGCTCGCGGCGATCGGCGCGGCGTTGTTCGGGTGCGACACCGCCGTACGTGCGAGCCACCGGTTGTCTCCTCCTTCTGAGGGATTGCCAGATCCTACCGGGCTGGCTACTTTGTGAAAATCTGAATTACCACAAGGCCGGAGGCAACGATGCTTCGTCGGTTACTGGTCGCCGTCACGCTGCTTTTCGCGGTGTGCACGCCCGCCGCGCACGCGGATCCCGGTGTCCTGCTGTCCGCGCGGGCGACGACGGTGTTCGTCGGCCCGTTCCCCGCACCGGTCCGCGCGTGGCACCTGCTGTACCGCTCGACGTCGGCGACCGGCGCGCCGAACGCGGTCTCCGGGACGCTGCTGGTGCCGCCGACGCCGTGGCTGCGCGGCGGCCCGCGCCCGCTGATCACGTACGCGGTGGGGACGCACGGGCTCGGCGACCAGTGCGCGCCGTCGAACCTGCTGGCGCACGGCGTCGAGAACGAAAGCGCGTTGCTGGCCCAGGCGTTGTCGCAGGGCTGGGCGGTGGTCGTGACGGACTACGAGGGACTCGGCACGCCGGGGCCGCACACGTACGCGGTGGGCCGGTCGGAGGGCCGGGCGGTGCTGGACGCGGCGCGCGCGGCCGCTCTGGTTCCCGGGGCGGGATTGTCGCCGTCCGGTCCGGTGGGCGTGTTCGGCTACTCGCAGGGCGGCCAGGCGGCGGCGTGGGCGGCGGAGCTTCAGGGGTCCTACGCGCCTTCGCTGAACGTCGTCGGTGTCGCGGCGGGCGGGGTCCCGGCGGACCTGAACGCGGTGTTCGCCGCGAACGACGGCGGCGCGGCGTTCGGCCTGGTGCTGGGCGCGGCAACGGGTTTCGCGGCGGCGTACCCGGACGTGCCGTTCACGTCGATCCTGAACGACCGCGGCCGCGAGGCGGTGGCGAGGGTGTCCCAGGCGTGCACGGTCGAGCTGGGCGCGGCGGCGCCGTTCGCGCACCTGACGGACTTCGTGACGGTGCCGGACCCGATCCACGACCCGCGCTGGCAGGCCCGCCTCGGCGAGAACTACCTGGGCACGACGGCTCCCAAGGCGCCGGTGTTCCTGTACCACGCGACTTTGGACGAGCTGATCCCGTTCGGGGTGGGGACGGCCTTGCGGGATCGGTGGCAGTCGGCGGGCGCCGCCGTCACGTGGCAGGAGTTCCCGCTGCTGGAACACATCGGCGGGGTGTCGGCCGGCGGCCCGGTGGCAATGAACTGGCTGGGCACGAAGTTCTGAGAGTTCCGCTCGCCGGGGACGGACGCAGGGGGTCCGTCCCCGGCGAGCGGTGCGACCCGCCCGAAACTGTCGGCCCCTCCCGGTAGCGTGGAAAACGGGGGCTGCTCAGAACGCCGCGGCCCCAGCCTCGGCCAGCCCCTTCATCGCCGCCACGGCATCGGGAGCCAGCGAAGTCACCAGCGAGCCACCGGCGGCGAGCGGGCTGCGCGACCACCACTCACCCGAGGCCGCCGGCAGCTCCGGCCCGCCGACCACCAGGTCCGACGCCAGCACCCGGCGGCCCGCCAGCACCGCCAGGCTCCCGTCCAGACCAGAACCGATCGACAGCGTCTGGCGGAGCACCGGCACGGAATCCCGCGTCACGTCCAACGAGGTCGTCAGCGAGCCCGGACGCTCCCCCGCCCGCCCCAGGACCAGCACCTCGCGCGTGTGCAGGTACGCGTCCGCGGCCAGCGAAGCGCGGAACACCGCCGCATGCCGAGCCTTCGACGTGATCACCGTCGGCTCCGGCAGGTACTCCAGCGAGCCGCCCTCGGCGACCACCACGTCCACTGTGGACATAGATGACTCGCCGTGGAGCCCGGGCAAGGCCAAGGTGGCCGCCACCCCGGACAACCGCAGCGACGCCCCCGGCTCGACCCGGACCGTGAGCAGCAGATCGTCCCCGCCCAGGGGCGAAGTCGCCGAGTTGACCAGGTGGACCACCGCGGCCGGGCCACGGCCGCGGCGGGGGAACAACGTCAACGGTGCCATCGACCGCAGCTCGCGCAGCACCGTGCGGGTTCCGTCGAAGCACGCCGTCAGGCGGGCGTGGGCCTTCACAGCAGGGAACGCACCCAGTCGGCCACCGCCGGCGCGTCCGGGGTGTCCACAAGGGACTGCGTGACGACCGGCAGCGAACCCCGCATCCGGTGCGCGTCCGACGTCATCACGGCCATGTCCGCGCCCACCAGGTGCGCGATGTCGATCTTGTTGATCACCAGCAGGTCCGCCGTCGTGACGCCGGGGCCGCCCTTGCGCGGCACCTTGTCGCCGCCCGCGACGTCCACCACGAAGATCTGGCTGTCGGCCAGCCCACGGCTGAACACCGCCGTCAGGTTGTCGCCGCCGCTCTCGATGATCACCAGGTCCAGGCCGGGGAACTTCTCCTCCAGGCGCTCGACCGCGTCCAGGTTCGCGGTGATGTCGTCGCGGATCGCCGTGTGCGGGCACGCTCCCGTTTGGACCGCTTCGATCCGGGCCGGGTCCAGCACCCCGGCCCGGCGCAGGAAGTCCGCGTCCTCGGTCGTGTAGATGTCGTTCGTGACGACGGCGAGGTTGATCTCGTCGCCCAGCGCGCGGCACAAGGCGGCGGTCAGCGCCGTCTTGCCGGAGCCGACCGGGCCGCCGATGCCGATCCGGTACGCGCGCCCGGCGGTCGGTGCCGCGTCGTAGTGGTCGGGCTCGGCGGCCGTCGGGTCGAAGTTGACCTCGTGGAAGTGACCGTGACCGTGGCCTTCAGCTGGCAAAGAGACGCACCTCTTCCTGGTGGTGCCGGGCGTGCGCCTCGGCGAACAGATCCAACGCGGGCGACCCCGGCGACGGCAGCGACGCCGGGTCGTCCCCCGCCACGGCGGCCGCCTCCGCACAAACCGAAGCAAGGTCGAGCCGGGCCACGACGGCGTTGACGGCAAAGGGATCCAGCCCCAGCAGCCGCACGGCCGCACTGGCCGGTCCGCTCACGGACAGGTAAGCGGCGGCCATCGCGGCGTCGTACGGCGAGCCACCGGCGACGCCGGTCAACGCACCCAGAACGATCGGGTGGTGCGGACGCGGGGTCTCGGCCAGCAACGCGTCGAGAACCGGAGACGGCCACGCGATCCGGCCGGCCCGCGCGGTCCCGCGCCCCTGGGCGCGCGACGCTTCGCGCTGCGCGAGCGACGGCGTCCGCGCGTCCAGCTCGGCGTCCAAAAGGGACCAGTGTCCCGAAAGGACACCACGGGCCGCGGCATGGCAAGAAGCCGCGGCGAAGACCGCGGCGAGGAACCCCGCCGTCCGCAACCGCCCGGACAGGAACCCCGGCAGATCGCGCACGGACGTCACCAGCCGGCGGGCGACGACCTCCTCCAGCCCGCCGCTGTGGACGTGCCCACCGCCGGGGAAGCGGGAGTCCGCGAGGATCAGCGCCGAGAGGTCCATCAGAAGAGGAAGTACCGTTGGGCCATCGGCAGTTCCGTCACCGGCCGCGGCTCGATCAGCTCGCCGTCGACGTGCACGGCGAAGCTGTCGGGCTCGACGCGGACGTCCGGCGTGGCGTCGTTGAGCACCATGTCCGCCTTGGTCCGCGCCCGCATGTTCGACACGGCGACCAGCGGCCGCGTGATGCCGAAGGTCTCGCGCAGCCCGCTGTCCAAAGCGGACGGTGCCACGAAGTGCAGGCTCAGTGCCGCCCCGATCGACGCGCCGAACATCGGGCGCGCCAGGACCGGCTGCGGCGTCGGGATGGACGCGTTCGCGTCGCCCATCGCCGCCCACGCCGGGAACCCGCCCTTCAGGACCACGTGCGGCCGGACGCCGAAGAACTTCGGCTCCCACAACACCAGATCCGCGAGCTTGCCGACCTCGACCGAGCCGATCTCGGTTTCCATCCCGTGCGCGATGGCCGGGTTGATCGTGTACTTGGCGACGTAGCGCCGGGCCCGCAGGTTGTCGGCCGCGCCGTCGCCGGGCAGCGCGCCGCGACGGCGTTTCATCACGTGCGCGGTCTGCCACGTCCGGATGATCACCTCGCCGATCCGGCCCATGGCTTGGGAGTCCGAGCTCATCATCGAAATCGCGCCCATGTCGTGCAGCACGTCTTCGGCGGCGATCGTCGACGGCCGGATCCGGCTCTCGGCGAACGCGAGGTCCTCCGGCACCGACGGGTTGAGGTGGTGGCAGACGACCAGCATGTCGAGGTGCTCGTCGAGCGTGTTGGCCGTGTGCGGCCGGGTCGGGTTGGTCGACGACGGCAGCACGTTCGGCAGCGAGACGACCTGGATGATGTCCGGCGCGTGCCCGCCGCCGGCGCCTTCGGTGTGGTAGGCGTTGATCGAGCGGCCGCCAATGGCGTCCACAGTGGACTCCAGGAAGCCGGCTTCGTTCAGGGTGTCGGTGTGGATCGCGACCTGGACACCGGCTTCGTCCGCCACGGTGAGACATGCGTCGATCGCCGCCGGCGTCGTGCCCCAGTCCTCGTGGAGCTTGAAGCCGCCCGCCCCGGCCGCCAGCTGCTCGCGCAGCGCCTCGTGCCGAACGGTGTTGCCCTTGCCCAGCAAGAGGACGTTGACCGGGTAACCGTCCATGGCGGACAGCATCCGGCCGAGGTTCCACGCGCCGGGCGTGACGGTGGTCGCCTTGGTCCCTTCGGACGGACCGGTGCCGCCGCCGACCAGGGTGGTCAGCCCGGACGCCAGCGCCGTGTCGACGAGCTGCGGGCAGATGAAGTGGACGTGGCAGTCGATGCCACCGGCGGTGAGGATCTTGCCGTTGCCGGCCAGCACCTCCGTCGACGGGCCGATGACCAGTGCCGGGTCGACGCCGTCCATCGTGTCCGGGTTGCCCGCCTTGCCGATGCCGACGATCCGGCCGTCGCGGACGCCGACGTCGGCCTTGACGACGCCCCAGTGGTCGAGGATCACCGCGCCGGTGATGACCAGGTCGGGCGCGCCCTCCGCGCGGGTCGCCATCCCCTGGCCCATCGACTCGCGGATGACCTTGCCGCCGCCGAAGAGCACCTCGTCGCCGGAGCCGCCGGGCCCCATCGAGCGGTCCTCGGTGACCTCGATCAGCAGGTCGGTGTCGGCGAGCCGGATCCGGTCGCCGGTCGTCGGGCCGAACAGCTCGGCGTAGCGCTCGCGGTCGATCTGCGGCATTCAGAACTCTCCCGAGAATTCGGACCGCAAGCCCGGCACGCGCCGGGCGCCGGCGAGCGGAACAAGATCGACTTCCCGTTCGACGCCGGGTTCGAAGCGCACCGACGTGCCGGCCGGGACGTCGAGCCGGTGGCCGCGGGCGAGATCGCGGTCGAATTCGAGGCCGGGGTTCACCGCGGCGAAGTGGTAGTGCGAGCCGACCTGCACCGGCCGGTCGCCGAGGTTGCGGACCAGCAGCCGGACCCGCCGGCGGCCGGGGTTCAGCTCGACCGGCTCGTCGCCGGGGATGATCTCACCGGGGTGCATCGGCCCTCCTTCACACGATCGGGTCATGCACGGTGACGAGCTTCGTGCCGTCCGGGAACGTGGCCTCCACCTGCACCGAGTCCACCATTTCGGGCACGCCGTCGAGCACCTGCGCCCGGGTGAGCACGGTCCGGCCGCTGGCCACGAGCTCGCTGACCGTGCGCCCGTCGCGGGCGCCTTCGAGGACGTGGTCGGTGATCAGCGCGACCGCCTCCGGGTAGTTCAGCCGGACGCCGCGGTCCAGCCGCTTCCGCGCGACGTCGGCCGCCACGTGGACGAGCAGCTTGTCGCGCTCCTGCGGGCTGAGGTGCATCCGCTAGGTCTATCACCCGGACCACGGCTCCGCCTGGTTCGGAAACATACCTTTAACCTGGGCTTCGTCACAGTGCGTGGCGAAAATTCTCCTGCTGGACGGCTTCGGTGACTGAATCGTTCTCGTAATCGTGACCGAAACCACCGCTTCTTTCGATTGCCCCCCGGCGATCGAGGGAGCAAGGTCTATCCATCCGTGCGATGGTGCGCGCTTTCCGTGCGCTATTCCGTCCGCGCGAGCACCACCACCAAGACGGGGAAAAAAGCGCACCGAAAGGTTCCGCGAAACAGTGACTACCTCCACGATCAGCAAGCCACAGCCGTCCGGCCAACCCGACGACGGCTTCCGACCGGGCCTGGAGGGCGTCGTCGCCTTCCACACCGAGATCGCCGAACCCGACCGGGACGGCGGTGCGCTGCGCTACCGCGGCGTCGACATCGAGGACCTCGCCGGCAAGGTGACCTTCGGTGACGTATGGGGTCTCCTCGTGGACGGCCGGTTCGGCCACGGCCTGCCGCCCGCCGAGCCGTTCCCGCTGCCGGTGCACACCGGCGACGTCCGGGTGGACGTCCAGGCCGCGCTGGCCATGCTCGCGCCGATCTGGGGCTACCGCCCGCTGCTCGACATCACCGACGAGGAGGCCCGCGAGCAGCTGGCCCGCGCTTCGGTGATGGCCCTGTCCTACGTCGCGCAGTCGGCGCGCGGCATCGGCCAGCCCGCCGTGCCGCAGACCCGCGTCGACGAGGCCCACTCGATCACCGAGCGGTTCCTCGTCCGCTGGCGCGGCGAGCCCGACCCCGCGCACGTCAAGGCGCTGGACGCCTACTGGGTGTCGGCCGCCGAGCACGGCCTCAACGCGTCGACCTTCACCGCCCGCGTCATCGCCTCCACCGGCGCGGACGTGGCGGCGGCCATGTCCGGCGCCATCGGCGCGATGTCGGGCCCGCTGCACGGCGGTGCGCCGGCGCGCGTGCTGCCGATGATCGAAGAGGTCGAGCGCACCGGCGACCCGGCGGGCCTGGTCAAGGGCATCCTCGACCGCAAGGAACGCCTGATGGGCTTCGGCCACCGCGTCTACCGGGCCGAGGACCCGCGGGCGCGCGTGCTGCGCCGCACCTGCCAGGAGCTGGGCGCGAGCCGCTACGAGGCGGCCGCCGCGCTGGAGCAGGCGGCGCTCACGGAGCTGCGCGAGCGGCGTCCGGACCACCCGATCGAGACGAACGTCGAGTTCTGGGCCGCCGTCATCCTGGACTTCGCCCAGGTCCCGCCGCACATGATGCCCGCGATGTTCAGCTCGGCGCGCACCGCCGGCTGGGCCGCGCACATCCTCGAGCAGAAGCGCACCGGACGCCTGGTGCGGCCGTCGGCCAAGTACGTCGGCCCGGCGCCCCGCAGCCCCGAGGACGTCGAGGGCTGGGAACTGGTCACCAAGCACTGACGCTCGGACGAGGCCGGCACTTTCACCGGAAGGTGCCGGCTTTGTCGTGCTTGGCGGTGGCGTCGAGCATGGCCGTGAGCTGGTCGACCAGCCACGTGTCCAGGTGCTCGCGCGGGACCGTCCGCTCCTGGAGCCAGCTCAGCAGGGCGCCTTCGACCACCGCCGTCCAGCAGCGCAGGGTCAGCGAGAGCAGCGGTGACGGGTCTTCGACGCCGAGCGCGTCCAGGATCAGGGCCACCGCGCGGTTGCGGACCTCGTCGATCGCCGCGTCCGTTTCCGAGGTCGCGATCACCGAGCCGCTGCGCAGCAACGCGATGTAACCCGCCCGGTAGTGGTCGGCGACGTCGATCAGGCCGCGGACGGCGGCACGCAGCCGGGTCTCGGGCGGGCCCTCCTCGAGGCCGGCCAGGCCGTCGATGAGGCCGTCGGTGACCGTGCGCAGCGCCTCCACCTGCAGCTCGCGCAGGCTGGAGAAGTACCGGTAGAACAGCGGCCGCGACACCTCGGCCCGCCCGACGATGTCGTCCACGGTGACCAGTTCCGGCGCCCGCGAGCCGAACAGGTCGAGCGCGGCCCGGATCAGGTCGTCGCGGCGGGCCTGCGGCGACATCCGCCGCGGCCGGCTCACGGCGTCAGGTCCAGCTTCGCCGCCGCCCGCAGCAGCCCCGGCGTCAGTCGCGAAAGGACCAGTGCGGCCTTCGCCTCCGGAGTGGACGGTGCGATCGCGGTGTCCTTCTCCACGGCACGCAGGATGTCGCGGGCGACCCCCTCGGGCCCGAACCCGCGCCGGGCATACAGCTTCGAGCTCTCCTTCCGCCGCCGTCGCTGCTCCTCTTCGGACACCCCGACGAACGTCGTCGTGTTCGTGATGTTCGTCTTGACGATGCCCGGGCACACCGCCGTGACGCCGATGTGATGCTCGGCCAGCTCGGCGCGCAGGCACACGCTCAACGTCAGCACGGCGGACTTCGTCGTCGCGTACGCGGTCAGGATCTTCGAAGGCAGGTAGGCCGCGGCGGAGGCGAGGTTGACGATCTGGCCGCCTTCGGCGCGTTCGACGAGCATCGGCGCGAAGGCGCGGCAGCCGTGGATCACGCCCCAGAGGTTGACGTCGATGACGCGTTCCCAGTCGTCGACGGACGTGTCGAGGAACGGGCCGGACATCCCGATGCCCGCGTTGTTGACGACGATGTCCGGGACGCCGTGGTTCTCGCGCACATCGCGCGCGAAGCGGTGCACGGCGTCGCCGTCCGAAGAGTCCACTGTGTACTCGGCGACGCCGTGGTCTTCGAGCAGCTTCAGGGTTTCGGCAGCGGCCGCCGAATCGATGTCCGTGATGATGACGTCCGCGCCTTCCGCCGCGAAGGCGAGCGCGGTGGCCCGGCCGATGCCGCTGCCGGCCCCGGTGACGACGACCAGCTTGTGCGCGAACCGGCCGGTACCCACGCGCGCCTGGCGCAGAGCGCCGCTCTCGGTGCCGGTTTCGGCGTACTCGATCAGCTCCGCGGCGGCCCGGGCGACCACGTCCGGCTTGGCGCGGGTGACCCAGTGCGTCCCGACGACCCGGCGGATCCGCAGGTCGGGCACCCAGCGCGCGACCTCGGTCTGCAGCGGCGTGGTGACGTAGGCGTCCCCGGTCGGCGCGAGTACCTGCACCGGGACGTCGGCGGGGCGCGGGGCGGGCCGCGAGAGCCGCGTGAACATGTTGGCGCGGTACAGCTCCAGGCCGTACCGGCCGTCGGACTTGTCCGGCGGCGCCGCGTCGGGCTCCATGCGCTGGATCTGCTTGCCCAGCAACCCGGTGCGCCACAACAGGTCCGGGATCAGCGGGACCTGGAACGCGAGGATGTACCACGAGTGCAGGAACTGGCTCAGCGCGTTCTTGAGCCGCTTCGGCGTCGGGCGCGTGAGCTGCGCGCGGAACCAGGCACCGGCGTGGTCGAGGCTCGGGCCCGAGATCGACGTGTAGGACGCGATCCGGCCGCGCAGGCCGTCGCCGGTGACGGCGTGCCAGGTCTGGATCGAGCCCCAGTCGTGGGCGACCAGGTGCACCTTCCCGCTCGGCTGCACCGCCTCGACGACCGCGCGCAGGTCGTCGGCCAGCTGGTCCAGCCGGTAGGACGCGCGTCCCGGGGGCTTGTCCGACTGTCCGGCCCCGCGGACGTCGTAGGTGACGACCCGGTGTTTCGCCGTCAGCGACGCGGCTACCCCGCCCCACATCGTGCTGTTGTCGGGATAGCCGTGCACCAGCACGACCGTGGGCCCGTCTTCCCGGCCGTCGATGGTGACGGAGAGGCGGACACCGTCGCTGGCGGTCACCCACTTGTGAGACATTCTGTCATGTTAGACAAGTTGTCAATAGCCGCGTTCACCCGCGCGGCGGTGATGCGGAATCGAATCTTCGGCTTTTCCCTTGTGTGACAGCGTTTTCGTGGTTTCCCGTGGAACCAAGCGGCCCGGACGACGACTGGTGTCCACCGAACGGTGGACAGAGGGATTCAGCTGCCCGCTGCTCCCAATCAAGGCGCGGCGGGACCAGGCTGTGAGCCATGACCACAGCAGTGAGCGTGCGCGGCCTGCGCAAGCAGTACCCCGGTCACCTGGCGGTGGCCGGGCTCGACCTGGACATCGCCCCGGGCGAGGTCTTCTCCCTGCTCGGCCCGAACGGCGCCGGCAAGACCACCACCGTCGAGATCCTCGAGGGCCACCGGCAGCGGACGGCCGGCGAGGTCACCGTGCTCGGCGAGGACCCCGGCAAGGCCGGCCGCGCGTGGCGGTCGAAGATCGGGATCGTCCTGCAGACCGCCAACGACGCCGCCGAGCTGAGCGTCGCGGAGACCGTGCGGCACTTCGCGAAGTACTACCCCGACCCGCGTGACCCCGACGAGGTCATCGAGAAGGTCGGGCTCACCGAAAAGGCCAAGGCGCGGGTCAAGTCGCTTTCGGGTGGGCAACGGCGCCGCGTCGACGTCGCACTCGGCATCATCGGCCGGCCCGAGCTGCTTTTCCTCGACGAGCCGACCACCGGCTTCGACCCCGAAGCCCGCCGCCAGTTCTGGAAGCTGATCAGCGACCTCGCCGCCGAGGGCACCACCATCCTGCTGACCACCCACTACCTCGACGAGGCCGAGGCGCTCGCCGATCGCGTCGCGGTGATCGCGCGCGGGGAGATCGTCGCGCAGGACACGCCGCAGAACCTCGGGGGCCGGGCCGCCGCCGAGGCGACCGTCCGGTGGACCGACGAACGCGGCGAGCACGTCGAGCGCACCGCGTACCCGACCAAGCTCGTCACCGAGCTCTCTGCTGGGGGTAGGGAGCTCGCCGGGCTGACGGTGACGAGGCCGAGCCTGGAGGACATCTACCTGGACCTGATCGGAGACAAGGCATGACCACACTCGCCCTCCCCGGCCCGCTCTCGCTGGGACTCGCCCGCGGCGGCACCGAGCTGCGGCAGTTCTTCCGGCACAAGGAACAGGTGGTCTTCACCTTCTCCCTGCCCGCGGTGCTGATGATCCTGCTCGGGTCCATCCTGGACGGTCCTACCGCCCTCGCGGGTGTCACGTCCGGGCAGCTGCTGGCGGCCGGGATGATCGGCTCCGGCATCGTCTCGACGTCGTTCAACAGCATCGCGACCGGCGTCTCCGGCGACCGCGAAACCGGGGCGCTCAAACGCCTTCGCGGCACGCCGATGCCGCCCGCGTCCTACTTCATCGGCAAGATGGTGCTGGTCGCGGTGTCCAGCCTCGCCCAGACGATCCTGATGTCCGCGGTCGCCGTGCTCCTCTTCGGCCTCGAGCTGCCCTCCGACCCGGAGAAGTGGCTGACGCTGCTGTGGGTGTTCGCGCTCGGCATCGTCTCGTGCACGCTGCTCGGCATCGCGATCAGCTCGCTCGCCAAGTCGACGAACGGCGCCGTCGCGATCGTCCAGATGCTGTACCTGGTGCTGCAGTTCATCTCCGGCGTCTTCGTCTCGCCGATCACGAACCTGCCGAAGGTTATGGTGGACATCGCGTCGTTCTTCCCGTTGAAGTGGATCTGCCAGGGTTTCCGGTCGGTGTTCCTGCCGGACGCCGCGGTGAGGATGGAGATGGCCGGGTCATGGGAACTCCCGCGGGTGGCGCTGGTGCTGGGGATCTGGTGCGTGGCGGGCGCGGTGCTGGCGCGGCTGACGTTCCGGTGGACCGACGCGAGGTGAAGGACGCCTGGGACCGGTTCAACTGGCTCTGGGAGATCCTCTTCGCCGTCGCGTACCTGGCCACGACGACGCTGGTGGTGCTGGACGAAGCCGATCCGGTGCGCACGGTCGTCGCGGTCGGGGCGCTGACCGCGCTCGCGCTGACCTACCTGCTGTGGGGACGGCGGGTGGTGCGCGACGACGGCCACCTGAAGCAGCGGTGGCTCCTGGCGGTGGTCGTCGTCGCGCTCGTCGCGGTCGCGATGTTCGCGAACACGACGTCCAGCTTCATCCTGTTCATGGTGTGCCCGCTGTTGTTCTCGACGCTCGAGTTCCGCCCGGCCGCGGTGCTCACCTCGACGGCGATCGTGCTGAGCCCGGTGTCGTCGATCGCCGCGGACGGGCTGCGGGGCCCGGCGCTGCACATCCTGCTGCCGATGACCGCGATCCTCGTCGTGTTCGGCGTCCTGTCCGGCAAGTTCATCCTGCACGTCATCGAGGAGAGCCGAGGGCGCGCGGGCTTGATCGCGAAGCTGGAGGAGAGCCAGGCCGAGGTCGCCCGGCTCTCCCGGGAGGCGGGTACGGCGGCCGAACGCGAGCGGCTGGCGCGCGAGATCCACGACACCCTCGCCCAGGGCTTCACCAGCATCGTCACGCTCGCCCAGGCCATCGAGTCCGAAGTGGACACCGATCCGGCGGCCGCCCGGCGGCACGCCGAGCTGGCCGCCCGCACGGCCCGCGACAACCTCACCGAAGCCCGCGCGATGGTCGCCGCGCTGGCCCCGGCGGACCTGGCCTCCGGGTCTCTTGTGGACGCCGTCCGCCGGCAAGCCGACCGGCTCGCCGACGAGACGGGCGTGGCCGTCCGGTACGAAGTGGACGATGCGCTCCCGGCGATCGGCATGGCGGGCGAGGTGGTCCTGCTGCGGGGCGCGCAGGAAGCGCTGAACAACGTCCGGCGGCACGCGGCCGCGTCCTCGGTGTCGGTGCGGCTGTCCGTTGTGGACGACGCCGTCCGGCTGTCCGTCCGGGACGACGGCGCCGGCTTCGACCCCGGCGGCGTGACAGGTTTCGGCCTGCGCGGCATGCGGTCCCGCGCCGAGCAGGTGGGTGGCACACTGAGCGTCCGGAGTGGCCCGAGCGGCACCGAACTCACCCTGGAGGTGCCGGCTTGATCCGCGTCATGCTCGTCGACGACCACCCCGTCGTCCGCGAAGGCCTGCGGGGCATGCTCGAAGCCGAACCCGACCTGACGGTCGTCGGCGAGGCCGGCTCGGGCGACGAAGCCGTCGCGCTCGACCGCGTCGCGCGGCCGGACGTCGTGCTGATGGACCTGCGGATGCCCGGCCTCGACGGTGTCGGTGCGACGAAACGCATCCTGCGCGACCAGCCGGGCCGCCGGATCGTCGTCCTGACGACGTACGAAACGGACGCCGACATCCTGCGCGCGGTCGAGGCGGGAGCGTCGGGCTACCTGCTGAAGGACGCGTCGCGCACGGAGCTGGCGAATGCGATCCGGGCGGCTTCGCGCGGCGAGACGGTCTTGGCGCCGTCGGTGGCCGGCAAGCTGGTCAACCGCGTGCGCAACCCGGAGCCGCAGCCGCTGTCGGCGCGCGAGGTCGAGGTGCTGCGGCTGGTCGCGAAGGGCGGCACGAACGCCGACATCGGGCGGGCGCTGCACATCAGCGAGGCGACGGTGAAGACGCACCTGCTGCGCGTGTTCGGCAAGCTCGGCGTGTCGGACCGGACGGCCGCGGTGACGACGGCGATGGCCCGGAACCTGCTGGGCTGAGCGCCGCGCGGCAGAATGCCCTCATGCTTGAGTCGACCGCACACGCCCTGCTCCGCCGGATCGCCCACGAGCAGGCCGCCTGCCGGGCACCCTCGCTCGTCGCCGCCGTCGTGCGGGACGGCGAGATCGTCTGGTCCGGGGCCCGGGGGCGCGTCGGCGACCAGCCGCCCGGCACCGACACCCAGTACCGGCTGGGCTCGATCACCAAGACCCTCGTCGCGACCGCCGTCATGCGGCTGCGCGACGAAGGCCTGCTCGACCTCAACGACCCGCTCGAAAAGCACGTCCCGGGCACGCCCTTCGGCGCCGCCACCGTCGCGCAGCTGCTGTCGCACACCTCCGGCCTGACGTCCGAATCGCCCGGTCTGTGGTGGGAGCGCACGCCCGGCGGCGACTGGGACGCGCTCGTCGGGAGCCTGGCCGAGGGCGCGACCAAGCACCGGCCGGGCGCGCGGTTCCACTACTCGAACGTCGGCTACGGCGTGCTCGGCGAGCTCGTCGCGCGCCACCGCGGCAAGGGCTGGCTGTCGGTGCTCGACGAGGAGGTCCTCGGCCCGCTCGGGATGACCCGCACGACTCCACACCCCGTGGGCGCGCACGCCGACGGCTTCGCCGTGCACCCCTTCGCCGACGTCCTCCTGCCGGAACCCAGCCCGGACGCGGGTGCGATGGCCCCCGCCGGCCAGCTGTGGTCGACGGCGAAGGACCTCGGCCGCTGGACGGCGTTCCTCGGCGGCCACGGCGGCGGCGTCCTGTCCCCGGAGACCATCGAGCAGATGCGGACGATGGTCACCGTCGACGACACCGACGTCTGGACGACCGGCTTCGGCCTCGGCCTGATGCTGGTGCGCTACCAGGGCCGGCGGCTGGCCGGCCACACCGGCTCGATGCCCGGTTTCCTCGCCGTCACGCTGGTGGACCCGGCCGCGCAGACCGGCGCGCTGGTGCTGACGAACTCGACGTCCGGCGTCGGCATCACCCAGCTCTGCCTGGACCTGATCACCATGACCGACGAGCTGGAGCCGCGCCTGCCCGCCGAGTGGCAGCCGTCCGCCGTCGACCCGGCGCTGCTGGCGTTGACCGGGCTCTGGCACTGGGGGCCGACGCCGTACCACCTGCGGATCCAGGGTGACGGCCTGCTGTCGCTGGCCCCGGCCGAGGGAGCGGGCCGCAGTTCGCGGTTCCGCGCGACCGGCCGTGACACCTACGTCGGCCTCGACGGGTACTACGCGGGCGAGACGCTCGAAGTGGGCCGGGACGCCAACGGCGTTGCGACGCACCTCGACCTGGCGACGTTCATCTTCACCCGCACGCCGTACGACCCGGCGGCGCCGGTGCCGGGCGGCGTCGAGAGCTGGCGCTGACCCGCCGGGCCCCGCTCACACCCCCAGGGTGGTGAGCGGGGCCCGCAAGCCGTGCCGAAACCTACCGGCGGCCGGCACCCGCGGGAACCGTGTTTTTACCCCCACGGCCCACGTGCCCGATGGTCCCGACGGCGTAGCTGTCCCCGTCCGGGAGACCGGCGACCAGGTGTTCCGACGGCCAGCCCGCCAGCCACAGCCGGCGCCGGCCGGCCAGCTCGGCCGCGATGTCCGGCGGCGTCACGGGCAGGTGGAACCGGATCCGGACGTCGTTCGGCAGGACGGCCCAGCCGTTCACCGGCCCGCCCGGGCGCACGTCGAACGACGCGGCCGCGATCGGCGTCCACCGGCCGGTCGCGAGGCAACGGGCCGGGCCCGCCAGGTCGGACCGCCACGCGGCCAGCGCCACCACGGCGACCCCGCCGGCGATCGGGACGAACCACGGCAGCCAACCGCCGGTCAGCACGATGGCGCCGATCTCGAGCGCCAGCACCCCGGCGCCGGCCGACCACACCGCGGCGGTCGCCGCCCACAGGCGCAGCCGCAGGCTCGCGCGCCGGGTCGACGGCCGCTTCGGCACCAGCCGGGACGCGGCGAACGCGGTCCCGCCGCCGAAGATCGCGACGACCACCCCGGCGTTGACGACGTCGGCGCCGTGGGGCGGGTGCGCGAACAGCGCGGCCACGATCACCGCGTCCAGCAGCGCCAAGCCCCCGAGACCGGCCAGGATCAGTCCCCGGCGCCGCGCGGGCAGCTCACCGGTGAGCCACCACGGCAGCCGCCGGACGAACACCAGCACCAGGGTCACGGCCAGCCCGACCGGCAGTGCGATCGTGGTGTCCGACGTCCAGCCGCCGTTCGAGACCAGGTGCACGACGGCGATCCCGCCCCAGCTCCACAGCAGCCACCACCGCGGCCGCCACGGTGCATCCTCGGTGTTCACGGCCGTGAAGCTACCGAGCGTCCCGGGGTCGCCGACAGCGGATTACTCGCGCCCCCGGCCGCCGGTTGGGTGAGCGGCCTAGAGTCGACCGCGGGCGTCCCGGTGCCCGGAACACCGTCTGTTCCACATACCGGACACCGCAGAACCGCCTTCACCAGCCGTATCCCGACCTGAGAGACTGGCCACATGACCGACGCTGAGTTGACCATCCCCGCAGACCTCAAGCCGGCCGACGGCCGCTTCGGCTGCGGACCGTCGAAGGTCCGCGCCGAGCAGCTGAGCGCACTGGCAGAGTCCGGCTCCACCTACCTCGGCACGTCGCACCGGCAGAAGCCGGTCAAGTCCCTCGTCGGGCGCGTGCGGGCGGGCCTGTCCGAGCTGTTCTCCCTGCCCGACGGCTACGAGGTGATCCTGGGCAACGGTGGCACCACGGCGTTCTGGGACGCGGCCGCCTTCGGCCTGGTCCGCGAGCGCGCGCAGCACTTCACCTACGGGGAGTTCTCCTCGAAGTTCGCCACCGTGACCAAGGGCGCGCCGTTCCTGGCCGACCCGATCGTCGTCAAGGCCGAGCCCGGCAGCGCGCCGGACATCGCCTACGAAGCCGGTGCGGACCTCGTCGGCTGGGCGCACAACGAGACGTCCACCGGGGTGGCCGTGCCGGTCCGCCGCCCCGAGGGCTCGGACGGCGCGCTGGTGGCCATCGACGCCACCTCCGGCGCCGGCGGCCTCCCGGTCAAGGCCGAGGACTTCGACGTCTACTACTTCGCGCCGCAGAAGTCGTTCGCCGCGGACGGCGGCCTGTGGATCGCGCTGGCCTCCCCGGCCGCGGTCGAGCGGATCGGCGAGATCGGCGGGAGCGACCGCTGGATCCCCGAGTTCCTGTCGCTGACCACCGCGCTGGACAACTCCCGCAAGGACCAGACGTACAACACGCCGGCCGTGGCCACGCTGTTCCTGCTCGCCGAGCAGATCGAGTGGATGAACGGCCAGGGCGGCCTGGAGTGGACAACCTCGCGCACGAAGGACTCGTCGTCGCGGCTGTACGAGTGGGCCGAGAAGACGAGCTACACGACGCCGTTCGTGAAGGACCCGGACCTGCGCTCGCAGGTCGTCGGCACGGTGGACTTCAGTGACGAGGTCGACGCCGCCGCGGTGGCGAAGGTGCTGCGCGCCAACGGGATCGTCGACACCGAGCCGTACCGCAAGCTGGGCCGCAACCAGCTGCGCGTCGGCCTGTTCCCGGCCATCGACCCCGACGACGTCACCAAGCTGACGCAGGCGATCGAGTACGTGGTCGAGCGCCTCAGCTGACCTGAGGAGCTTCGGAGGGGGCCCTTTCCGCCACGGCGGGGAGGGCCCCTTTCTTCGTGCGCAACCGGGGTGCGGCGATCGCGGCGAGGACCAGCAGGAACAGGCCGAAGAGCTCGTAGGACTCCGTCGCCAGCCACCAGCCCACGGACGTGGCCGGGCGCGGCGCGAACCACATCGGGCCGACGATGAACAACACCAGTCCCGCGACCACGACGCCGGCCGACCACCACGTCACGACGCGGTCGGTCCGCCACGCGCGGACGCCGTAGTAGCCGGCCAGCACCAGGATCGGCACGCACCACGTCCAGTGGTGGGTCCACGAGATCGGCGACACCAGCAGCCCGCCGAGCGCGCAGGCGGTGAGCCCCAGCACCGGCTCGGCGGCCCGCACGATGATCACCGCGACCAGGGCCATCACGGCGAGCGCGGCCAGCACCCAGGCGAACTCCGGCCAGCCGGCGCGCACGGTCAGGCCGTGCAGCGACTGGTTGCCGACGTAGTCGACACCGCCGATGCGGCCCGCGTCGAAGACCAGCTTCGTCCAGTACGTGACCGACGCCGACGGCCGGATCAGCCACAGCAGCGCCCCGGCCGCGACGAACCCGGCGACCACGCGCGCGGCCGAGCGGAAGTCGCGGCGGAAGAGGAAGTAGACGACGAAGACGGCCGGGGTCAGCTTGATCGCCGCGGCCACGCCGATGAGCAAGCCCTTCGTCCGCTTGCGGTCGCCGGGGAGCAGGACGTCGAGGACGACCAGGACCATGAGCAGCGCGTTGATCTGGCCGAAGCCGAGCGTCGAGCGCACCGGCTCCAGCAGGGCCCCGGCGAGCTGCGCGCCGATCGCGACCAGGGCGGCGACCACCCGGCCGGTGACCTTCGAGGGGTCGGTGAGCGAGCCGTTGAGCGTCGCGACGTAGAGGTAGGCGACGACGCCGGTCGCGACGATCGACGCGATGCTGACCAGCTTCATCGTGACGGCGAAGGGCAGCAGCGTGCCGGGCCAGAACGCGGCCGCGGCGAACGGCGTGTAGGTGAACGGCAGCAGGATCTGGTGCGTGGTCGGCACCCACGCGTCGTACGGCGAGCCCTGCTCGGCCAGCGCCTTGGCCCCGCCGAGGTAGACCTCCAGGTCCAGCCCGTCGAACCGCTTGAGGACCAGCACGAGGACGACGGCGACGACTTCGAGCAACGCGAGCGCCCACGCCAGCTTCCGCCCAGTCAACGCGCCCCCTCGAACCCCAGGTCTTCGACCGGCCGAGATTACCGGGCGCTCAGCAGCAGCTGTGCACCGGCAAGCCCACTGACCTGGCGTTCGCGCCCGCGCTCGTCGCCGCCGCGACATCGGCGAGCATGCGGTCCAGCGCCGCGCGGCCGAACACCCGGCCGGCCGCCACGACCGTGTCGATCCGCCGGATCGCGCCGATGTCGGCCAAGGGGTCGGCGTCGAGGAGCACCAGGTCGGCCACCTTGCCGGCGGCGATCGTGCCCGCGGTCGCGGACCGGCCGAGGAACGCCGCCGCGTCCCGGGTCGCCACCTGCAGCGCCCGCCGCGGGGACAGCCCCGCTTCGACCAGGTGCTCCAGCTCGTCGTGCAGGCTGAAGCCGGGAAAGACGTACGGGTTCAGGCAGTCCGTGCCGGCGAGGAGGGGGACACCGGCCCGGTGCGCCGCGCCGGCCAGCTCCACCTGCGCGTGGAAGTAGGCGTCCTGCTGCGCGATTTCTTCGGGGGTGATCGGCGTGCGGATCCGGATTTGCTCGGCCCAGTTGTCCCGCACGTCCTTCGGGATGTACTTCAGCCGCGGGTCGTGCGCGAAGGTGCCGGCGGGCGAGCACATCACCTTGTTGACGACCATCGTCGGGGTCAGCCGGGTTCCGTTGCCCACGAGACGGGCGAAGAACTGCTGGGCGCGCCACGGGCTGTACGTCTCGGTGGCGCGCCGGTCCAGTTCCCGGGCCAGGACGAAGAACGAACGCGGGTTGGCCGGGTCGAACGGCGTCGCGGCCAGCGTCCGGAGGAACTCGTCCCGATGCGCCGACGTGTAGAGGGGGACGCCGAAGAGGTGCTCGAGACTGTGCTGGCCGGCGTCGCTCGCGGCCGGTTGCGGGACCCGGTACGGCCAGTGCCCGGCGAACGGCAGGCCGGCGTGGCGGCACTCGTCGGCGATCGCCGCGAAGGCCTCCGCGCCCAGGTAGGAGTACACCTTGACGAAGTCGGCACCCTCGGCGACGGCGGTCCGGACGGCCGCGCGCGCCTCGGCGGCGGTCGCCACCTTCGTCACCGGCGGCTGGAGCATGGAGACGGGACCGTCGACGATCGAGCTGCCCATGACGACCCGCGGACCGGCCAGCTCCCCGCGGACGATCTTGTCGCGCGCCGCGCGGTTTTCGGTGTAGCCCCACATCTCGCGGATGCCGGTGACGCCGTTGGCGAGGTAGAGCGGCGGGAAGACCCGCTCGAGGTCGAGGCCGTGCGTGTGCAGGTCCCAGAGACCGGGCACGAGGTACCGGCCCCGGCCGTCGATCGTCCGGACGCCGGTCGGGGAAGGCAGGTGCGCGGCGGGGCCGGTCCAGGCGATCCGGTCACCGACCAGCACGACGGCCCAGTCCGGCCGGGGCGGGCCATCGGTGCCGTCGACGACGGTGGCCCCCAGAACGACAACGACATCCGACCCGGCCGCGGCGGCCTCCTGCGCGAAGACGGCGGGGGCGATCCCCGCGGTGGCGAGCCCGGCACCGGCGGCTGCCAGCCATCGAAGGAAGTCACGCCGGTTCGCTTCGACCCGCACCACGGCCGCCCCCTTCGCTCGGGTTCGCCGCTCATTCAACCCGCCGGGAGGGGAGCGCGGATCTCCCAGCGTGCGCTGTTCCCGGCTGCGCACGCTCGGAGGTAGCGCGGGATGCGGTTCCGGCACGGAAGTGCACGCGCGCGGGCGGTGCGCTCGGCTCCCCTCCCCGGCCGAACCGCGCGGTCGCCGGCCGCGCCGCTTGCACCGCCCGCTTCGCCAAAGCGGACCCAGCCGGTCAGGGGCGCCAGTGGTCCCGGGGCGGCACAACGGCCGCCCCGGGACCACCTCAAGCCAACGCCTGCGTCGGCGCCAACCGGGCCGCCCGGACCGCCGGGTACGCCCCCGCGATCGCCCCCACCAGGGCCGCCACACCCACGCCCCCGGCCAGCGTCGCCCACGGCAACACCGCCGGCCAGCCCTGGCTCAGCGCGTACCCCGCCGTCACCAGCACCCCGGCCAGCACCCCCGCCAGCCCGCCGAGCCCCGACAACAACACCGACTCCGCCAGGAACTGCCCGCGGATCTGCCGCTTCGTCGCCCCGAGCGCGCGGCGCAGGCCGATCTCGCGCCGTCTCTCCAGCACCGAGATCACCATCGTGTTCGCCACCCCGACCCCGCCGACCAGCAACGCCACGCCGCCCAATCCCAGGAACAGCGCGCTGTACGTCGTGTCCGTGAGCTTCTGCGCGGCGAGCGCGTCCGACGGGCGGCGGACCTCCACCTCGTTCGGCGCCTGCGGGTTCAGCGTCGCGCCCAGCACCGATCGCACACCGTCCACTTGGGACTCCTCCGCGCGGACGTACACAGTGGACGGATGGCCGTCGAACCCGAGCAGCCGCTTCGCGACGTCCCAGCCGACCAGTGCCGACCGTTCGATCTCCGGGGCCAGCGGCATCGGCGAGAGGATCCCGACCACCGTGAACCACTGCGTCCCGATCAGCACCTGCGGTGGCCGCGCCGGGTCGATGTGGTCGATGCCGAGCCGGGCCGCGGCCTGCGAGCCGAGCACCGTCACCGGGTAGTCCTGGTTGCCCGCCGCCAGGAACGCGCCGGCGCGGACCTTCCCGCCGAGCACGGCCAGCAGGTCCGGCTTCGCCGCGTACACCGCGAGCCCGGACGTGTCGTCCGGGGCGATCTTGTCGCTGCGCCGCACGCTCGCCGACGTGTTCCCCGTGCCGCTGGCCGCCTGGACCGGGCCGATCCGCTTCGCCATCGGGACGGCGTCGTCCGGCAACACCGCGTCGTCCCCGAAGAGCGTCTGCCCCGGCCCGGCGGTGAGCAGGTTCGTGCCGAGCGCGGCCAGCCGGTCGTGCAGGGCCTGCCCGCCGGACGCCGGGATCGCCAGCACCGCGACCATCGCCGCGACGCCGATCGCGATGCCCAGCGCGGAAAGCACCGCGCGGACCGGCCGCGTCCGCATGCCGTGGGCACCCAGCGCGACGACGTCCGGCGGCTTGAGCCGGGCCGGTTCCGGCAGCAGCACCGCCGTCATCGCGCACCCACCAGGCCGGTGTCGAGGCGCAGGTGCCCGTCGAGCAGCTCGATCCGGCGCGGCATGCCCGCCGCGATCTCCCGGTCGTGGGTGATGACGACAATTGTGGTGCCGTCCGCGGACAGCTCGCCGAGCAACGACAGCACCGACGCGCCGGTGCCGGTGTCGAGGTTGCCGGTCGGCTCGTCGGCCAGCAGGATCGACGGCTCGTTCACCACGGCCCGCGCGATCGCGACGCGCTGGCGTTCCCCGCCGGACAGCTCCCCCGGCCGGTGCCACGCCCGGTGCCCGAGCTTGACGCGGTCGAGCGCGGCCAGCGCCCGCGCGCGCCGCCGTCGCCGCGGCACCCCGGCGTAGAGCAGGCCGGTGCACACGTTGTCCACCGCACTCATCCCTTCGTCGAGGAAGAACTGCTGGAACACGAACCCGATCCAGCGCGACCGCAGCGCCGAGACCTTCCGGTCCGGCAGCGCGGCGACGTCGTGGCCGTGCAGCTCGACGCGCCCCGACGACGGCCGGTCGAGCGTGCCCATCAGGTGCAGCAGCGTCGACTTGCCGGACCCCGACGGCCCGACGATCGCCACCATCTCGCCGTTTTCCAGCGACAGCGAGACACCGTCGAGCGCGGCCACCCCGCCGGGGTAGGTGCGCGTGACCTCGTGGACGCGCAGCACGGGCGTCACGAGGTCGTCACCACCCGCATGCCCGCGGTGAGGCCGTTGCCGGTGACCTCGACCTTGCCGCCGCTGAACAGTCCGGTTTGGACGGCGATCAGCCGCCGTTGCCCGTTCTCGTCGACCTCGACGGCGTAGCCGCCTTCGGCGAGCGCGAGCAACGCCCCGACCGGCACCGCCAGCACGCCGTGGTGGACGTCCTTGGTGAACCGGACGCTCGCCGGCGCCGAGTCGAGCGTGCCGCCCGCCGCGGGGTCGTCGAGCCGGACGGTCACGGTGATCTTGGGCTTGCCGTCGTCCTGGCCCGCCGCGTCCTTGCCTTCGACGGCGGTCCGCCCGACGTCGGTGATGGTGCCCTGGGTCGTCTTGCCGTTGATCGTCACGGACGCCTTCGCGCCCTGCTGAGCGAGATCCTGCTTGGCCGCGTCCAGCTTCACCTGCACCGACCGGACGGTCCCGGTCGTCTTGAGCACTTCGCCCTGCGCGGGCGAGCCGGGCTTCGCCGACAGCGCCGACACGCGGACCTCGCCCGCCGCGAGCACGACGTCGCCCTGGCCGAACGCGCCGGTCTGCTCCAGTCCCAAGGACTTCTGCCACTTCTTCAGCGCGGCCGCCGTCGCCGCCGTGAACTTCTTGTCCGGCGTGCCGAACCCGCCGAAGCCGCACGCCTTGAGGTTCTCCTCCAGCTGCTTGACGTCGGCGCCGTCGTCCACACCGCTCGCGAGGTCGCGGTAGAAGGGCAGCGTGCCGTAGAAGAGCGGCACCGGCTTGGCGTCCACTCCGTACACCGGCTTGCACCGGGTGATCGTGGCGCCGGCGTCGGGCAGCGACGTGATCGTGCCCGGCTTGCGGCCCTGGACGCTCGATTCGTCGCCGTAGCCGAGGGTGCCGTCGGCTTCCTCTTCCTCGCTGAGGTCGGTCTTGACGACCTCGGCCGTCTCGACCGGCGGCGGCGCGGCCTCCTTCACGGGGGTCGCGCTCGAAACGCGCGTCAGCACCACAACGGAGGTGGTGCCCAGCACCACGACGAGGACCGCGCCGGCGACGAACCAGCGCGTCCGGCCGCGGCGGCGCGGCTTGAGGTGGGTCACTTCGTTCACTTCGCCGGCTCCGCGTGCATGGACATGCCGAGACCACAGGCCTTCGCGGCGTCTTCGAACTTCTTCGGGTCGTCGCCCGGCCCGCCGATCCGCATCGTGCCCTTGCCGCTCGGGTCGGGGTCCGGCATGTCGATGCCGTGGTCGCGCATGCACTTGGCGTCCTTGCGCATCTTGTCGAGCTCCTCGGCGCTCGGCGGCTTCATCTCGCCGCCGTTGGGCATGAGGTGCTTGCACGCGTTCTGCGCGGCCTCGAGTTTCCCGCTGTCCTTGGCGTCGCCGCCCAGGGTGATCGCCATGCCCTTGCCGTCGCCCGCCGGTTTCGGGTCGGGCATGTCGACGCCGTGCTCGCGCATGCACTTGGCGAAGTCGCGCATCTTGTCTTCGTCGCTCTTGCCGCTGTTGTCGGCGGCCGTGGGCCCGCCCGACTTCGGCGGCGTCGAGATCGACGCCACCTTCGACCCGTCGTCGGCCTTCGCGCCGCAGCCCCCGAGCAGCAGCGCCGCCCCGAGCGCCGCGACGAAGATCCGTGTCCGCATGGCTCGCTCCTTTCGTCCGATGGGTGCCAGGTCTACGGATCGGGGGATTCGGGCGCGCTAAGCGACGTCGCTTATGCGGTCCTTATGGCCCTCCTGCGCAGACTGGACCGGTGCGCGTGCTGGTGGTGGAGGACGAGCGGCTGCTGGCCGACTCGGTCGCGGAGGGGCTGCGGCGGTTTTCGATGGCCGTCGACGTCTGCTACGACGGCGAGCAGGCCCTGGAACGCGTCGGCGTGCACGGCTACGACGTCGTGGTCCTCGACCGCGACCTGCCGAAGGTGCACGGTGACGCCGTCTGCGCCGCGGTCGTCCGGGCGGGCGGCGAGGCGCGCGTGCTGATGCTGACCGCGGCCGCCGACGTCACCGACCGGGTCGCCGGCCTCGGCCTCGGCGCCGACGACTACCTGACGAAGCCGTTCGCGTTCGCCGAGCTGGTCGCGCGGGTGCAGGCGCTCTCGCGGCGCACGCGACCGGCGTTGCCGCCGGTGCTGGAGCGCGACGGCGTCGTGCTCGACCTGCCGCGGCACCAGGCCGCCCGTGACGGCCGGTTCCTGTTGCTCTCGCCGAAGGAGTTCGCCGTGCTGGAGGTGCTCATGCGGGCCGAGGGCGCGGTGGTCAGCGCCGAGGAGCTGCTGGAGAAGGCGTGGGACGAGCACGCCGACCCGTTCACGAACGCGGTGCGCGTCGCGGTCATGACGTTGCGGCGCAAGCTCGGCGACCCGCCGGTGATCGAGACCGTGCCCGGCGCCGGCTACCGGTTCGGCACGCCGTGACCGCGCTGTCGGTCCGGACGAAGCTGACGGCCTGGTACGGCGGGCTGTTCCTGCTCGCCGGGCTGGTCCTGGTGGTCATCAACTACCTGCTGGTGCAGAGCACCCTGCCGGACCCGGCCCGGGTCGCCTCGACGACGATCGGCTCGGCCGACGCGCTCTACGGCGTCCAGGCCGACACGGTCGTGGGTTCCCCGGGCGTGGCGGTCCGGCTGCTCAGCGGGTCGCTCGACGAGTACCGCTCCTCGACGCTGTCCACCCTGGTCGTCGGCTCGGCGATCGCACTGGTCGCGACGGCGGCGCTGGCCGTCCTGTTCGGCTGGCTGATGGCGGGCCGCGCGCTGCGCCCCCTGCACGACATCACGTCCGCGGCGCGACGCCTGGAAGCGGGCAAGCTCGACCGGCGGATCAACCTGGAGGGCCCGCCCGACGAGCTGAAGGAGCTGGCGGACACGTTCGACGGCATGCTCGACCGGCTCGCGGAGTCGTTCGACAGCCAGAAGCGGTTCGTCGCGAACGCGTCCCACGAGCTGCGGACGCCGCTGGCCGTCCAGCGGACGCTGGTCGAGGTGGCGATGGCCGACCCGGAAGCGGCGCCGGAGCTGCGCAAGCTCGGCACGCACCTGCTGCACACGAACGAGCGCAGCGAACGGATGATCGAGGGCCTGCTGGTGCTGGCCCGCAGCGACCGCGGCCTGCAGGCGCGGTCCCCGGTGCGGCTCGACGAAGTGGTGGCGGCGGTCGTCCGCGCGACCGCGGCGTCGGCGGAGGCGGCCGGGGTGACGGTGGAGACCCGCCTGCGGCCGCGCGTGGTGGCGGGCGACCCGGTGCTGCTCGAGCGGCTGGTGACGAACCTGGTGGTCAACGCCATCACGTACAACGCCTCGGGCGGCTGGGTCTACGTCGAGGTCCGCGGCGATCCGGCGCTGGAGGTGCGGAACTCGGGGCCGGTGGTCCCGCCCGAGGCCGTGCCGACGCTGTTCGAGCCGTTCCGCCGGGTGGGCTCGGAGCGGACCGGGGACACGCGCAACGCGGGGCTCGGGCTGTCGATCGTGCGCTCGGTGGCGTCGGCGCACGGCGGGTACGCCGAGGCCCAGCCCGGGCGGCGCGGCGGGCTCACCGTGACGGTCCGCCTGCCGCCGTCTTGATCCACTCGAACGTGACTGACCGTGTGCGGCGTGTCACGCGGCGGGCGCCGACCTGCGTCGTCGATGATGCGGGAGTCGCTAAGTGAACAGTGGGCAGTTCGTCGCGGACTCGGCGCGCCTCGCACGTCAAGCCGACGCGCCGTTCTAACGTGGGCACCCACAACGGTGAAGAAGATCGGGGAGGCGAGAACAATGCGGGCGCTGCGAGTGGTCGGGCTGCACGAGGACGGCAAGTCCATCGTGCTCGAAGACCCGGCGAGCCGTACTCGCTTCCTGCTCCCTGCCGATGAGCGACTGCGCGCGGCGGCGCGAGGTGACATCACCCGCCTCGGCCAGATCGAAATCGAGTTGGAGAGCCAGATGCGGCCACGCGAGATCCAGGCGCGAATCCGCGCCGGCGAGTCAGTCGAGCAGGTCGCGAGCAGCGCGGGCGTGTCGGTCCAGCGCGTCGAACGCTTCGCCTACCCCGTGCTCCTCGAGCGTTCGCGCACCGCGGAGCTGGCGCAGAGCGCCCACCCGGTCCGCGAAGACGGCCCGGACGTGCAGACGCTCGGCGAGGTCGTCGCGTACGGCTTCGGCGTCCGCGGGCACGACTACTCGCAGGCCACCTGGGACTCGTGGAAGGGCGACGACGGCCGCTGGGTCGTCGTGCTGCAGTGGAAGGCCGGCCGGTCGGACAACCGCGCGCACTGGGCGTTCTCGCCGGGGGCGCACGGCGGCACGGTCGTGGCGCTCGACGAGAACGCCGAGGTCCTGCTCGACCCGAACGCCTACCGCGCACCCCGCACGGTCCGCGCCCTCGACCCGGCCCGCGACGCGGAGTTCCAGCCGACGCTGGACTCGGTGGAGCCGGAACGAGCCGAGCTGCCCGCCGCCGAGCCGGACCCGGACGACGACACCCGCGAGATCCCCCGCGTCCCGGCGGATCCCGAAGAGGACCACGCCGACCAGCCGCGGCCGAAGGCGAAGAAGAACCACCCGATCGTGCCGTCCTGGGAGGACGTGCTGCTCGGGGTCCGCTCGCAGCGCGGTTAACCGACCCGCGCGGCGAGCGTCTTCGGCGCGACCTGCCGGTAGGCCTCCCGCACGATCCGGTCGACCTCGGCCCAGTCGACGTCGACGTCCAGCCGAACGCCCAGCCACCCGCGGTGCCCGACGTAGGCCGGCCGGAAGAACCGCTCGGGCTCGGTCCGGACGAGTTCTTCCTGCACCCCGGGCGGCGCCGGGCACCAGAAGGCGAGCCGGCCGTCGCCGTGGTGGTCGTCGTGGAACATGACGAAGGTCTTCTTGCCGCGCACGAACCAGGCCGGCGAGCCGTGGCTGAGGCGCTCGGTCGCTTCGGGCAGGGCGAGGCACAACTTCCGCAACGCGTCCAGCTGGCGCATGGGAGCAGGTTAACCGCCCGGCACCGCTAGAAGGCGATCACCAGCACGCCGATCCAGGCGATCACCACGCCGCCCGCCGCGCCGTACGCGGCCCAGCGCAGGATCGGCGTGCGGCGGATCAGCCACAGCGACGGCGTGATCCCGGCCGTCACGACGACCGACGCCACCAGCGCCAGCCAGCCGCTGGTCTCGCGCGCGAGGGTCGTCGCCAGCGCCAGCATCGCCACCACGACCACGGCCGCGATGAACGCCGACACCGTCAGCCCGGTCAGCCACGGCGTCGGTTCCCCGGGCGGGCCGGGCGGGCCGAGCACGGTCTGGACGAACTTCCGGCCGGGCGTGCTGTCGCGCGGGGGCGGCTCGACGACCGTGTCGGCGCCCGTCACCGGGTCCACGAACCGCACGGTCGTGCCCATCACGGAGGCGAGCCGGCCGGCCAGCTGGCGGCCGCGCTGCGAAACGACCGAGCCCGCTTCGGCCCCGGAGCCCGCCGCGACCGCGGACGCCACGCGCGCCCACTCGTGCAGGGCCTGCGCCAGATCGGCGCCGATCGCGAGCTTGTGCGGGTCGACCTCGCGCGCCTGTTCCCCGCCCGGTCCGGCCAGCACGGCGCGCTCACCGCGGATCCGCAGCTCCATGACCGGAACCTTAGTCGGCCCGCGCCAGTTCGTAGAAGGCCACGGCCGCGGCCGTCGCGATGTTGAGTGAGTCGACTCCGGCCGGCATGGGTATCCGGACGGCGTGATCAGCCGCCGCCAGCGCCGTTTCCGTCAGCCCGGGACCTTCGGCGCCGAACAGCAGGGCCACCCGGCCGGGCGCGTGCGCCCGCAGCTCCCGCAGCGGGATCGAGCCCGGCCGCGGGGTGAACGCGGCGACGGCGAACCCGCGCGCCCGCAGGTCGTCGAGCCCGCCGGGCCAGTCCGCGAGGTGCCCGAACGGCACGCGCAGGACGTGGCCCATCGACACGCGCACGCTGCGCCGGTACAGCGGGTCGGAGCAGCCGGGGCCGAGCAGGACCCCGCCGACGCCGAGCGCGGCCGCGTTGCGGAACAGCGCGCCGAGGTTTTCGTGGTCGCCGACGCCTTCGAGCACGGCGATCGTGCCGGTGCCGTCGACGACTTCGGAAACCGTCAGCGGCTTCGGCCGGTCCGCGACGGCGAGGATCCCGCGGTTGAGGTGGAAGCCGACGATCTCCGCCATCGTCTCCGCGGAAGCCGTGTACTGCGGCACGTCGAGCCCGGCGAGGTCGTCCGCCAGTTCCGCGAACCGCCGTTCGACGCCCAGCAGCGCCCGTACCGGGTACCGGGACGCCAGCAGCCGGGACACCACGACAGTGCCCTCGGCGATGACGAGTCCCTTGCCGCCCGGGCGGTCCGGACGGCGGTCCGCTGTGGACAGGTCGCGGAAATCATCGACGCGCGGGTCGTCGAATCCGTCGATGTGGATCACAGCCATCCGCCCAGTCTGTCACCCGCTTGCCAGGCGCCTCACTGGTCCGAACGTCGAAGCGAGAATGGTACGAACGGCGGTATTTTGCTGTCGGTTAACTCGTCGTGACGGAGAGCACCAGTTTGGCCGCTAGCCCGGGTGCATCGCCTGTGTAACGGTTGTCCGCCAGGGCCGGAAACACGTCCTAGTTCCACGCCGACGAAAAGCAGGGATGGTCATGGGGATGGACCTCGCGGCTCAACCGAACACGCTGGACCGCGGGAGGTACCGCCGCAAGGTGCAGCGCTGTCTCGACACGTTGGCCCGCATGCTCACCGACGGCAGCTTTTCGTTCCCCCGCAAGAACATCGGCCTCGAGGTGGAGCTCAACCTCGTCGACCGCGAGCTGCGCCCGTCGATGACGAACACCGCCGTGCTGGAAGCGCTGGACGACCCGTCGTTCACCACCGAGCTGGGCCAGCACAACATCGAGCTGAACGTGCCGCCGCGCCCGCTCGCCGGGGATTCCGCCCTCCAGCTCGAAGACGACCTCCGCGCGTACCTCACGACGGCGGCCTCGAAGGCCCGCGACACCGGTTCGCAGCTGGCGATGATCGGCATCCTGCCGACGTTGAAGCACGACCACTTCGACCAGAAGTGGCTGACCAACAAGGCCCGCTACACGACGCTGAACGACCAGATCTTCGCCGCGCGCGGCGAACGCACGGTACTGGCGATGGAAGGCGCGGCACTGCCCGGCCAGCAGCCCGAACGCCTGCGCAGCTACGCGGAGTCGATCCTCCCGGAAGCCGCGTGCACCAGCGTGCAGCTGCACCTGCAGGTCGCGCCCGAGGAGTTCGCGGCGCACTGGAACGCGGCGCAGTGCCTGGCCGGGCCGCAGATCGCGCTCGCGACGAACTCGCCGTTCCTGCTGGGGAAGGCGCTCTGGCACGAGACGCGCATCCCGCTGTTCCTGCAGGCGACCGACACCCGGCCCGAGGAGCTGAAGAACCAGGGCGTGCGCCCGCGCGTGTGGTTCGGCGAGCGCTGGATCACGTCGATCTTCGACCTGTTCGAGGAGAACGTCCGCTACTTCCCCGGCCTGCTCCCGGAAACCGACGCCGAAGACCCGATCGAGGCGCTCGACGCGGGACAGGCACCGAAGCTCACCGAGCTGCGCATGCACAACGGGACGATCTGGCGCTGGAACCGCCCGGTGTACGACGTCGTCGACGGCCTGCCGCACCTGCGCGTGGAGAACCGGGTGCTGCCGGCCGGGCCGACGGTCGTCGACACGGTCGCGAACGCGGCGTTCTTCTACGGCGCCCAGCGCGCGCTCGCCGAGGCGGAACGCCCGGTGTGGAGCCAGATGTCCTTCCAGGCGGCGGAGGAGAACCTCTACGCCGGCGCGCGCCGAGGGTTCGATGCGCAGCTGTACTGGCCGGGCATCGGCTGGATCCCGCCGGACGAGCTGGCGCTGCGCGTGCTGCTCCCGCTCGCCCACGAGGGCCTGCGCCGCTCCGACGTTTCCGACGAAGCCCGCGAGCGCTACCTCGGGATCGTCGAGCGGCGGTGCCTGGCGCGGCGGACGGGCGCGACCTGGCAGCGCGACTACGTCCTGCGCGCGCAGGAACGCGGGCTCGATCGGGAAGAGGCGCTGTCCCGGATGCTGGGCCGCTATCTGGAGCTTTCGGAGTCCGGCGAGCCCGTGCACACCTGGCAGCTCGGTGATTGACCGCTAGCCTGGGCCGATGCCGAAGATTCTCGGTGAGTCGCTGGAGGCGCACCGCCGCGAAGTCCGCACGCGGGTCTTCGAAGTCCTGCGCGCCCAGCTGTACGAACGCGGCTTCGACGCGATCACGCTCGCCGGCGTCGCCTCGGCGGCCGGCGTGGGCCGGACGGCGCTGTACAACCACTTCCCCGACAAGGAAAGCCTGCTCGTCGCCTTCGTCGAGGACGAGGCGGCCCGGTACGTCACCCGGCTGACCGAAGCCGTCGAAGCGCAGGCCGACCCGGTCGACCAGCTCGCGACGTTCGTCCGGCTGCAGCTGCGCGTGCTGGCCGAGTTCCACATGCCGCCGGGCACGGCGCTCGCGTCGGCGCTGGCGCCCGCGGCCTACCGCCGGATCAGCGCGCACGCCGACCCGATCACCGACCGGCTGCGCGCGATCCTGGCCGGCGGCGTCGACCTCGGGCGCTGGCCCGCCGAGGACCCGGACGTCCTGATCCCGATGATCACCGCGGCGCTGGGCAACCGGACGCTCGTCGACGGGCCGTCCGACCAGCTGGAAGACATCGTCGAAGCCGCCGTCCGGTTCGTGCTGCGGGCGGTCGGCGCGTCGATTTAGGGTAGCCTAACCTGGAAATATGCCCTACGATCTTTCTGACAGCGTGTCAGATCGATCGCCGGGAGGCCTGCCCATGTCGGTGACCACGGACGCTCGCCCGTTCTCGGCGACCCTGCGCGCATCGACGCTCGAGGTCCACGAAAAGGCGAACTACTCCACGTACATGCGCGCCCTGCTCGGCGGCGAGCTGACGCAGGAGGGCTACGCCCGGCTGGCGATCCAGTACTACTTCGTCTACGGCGCCATCGAAGCGGCGAGCGACCGGATGGCGGGCGACCCGGTCGGCGGCGGGTTCGTCTTCGACGAGCTGCGCCGGCTGCCGAACCTGGAGCGCGATCTGGCCCACCTGGTCGGCCCGGACTGGCGCTCGACGATCACGCCCCTCGCCTCCACGCAGGCTTACGTTTCGCGGATCGAGGCCGCGTCGTCGTGGGCGGGCGGGTACGTGGCGCACCACTACACGCGCTACCTGGGCGACATCGCGGGCGGCCAGGCCATCCGGCGGCTGCTGGAGAAGAAGTACGACGTCGCCGAGGCGGGCACGCTCTTCTACCACTTCGACGGGATCGGCAGCGCCCCGCGGTTCCGCGACCAGTACCGCGCGAAGCTGGACAACGCGCCGTGGGACGAGGCCGAACGCGCACGGGTGATCGACGAGACACTGGTGGCGTTCGAGTGCAACGTCGCGGTCTTCGACGAGCTGGCTTCGCGGCTCGACGAGTTCCGTGCCTGATCTCACAGCCCGTTGACCTCCAGTTAGGTCCAGGTTGCAGGCTCGGTTTCGGGTGGCTGACCCTCGGGTACGCCACTCACGGACCGCCGTCCCACGTTGTGATGGCCACATGCCCCCGCTCGCCGCGGAGTGGCGTGTGCTACTAGGTTCGGTACCGGAAACTTGTGTCGAAGACAGAAGGAGGGCCAATGGCCCGCTACGAGCTGCCCGATCTCGACTACGACTACGGCGCCCTCGCGCCGCACATCTCCGGCGAGATCAACGAGCTGCACCACAGCAAGCACCACGCGACCTACGTCAAGGGCGCGAACGACACGCTCGACAAGCTCGAAGCCGCCCGCGAAGCGAACGACTTCGGCTCGATCGTCGGCCTGGAGACCACGCTGGCCTTCAACCTGGCCGGCCACGCCAACCACGTCGTGTGGTGGAAGATCCTGTCGCCGGAAGGTGGCGACAAGCCGACCGGCGAGCTGGCCGCGGCGATCGACGAGGCGTTCGGCTCCTTCGACAAGTTCAAGGCGCAGTTCACCGCCGTCTCGACCACGATCCAGGGCAACGGCTGGGGCGCGCTCTCCTGGGACCCGATCGGCAAGACGCTGATCACCCAGCAGCTGCGCGACCACCACAACAACCTGATCCTGCCGACCGTGCCGATCCTGCTGGTCGATGTCTGGGAGCACGCGTTCTACCTGGACTACAAGAACGTGAAGCCGGACTACGTCAAGGCCCTGTGGAACATCTTCAACTGGGCCGAGATCTCCAAGCGGTTCGACAACGCCGTCGCCGGCGGCAACGGCCTGCTGCTCGGCTGAGTCCTACGGCAAACGGGGTCCTCCTGCACGGGAGGGCCCCGTTTTTTCGTCGTCGGCTGAATTGGCTTGACCTCGAGTGCGGTCGAGGTGTTTGAGTGGTCCCCATGGACGTCGACGCGTATCTGGACCGCCTCGGCGTCGCGTGGCCGGCGGCGCCCGACCTCGCGACGCTTCGCCACCTGCAGGAACGCCACCTGGCCGCGGTGCCGTTCGAGAACCTGAGCGTCCACCTCGGCGAACCGGTCGAGCTGACCGAAGACGCCCTGTTCGGCAAGATCGTGCGCCGCCGCCGGGGCGGGTTCTGCTACGAGCTCAACGGCCTGTTCGCGGCCCTGCTGCGCGCGTTGGGGTACGACGCGGCGCTGCACGCGGCCCAGGTATTCCGCCCGGACGGCACGCTCGGCCCGCCGCTGGACCACGCGGCGATCGTCGTTTCCCTGGACGGGGAAGACTGGCTGGCCGACGTCGGCTTCGGCCGCTTCTCCCGCCACCCGCTGCGACTGTCCGCCGTGGACGCGCAGCCCGATCCCGACGGCGAGTTCCTCGTGCTGGACGCGCCCCACGGCGACGTCGACATCCTGCAGGACGGCAAGCCGCAGTACCGGCTGGAGCGCCGTCCGCGACCGCTGTCGGACTTCGTCCCGATGGCGTGGTGGCAGGCGACTTCCCCGGCGTCCCACTTCACGAAGTCGCTGACGTGTTCGCGCCCGACGTCCCAGGGCCGCGTGACGCTCTCGGGCGATCGGCTGATCGAGACCGTCGACGGCGTCCGGCACGAGGTCGTCCTGTCGACCGAGGCGGCGATCCGGACGGCGTACCGCGTCTACTTCGGCCTGACGCTGACCCGGCTGCCCACGCCACCGGGTGAGAGTCCCTTGACGAGCGGCGAGCTCAGCCCGACACTGCCGTGAAGTGAACGGAGCCCCGGCCTGGGGTTCCCAGGGCCGGGGCTCCGTCCGTTCCCGAACTGACTGCCGCTCCCACCACGAAGCGGACGTGTATGAGGTTAGCCTAACCTCATCTCCCCCGGCAAGAGGCCTCGCGAGGAGACGCCGATCTCACTCGTCCGAGTGACAGCGGGATGCCGGATCGCCGTTTTTTGTCGGTGCGTGCCGATACGGTTACGCCGTGAACACGAGGGGGATGAAGAAGGACCGCACCGTGCTGATCGCCGTCTCGCTGACGGTGGTCTTCATGCTGGCGGCCGGGCTGGCCTGGTGGTCGGCCCACGACTCACCGGCCGAACCACCGAGGGCGCTGCCGTCCGCGTGGCCGTCGGCGAACGCCGAGGCGATCCGGCCGGTCCCGATGCCGACCGGGGAGATGGCCGCGGCACTGCCGTTCGGCACCCGGGGCCAGGTGCTCTGCAACGCCGTCCCGGAGGACACGTGGCGCAAGGTGCTCGGCGGCCCGGTCCTGCGCGAGGTGTCGGGCGCCGGCGACTGCCACGTGATCACCGCCGATCTGGAGGTCACGGCGGGCACGTACGACCGGCCGTCGCTCGGCGGCTTCGAACCGGCCGTGGTCACGGTGGCCGGCCACCCGGGAACACTGACGAAGAGCACCGGCACCGATGCCGTGCTGACCGTCCGGCTCTCGGACACGGCCGAGCAGTGGGCCGCCCCCGAGCTGCAGCTCCGGGTCGCGAACCAGGTGGGCGTCCGCGCCGAGCGGGACTTCCGGGGGATGGCGGAAGAGCTCGGCACCGCGATGGTCGGCGCGATCACCACCCCGGGGCCGTCGCTCCCGAACCAGGAGGAGCAGGCACACCCGCCCGAGATGACCCCGATCGCCGGCACCGGCGTCGCCGACTCCGCCTACCCCCTGATCATGCGGCAGCTCTGCACCCAGCTGGCCAAGGCGCTGGGCCTCGCCCCCGAGGCCGTCGAGCCCGACTGGCCCGGCACGTGCAAGCACAAGGCGGGCGGAGCCGAGGTCGAACTCTCGTACAACCCCACCAGCCTCACCCAGTCCTTCGGCGACCGCTTCGCGGGCCGTCCGGCGGACGTGAGCGAACCGGGCGGGGTCATCGAAGTCCAGCTCGTCGACGGTTCCCCGCAGACCCTCGTCCTCCGGGTGTCCGACCTCGACCGAACCCTGCCGGGCATCCGCGAGCTGGCCGAGAAGGTGGTGCCGCCGCTACTTGGCCGCTAGACCTTCGCCCGCTTGAGCACCCGCAGCCCGAACCCGCGCTGAACCGGCCACGAAACCCCACCTCGCCGGATCAGCACCACCGCGCACACGACCGCGGCCAGAGCCGAAACCGCCCCGCCGATGTAGAAGGGAGACCGCCCGCCGAACGCCTGCGCCATCCACCCCACCATCGGGCCGCCGATCGGGTTGCCGCCGATGAGCACCAGCACGTACAGCCCCATCACGCGGCCGCGCATCTCGGGGCTGACCGACGTCTGCACCAGCGCGTTCGCCGTGTTGAGGAACGTCATCGTGGCGAAGCCGAGCGGGATCAGGCCGAGGCCGAACGTCAGGTACGTCGGCATGAACGCCGTGATCAGCTCGAACACGCCCAGGAAGAACGCGGACACCAGCATCAGCCGCACCCGCGGCCTGCCCTTCGTCCCGCGGCGGGCGGACATGATCGCGCCGGTGAACGTGCCGACCGCGACCAGCGTCGACAGCAACCCGTAGCCGTCGGCGGCGGTGTGGAACACGTTCGCCGCGACGATCGGGAGGGAGGAGAAGTACGTGATGCCGAACGTGCTGACGAACAGCACGAGCACCATCACCGTCATCAGGTCCGAGCGACGGCGGACGTAGCGCAGGCCCTCGGCGAGCTGGCCCTTCTCGCGCGGCACGGCCGCGACGCGGAAGAGCTTGTCCGGGTTCATCAGGACCAGCCCGATGATCACCGCGACCGTGCTCAGGGCGTTCGCGATGAACAGCCAGCCGGTGCCGATCCACGTGATCGCGAACCCGGCGATCGCCGGCCCGACGATCCGCGCCATGTTGAAGATCGACGAGTTGAGCGCGACGGCGTTGGCGACCTGGTCGCGGCCCACCATCTCGGCGACGAACGACTGCCGCGTCGGCACTTCGAGCGCCGCCGTCACGCCGAGGGTGAAGCACAGGACGTAGACCTGCCACAGCGCCACGAGCCCGGTGATGTCGAGCACGCCGAGGACGACGGCCTGCGCACACGCCGCGACCTGGATCCAGGTGAGCAGCCGCCGCTTGTCGACGCGGTCGGCGAGGACGCCGGCCCACAGCGAGAGGAACAGCGTCGGCGCGAACTGCAGCGCGACGGCGATGCCGAGGGCGATCGGGTTGTTGCCGCTGAGGGTGAACACCAGCCAGTCCTGGGCGATGCGCTGCATCCAGGTGCCGATGTTCGAGATGACCTGGCCGGTGAAGAACAGCCGGTAGTTGCGGACGCGCAGCGAGGCGAACATGCTGCGGCGCGGTTTCGGCTGGGACGGCGGTGAAGCGGACGGCGGTGAAGCCGTTTCCCGGGTAGCAGTGGTCTGGATCGAACGCTTCGTTTCGCTACCCGTGGCCGTCACCGTGGTTAGTTCCCCGCCATCCTGTCGATGATTTCGGCGGCTTTGGAGAGCACTTCACGCTCTTCGTCGCCGAGTTCCGCCAATTGCCGGTCCAGCCACGCCTCCCGCACGGAGATGGCCTTCCGGACGTAGGCCAGCCCGCTCTCGGACAGCTCGACGATGGCTTGCCTGCCATCGGTCGGGTGGGGGCGCCGCTCGACGAAACGCATCTCCTCGAGCGCGGCGATCACCCTCGTCATCGAGGGCGGCTGGACGCCTTCCTTCGCGGCGAGCTGACCCGGGGTCAGCGCACCGCACTTGTGCAGGGTGGACAGCGCGGCGACCTGCGTCAGCGTGAGGTCGTCCCCGACGCGCTGTGCCCGCAGCCGGCGGTTGAGCCGGACCACCGCGAGACGCAGACGGCTCGCCAAGGAGCGTTCGTGCGTGTCGCCGGACATATAGTTAGCATACCTTACGAAACTTCGGGCGAACGGGTGATCTCCACCGCAACCCCCGCGAAGCCCAGGCGTCCTCATCTCGGAGAAACCTGGGGGTTCGATGAACAAGAAGCTGGTGGGCTCGATCGTGGTCGGCGCGGCCGTCGTGGCGATCGTGGCGGCGCAGTTCCTGAGCAGCGGTGACGACGCACCGGCGGCCGCACCCCCGCCGACGACCACCGCGCCCGCCGTCCAAGTCGCGCACCAGGAGGTCTACCGCTTCCCCGACGCGGCCGACGGGCGCGGCTGGAACTTCGCGATCCCGGTGCCGGACTGGCCGTCGAACCACGCCGGCGACCGCGCCACCTACCTCGACTCGGCCAGCGGCGTGGTCCTGGAGACCGACCGCGTGCCGCTCGACCAGGAGGACCCGGTGAGCGGCCTGCGGGCGCTGGCCAAGACGAACCACGACCCCGGCTACCGGCTGACCTCGATCGCCGAACACGAGCCGGTCGCGTCGAACGACGCCGGGCAGTGGGACTTCACCTACCAGAAGCAGGGCGCCACCCGGCAGGTCCGGGAGATCGGCGTCGGGACCGGCGACGTCCTGATCACCATCCGCTACGACGCCCCGCAGCCCGTCTTCGAGGCGAACCTGCCCGTCCTCACCCGGGCCCTCCAGGTCCAGGCCGCCGGCTGACTACTTGAACGCCGCCTGCAGCGGTCCGACCGCGAAGTAGGCGACGAAGGCCAATGCGATCACCCACATGAGCGGGTGAACCTGGCGGGCCTTGCCGGTGGCCGCGCGGATCACGACGTAGCTGACGAAGCCGGCGCCGATGCCGTTCGCGATCGAGTACGTGAACGGCATGACGACGATGGTCAGGAACGCCGGGAGCGCGATCGAGTAGTCGGTGAAGTCGATGTCGCGGACCTGCGACATCAGCATCGCGCCGACCACGACCAGCGCCGGCGCGGCCGCCTCGACCGGCACCACCTGGTAGAGCGGCGTCAGGAACATCGCGGCGATGAACAGCACGCCGGTGACGACGTTGGCCAGGCCGGTCCGCGCGCCCTCGGCGATGCCGGACGCCGACTCGACGAACACCGTGTTCGAGCTGGCCGAGCCGAAGCCGCCGGCCGCGCCCGCGAGGCCCTCGACGAACAGCGCCTTGCCGACGTTGGGCAGCTGGCCGTCAGCCGGCAGCAGATCGGCTTCCTTCGCGAGGCCGGTCATGGTGCCCATCGCGTCGAAGAAGTCGGCCAGGACCAGCGTGAACACCAGCAGGCAGACGGTGATGATCGGCAGCCGGGTCCAGGCGCCGAACGAGACGTCGCCCACCAGCGAGAGGTTCGGCAGGCCGACGACCTGGTCCGGCAGCGCCGGGTAGCCGAGGTTCCAGCCCTTGGGGTTCGTGCCCTGCGACGGCCCGGCCTTGACGATCGCCTCGACGACGATGGCCAGCACGGTCGACGCCAGCACGCCGATCAGGATCGCGCCCTTGACCTTGCGCACGACCAGGATGCCGGTGACCAGCAGGCCGACGACGAACACCGCGGTCGGCCAGGAGGCGATGGAGCCGTTGATGCCGAGTCCCACGGGGACGGTCGTGTGCGCGGCGTCCGGCAGCCGGCGCACGAACCCGGCGTCGACCAGGCCGATCAGGCAGATGAACACGCCGATGCCGACGGCGATCGCCGACTTCAGCGCGGCCGGCACAGCCCGGAACACCGCGGTCCGGAAACCGGTGAGCACCAGCAGGACGATGATCACGCCCTCGATGACGACCAGGCCCATCGCCTCCGGCCAGGTCATCTGCGGGGCGATGGTGACCGCGACCAGGCTGTTGATGCCGAGTCCCGTCGCGATGGCGAACGGGTAGTTCGCGACCAGGCCCATGAGGATGGTCATCACGCCGGCGACGAGCGCCGTCACCGCGGCGACCTGCGGCACGGGCAGGATGCCACCGAGGAGGTCCTTGTGCGCACCCGCGTCGTCGGCGGAGAAACTGCCGATGATCAGCGGGTTCAGCACCACGATGTAGGCCATCGTGACGAAGGTGACCAAGCCGCCGCGCAGCTCGCGCGGGACGGTCGAGCCCCGTTCGGTGATCTTGAAGAACCGGTCCAGTGTGGACGTCCCGGTGCGGGTCGTCTCCTGCTCCGCCATTCGCCTGCCCATTCTCTCGCTGCTGCGGAGTACCCTGCACCTCGTGAGTGAACCGATCAATCCACCGGAGGTTACGGGCTCGTTGCGGCACACGCCGGAGCTGCCCAAGAAGCTGACCGACCTGACGCCGGTGGTGATCGTAGGCACCTCGATCTGGGCTGTCGCGCTGGTGGTGCTCTTCTTCACGACTTCGGGGCTGTGGGTGCAGACCGCGCTGTCCGGGTTCGCGCTCGGCTTCGTCGGCATGGGGATCATCGCCTGGCAGCGCGCCGCCGCCCGCCGGGGCTCGAAGTCGGCCCAGCGGCTCTAAGCCAGCAGGGTCCTCGGCGAAGGGTCGTCGAGCAACGCCGTGATGAGGTGCCGGTCGGGCCAGCGGTCGGCCGCCCAGGCGAAGGCGCGGGCCAATCCCTCGGACGTGTCGGCCGCGTGGAGCCGGCCGTCGGACCACCACTGGACGTCGTGCTCGGCGCCCCGGATCCGCACGGTGAGCGGGTCGTGCACCAGGACGCCGCCCTCGGGCAGCCGGACGCCGAGCTGATCGGCGACGAGCTTCAGCGCGGGCAGCTCGGTCCAGGGCGCGTACTCGCCTTCGCTGACGACCTCGGCCGGCGCGCCGCTGGCGAGCGGTTCGTCGAGCAGGTGGGAAAGCCGGTCGGGATCGGCGGGCGCCACCACGTACTCGCTGGGCTCCAGCGCACCGGCCACCCACGGGACGTCGAGGATCAGCGCGCCCCCGACGACCGAGCCGTCCGCCGCCCGCAGCCCGCCCGGCTCGTAGACCTCGAAGCCGGATTCGACGACCGCGTCGTACGCGCGCGCCGCGAGGCCGGGGGTGATCCGCCGTTCGGGGTCGGCGAGGCGGTGCAGGACGTCCTGCGCCTCGTCCACAGTAGACAGGGTCAGCCCGGTTCGCACCCCGGCCGTTTCGAGCAGGTCCTCGCTGAGCCCGAGGTCGGGAACCTCGTCGTAGAGCCCGGCCAGATCGGCGTCCGGCAACCGCCATTCGTTCGGCGCGAGCCCGCCGAGCACGGCGTACTGCGCGATCCACCAGCGTGCGTGGCCATGTGGCGTGCGCAGGGCGTGCCAGGTCTCGGGCCGCGCGGCGAGCAGCCGGAGCGCGGCGGGCCAGGCGTCATCACCGACGAGATCGAGATCCCGGATGGCGACGAGCGTCGACGGCGGTTCCGGCAGCGAGTCCCACCAGGCTTCCTCGTCGGGCAGGTCGTGATCGGGTTCGTGCGGTTCGTCGTCGACGACGAGCGCGAACGAGTCGAGCACGCCGGCGGCCTTGAGCGTGTCGGCCGGCCAGTCTTCGGCGAAGTCCTCGTCGAGGACGTCGAGCGCGCCGTCCTCCTCGAAGACTTCTTCGTCGAAGACGTCCAGCAGCGGCGAATCCGGGAGCACCAGCTCGTCGGCGCGTCGCCAGGTATCGGTGCCGGGCAGGGCGAGGGCCCCGACCCAGCGCGGGGCATCGTCCCCGCAGTCGGCGACCAGCCGGAGGACGGCACCGGCGAGCGTCGTACCGTCCAATCCGGACCGGACGTCTTCGATACTGCGTTCGACGGCATCGCGCAGCTGGTCGGCGTTGAGCAGCTCACGGGCATCGGCGTGCTTGGCGCCCAACCGTTCCAGCAGCGGGTGCGACGCGGCGGGGTGCACCAGCCGCAGCCCCGGAATGTCCACATCGGACAACAGTTCGAGCAGCTCGGCCGAGCCCTCGACGAGCAGGCACCCGCGCGCGCCCGGCAGCGTCCGGCCGTCGGACAACGGGACCGGCAGGCCGTCCAGCCGTTCAGCCGCGACGGCGTGCGACTCGACAGCCCGGGCGAGTGCCGCGTAGACGTCGTGCCACCAGGCCGGTTCCCGGGAGGTGCCGGTAAGCGTTTCCAGCACTGCTTCGACGCTGATCACTTGCACGGCAACGGCTTTGAGCACACTGGCGGGCGCGGCGCTTTTGATGAGGCCGGGAACGACGTCGGCGATCAGCTCGGGCAGTCCTTCGACGTCGACGTCGAGGACTTTCGCTTGCCTCCCAGCGACGTCACGACCGTCCTGAGTGGACAACCACGGCTCAGCACTGAGACTGGCGATCACTTCGTCGCGCAGCTGTGCATCCACAGTGGACTTCGGAAAGCCGGGCGCGGGAACGAGCGCGAACCGTTGTTCCGCCGGCAGCAGACGCACCAATCGCACGTACTCGGCAGCGGCGCTCTTCAGAGACTGGGTCAGTTCAGCCCCGGGAAGCGCCCGGCGACGCGAGGGTTCGACGGGTACGGGAGCGAGGAGCCGCGCGGGGAGCGAAAGCCCGTCGTCGGTCGGAGTGGGCGCGTGGAGAACGTCTTCTTCGAGAGGTTGCGGAAGACCTTGCTCGTCAACCGGAACGGCCCACACGACGTCACCACGATGGGTCAGCCACCGGGTTTCGATTCCAGGGCCGCGGATCACGACGACATCGTCCTGGTCCTGGCGAGTCCAAACGCGACCGTCCACATCGGCTTCGGCCAGCCACGGCAGGGCAAGGAGGAGATCACCGATGTCTCCGGCGAGCTGGTCGAGCAGGGCCCGCCCGTCGACGTCATCCCGGAGCGGAAGGCGAACCTCGGTGTCAAAGCCGTCAGGAACGTCGGCGGCGATGGGCCAGGGCAGCCGGAGAACGGGAACATCCCCGTCGATCCCGGCGGCTTCCCGGGTCAGCTCGGCGGAGAAGCGGACCCCACCACTGGTCGAGACGACGCTGGGAGCATCGGAAACGGTGCGAACAGCGGCGAAGCCAACCCCGAAGCGGCCGACGGTGTCCCCGGTCTTCCCGGAGGCCCGCAGCGAGGCAAGGGAGGCAACACCCCGAGCGTCCAGGGGCGCACCGGTGTTGGCGAACCGAAGTTCCCGGTCCACAAGGGACACCCGGATCTTCCCGGGCGTCCCGTGCGCCATGGCGGCATCGGCGGCGTTCTGGGCAAGCTCGACGAAGAGCCGATCCCGATAGGCACCAACGCGCAGATCCCGTTCGACGTTGGTGTCCTCGATGAGCCGGGTGGGCGAGTCCCGCCAGGAGCGCAGGGTGGACTCGCGGAGCCGCGCGGTGCCGAAGGGATCGGCCCCGGAGGCGTCAGAGATCCCGCTGCTCACGAGCGGCTTCATCGGGGGTGTCGATCCGGGCCTGAGCTTCATCAGCGGAGCCAGAGTCAGCGGCAACCGTTTCACCGGTTTCGGTGACGACGGTGTCGGTGAGAGCGGCGGCAGGAAGCTCATCAACGGACTCGGCGCCCGGCTCAACAGCAGCGGACTCGCCCGAAGCAGAATCACCCTGCATCGACGCCGGTTCAGCGGCTTCGGCCACGGTCCCCTCAGCCGGGGTCGGCTCAGCCGCAGCAACCTCAGCCTGCGCCGACTCGCCCGCCGCAGCATCGCCCTGAGCCGCAACCAGTTCACCGGCTTCCGCCGCGGTCACCTCAGCCGGGGTCTCTTCAGCCGCCTCAGCCTGAGCCGGCGCGGCAACCTCGGCTGCGTGCGGCTCGGCCACATCCACCTGGCCAGGCTCGGCCGCCGCGGGCTCGGCAACCGCATCGGTCACCTCGGCCTGTGTGGGCTCCGCCTCGGCCGGCTCGGGAACCTCAGTCTCAACTGAAGCCGCCTCCGGCTCGGCAACCGCCTCAGCCTGAGCCGGCCCGGCAACCTCGGCTGCGTGCGGCTCGGCATCCGCATCGGCTGCGCCAGCGGGCTCGACCTCTGTCACCACTGCCTGCGGCTCGGCAACCGCATCGGTCACCTCAGCCTGGGGCGGCTCGGCGGCAGCCGCGGCAACATCGCTCGGCGCCGGCGCCGGCTCGCCAGCTTCCGGCTCAGCCACCGCGGGCTCGGTGACCGCATCGGTCACCTCGGCTTGCGTGGGCTCCGCCTCGGCCGGCTCGGGAACCTCAGTCTCAACTGAAGCCGCTTCCGGCTGGGTAACCGCATCGGCCTGAGTCGGCGCGGCATCCTCGGCTGCCGGCGACTCTGCCGCGGGCTCCGTCACCACTGCTTGTGGCTCGGGAGCCGCCACGGGCTCGGCGGACTCCGCTTCCTCCGCAGGCGCAACCGCATCCGTCTGCGTCGCGATCGGCTCGGCAGCCGCGGACTCGGAGGACTCGACTGTCCCCACCGGAGCAACCACATCGCTCGGCGCCAACTCGGCGGCCTCAGCCTCGGCAGCCACCCCAGCGGGCCGCTCGGCCTCGACCGGCTCCGCTGGCGCCAACTCGGCGACCCCGGCCTCGACCGGCTCCGCCTGCGCCGGCTCGGCGACCACGGCCTCGACCGGCTCGGCCTCGGCCGCGACCTCCGGCTCCACCTCCGCCGGCGACACGTCCGCCTCGGTAACCGCCGTCTCCGGCTCGGCCACCGGGGTCTCCGCCACCTCCGACGGCGCCGGCGTGAAATCCAGCAACGAATCGTCGTAGACCAGCTCTGCCACCGGAACCGAGGAGGTCACCTCGACCTCTACCTCCGAGTGCGCTCCGCACCCGTACTCCACGTCCACCACGTGGCCGTCCGCCGGGGCGATGTCGTTGCTGCACACCCCGAACACCCCGCGCAACGAGCCCGCCAGCGGCACGAAGAACCCGCACGTCCCGCACACGTCCGGCGCGCTGCGGGCCATGTCCGAGCGGGGGCCGAACTCTCCGGAGTGCCAACGTGCCGCCGCCTCCGTGCGGCCGAACCGGGACAACACGTGCACCCGGCCCAGGCCCGCTTCGTGCGCGACCTCCTCCACCGCCGGGTCGTCCGACTGCAGGTACGCCGGGGCCAGGCGGGGGTCGTTCTCGTCCGTCGGGAAGATGTCGCCGACTCCGAGGTCGCCCGCGCGCACCCGGCGCTCCCACGGCACCCACGGCGGGGCGATCAACGCCGACGGGCCCGGCACCAGGACGACCTCGCTGACCGTCACCGGCTCGTCGTCGCCCGCCAGGGCCACCGTCACCGACCAGCGCCAACCCCGATACCCCGGGACCTGGGCCTCGAACAGGTGACTTGCCGTGACCGCGTCCTCACGGGTGACACCCACGTGGGTGCCGATCTGCTCCTCGGGCGTTTCTTCGAGCACCGCCGCGCGCGCGAACTCCACCGCATCGGCGAGCTTGCGCTGCACGGAACCGTCGTCGAGGGTCAGCAGCAGCGTCATGCGGCCAATTGTGCCGCACGCCTCCCCGGCGCCCGTGCCAGGCTGTTCATCGTGCGCACGCCGATCGTCACCACCCTGCTGGCAGCCGCCGCGCTCAGCGGCTGTGCCGCCGCCCCCGCCCAGGACGCCGCCCCGGAACAGCTCACCGTCCAGGTCGTCTCGACCCTGCCGCACGACCCCGCCGCCTTCACCGAAGGCCTCGAGTTCGCCGGCGACGTCCTCTACGAGAGCACCGGCCTCGCCGGGCAGTCGACGCTCACCGCCGGCCCGGCCGGCGGCCCGCCCGCCACGACGGCCACCCTCCCCGCGCCCCTCTTCGGCGAAGGCGTCACCGTCCTCGGCCCGACGCTCTGGCAGCTCACCTGGCAGGACGGCTTCGCCATCGAACGCGACGCCAAAACCCTCGCCGAGCTGCGCCGCGTCAAGTACGACGGCGAGGGCTGGGGCCTCTGCCACCAAGCCGATGGACGGCTAGTGATGAGCAACGGCTCGTCCCGGCTGACCTTCCGCGATCCGAAGACCTTCGCCGTCACCGGGAGCGTCGACGTCGGCCACGACCAGCTCAACGAGCTCGAATGCGTCGGCGGCGACGTCTACGCAAACGTTTGGCACACCGACACCGTCCTGCGGATCGACGCCGCCACCGGGCACGTCACGGCGACGATCGACGCGGGCCGGCTGCGCGCCCAGGTGAACACCACCGACGCCGAAGCCGTGCTCAACGGCATAGCGGCCGTCCCGGGCACGGACGAATATCTGCTCACGGGGAAGCAGTGGCCGGTCACGTTCCGGGTGAGGTTCGTCCCGAAGAACGCGTAAAGCACGGATGAGCAGGCGGAACCGGCCCCCGGTAAGGCAGGATTGAGACGTGGCACTCTTCGGCTCCCGCTCCGACGGCTCCGGCTCGCAGTCGCGCGGCCGGAAGTCGAAGCGACGCTGGACGCCGGAGCCGGGCGCCGGGCAGGCCAAGCCGTGGCGCGAGGCCGTCGCCCCGCAGCCCACCCGCGTCGAGCACCGCACCGCGCCGCCGCCCACCCGCGCCGAACGGCCGCGCGGCGAGTACCACGACGCCCCTCCGCGCGCCCCTTACTACGACGCGAACGAGGCCCCGACCGCCGCCGCGCCGACCGGGCACCGGCCGCCGCCCCCGCCGCCACGCGGGGCGCGGCCGTACCCGCCGCACGACCCGAACCGCACCGACCGGATCCACCGCGAGCCGCCCGGCTTCTACCAGGGTGAGCGCCGTCCGGGCAGCGGTGAGTACGAGCACTACGACACCGGCGGCTACGCGGGCGAGCCGCGGCCGCCCGAGCCGGAGCCCCAGCCGCCGCGCGAAGAACCGCGGACGCCGGGCGGCACGCCGAAGCTGCCGAAGAAGATCACCGTCACGCGGGTCGCGGCGATGCGCAGCCGGCAGCTGACCGGCCAGGCCGTCGGCGCCTTCCAGCGCGCGACGAAGGCCGACGGCGCCGAGAAGTCCGGCCTGACCTCGCTGACCTACGCCGTGATGCTGAACTACGCCAGCGACGCGGCGATGGCGATCGCGCTGGCGAACACCCTTTTCTTCGCCGCGACCAGCGGGGAGAGCAAGGGCAAGGTCGCGCTCTACCTGCTCATCACGATCGCGCCGTTCGCGCTGGTCGCCCCGGTGATCGGACCGGCGCTCGACCGGGTGCAGCGCGGCAGGCGGCTGGCGATGTGCGCGTCCTCGGTCGGCCAGGGGCTGATGGCCGTCGTGATGGCGCTGCACTTCGACGACTGGCTGCTCTACCCGGCCGCGCTCGGGATGATGGTGCTGTCGAAGTCGTTCACCGTGCTCAAGGCCGCCGTGACGCCCCGGGTGCTGCCGTCGGAGATCACGCTGTCCAAGACCAACGCCCGGCTGACGACGTTCGGCCTGGTCGCCGCGGGCGCGTTCGGCGCGCTGGCCAGCGGCGTCAACGCGATCGCCGGCTCGGCGGGCGCGCTCTGGTTCACGGCGCTGATCTGCGTCGCCGCCGCCGTGCAGTCGATGCGGATCCCGGCCTGGGTGGAGGCCACCGAGGGCGAGGTCCCGACGTCGCTTTCGGCGCACCCGACCGAGAAGAAGCGCCGCCAGCCGATGGGGCGCCACATCGTCGTCGCGCTGTGGGGCAACGGCTCGGTGCGCGTCCTCACCGGCTTCCTCATGATGTTCGCCGCGTTCGCGGTCAAGGCCCAGACCGAGGGCAGCGGGCAGACGCCGTTCATGCAGCTGCTGCTGCTCGGCGTGATCGGCGCCGCGGCGGGCGCCGGCGGGTTCCTCGGCAACGCGCTGGGCTCACGCCTGCACTTCGGCAGTCCCGACCAGGTGATCGTCGGCTGCGTGGCGGGCTGCGTGCTCGCCGCGCTGGTCGCGACGATCCTGCCCGGCCTCGCCACGGCCGCGATCGTCGGTCTGGTCGGCGCGACGGCCAGCGCGCTGGCCAAGATCAGCCTCGACGCCGTCATCCAGGAGGACCTGCCCGAGGAGTCGCGCGCGTCGGCGTTCGGCCGCTCGGAAACCGTGCTGCAGCTGGCGTGGTGCCTCGGTGGCGCGGTCGGGCTGCTGCTGCCGCCGACGTACTGGATCGGCTTCCTGGTGATCACGATCGTGCTGGCCGTGGGCCTCACGCAGACGTACCTGGTGCGCCGCGGCGGTTCGCTCGTACCCGGCCTCGGCGGCGACCGGCCGCTGCGCCCGGAGCCGACCGGCAGCTTCCCGGCCCAGGGCCTGCCCAGGGACCCCGCACCACGCCGGTAGGCTCCGCAGCATGCGACGTTCCCGGGTGGTGGCCCTGCTTGCGGCCGGTGGGTTCGCGGTGGCCGGCTGCTCGGCACCCGGCCCGGCCGAGGTCACGTTCTACGCCGACGGCCACACCATCAACACCACGCCGGTGCTCTCGTGCGACTACTCCCGGCAGCTCGCGCAGCCGTGCAGCGCCAAGGGCGACACGCGCACGCTGAAGGTCCGCCCGGGCAAGCCCGTGCAGATCTCCGTGCCCGGTGAGGTCGCCGAAGCGCCGTGGCAGATCGTCTACGAGTACGTCACCCCGCAGGGCGAGTACAAGCAGAGCGACCCGATCCCGTTCACGTCGCTGGACCGCTACGCCTACACCGTGACGCCGCCGACGCCCGCCGACCGCATTTCCGCGGTGGACGTGCAGAAGTACACGGCCGTGCTCAACTCGAGCACCGGCGAGTCGGGCCTGCTGCCCAGCGACGTCTGGGGTCTCCGGCTGGAGGCGTAGGGATCGCTCTTTAGGGATCGAGGTCCCTGGCCACCGCGCGCATGATCTCGGCGATCTGCTTGGTGTGCTTGCGGTCCGGGTAGCGGTTGCGCCGCAGGTCCGGCTGCACCTTCAGCTCGAGGAGCTTGATCATGTCCTCGATCAGGCCGTGCAGCTCCTCCGCGGGGCGACGGCGCGCCTCGGCGACGGACGGCGGCGGGTCGAGCAGCCGGACGGAGAGCGCCTGCGGCCCGCGGCGGCCGTCGGCGACGCCGAACTCGAGCCGCTGCCCGGCTTTGAGCCCCTCGACGCCCTGCGGCAGCGCGGCCTTGCGAATGTAGACGTCGGCGCCACCGTCCTGCGTGACGAACCCGAACCCCTTCTCCGCGTCGTACCACTTGACCTTGCCGGTCGGCACTTCCCTCACCAATCCTTCTGCTGTCCCGCTCACGACGAACGCGCCCGGGGGCGTACCCAGGGCGCGCTGGGTAAAGGGTATCTCGCCACATGCCCTGGGGAGAAGTCGATACCGCCGGATACCCTCTGCGTCATGAGTAAGGCGTCTAAGGAGGCCGCCGTGGCCGCCACCGGCAAACCGTTCCTGATGCGCGTCGGCATCGGCTTGTTCGGCCTGGGCATGCTCGCCGTGCTGACGGTCTTCATCATGTTCGCCGCCGGCCTGGAGAACCTGCCGATCTGGCTGTCCGTCGCCGCCGGTGTCGTCACGCCGCTGGGCCTCCTGCTGGGCCTGATCGCGCTGGTCCGCGAGGCACGCGCCAAGAACTAAGGCACGGCCGCGAACGTCTTCTCGAACCACTCCGGGAACTCCGTCAGCGAGTCGAACACCACCTCCGCTCCTTCGCTCAGCAGGAGCGTGCGGTCGCACGGACCCGTCGTGACGCCGACCGCGATCGCGCCGGCGGCCAGCGCGCCCCGGATGTCGCCGGCGTGATCTCCGACATACACCTTCGCGTCGTGCGCGAGGAGCGCCTCGGCCTTCTGCGTCGACCACAGCTCGCCGACGACTTCGTCGACGTCCAAGCCGAGCGCGTCGACGTGCAGCTGCGCGTTGGGCCCGTACTTCCCGGTGACGACCAGCGTGCGCCCGCCCGCGGCCCGCACCGCCCGGAGCGACTCGACCGCGCCCGGCAGCGCGACGGTGCTCGGCACGACCACTTCCGGGTACATCGCGCGGAACCGGTCGACGAGCCCCGGGATGCGCTCCTCCGGCGCTTCGAAGCCGCGCAGGATGTCGTCGAGCGGCGGGCCGAGGTTGGCCGCGAACGCGTCGCCGTCCAGCGGCAGGCCGGATTCGGCGCCGAGCGCGTTCATCGCCGCGGCCATGCCCGGCCGCGCGTCGATCAGTGTCATGTCGAGGTCGAACCCCACCGTGATGCCCACGCTCCACACGGTACTGGCGACCACCGACAGTTTTACACCTCAGCTGATCATGTACAGCGTCTTGACAGTGGAGCCATCTGTGTCAAGGTGAGGGTGTGACCAGCTTCACTGACCGGACGAAGGCGTCCCTGCGGGAAGCACTCCTCGACGCCGCGGCCGACCTGCTGCCGGACCGCGGGCACGCGGGCCTGCGGATGGCCGACGTCGCGGCGAAAGCCGGGGTGAGCAGGCAGACCGTCTACAACGAGTTCGGCAACAAGGCGGCGCTGACCCAGGCGGTGGCGCTGCGCACCGCGGCGGAGTTCCTCGACGGGATCCGGCAGCGGTTCGAAACGGCGGACGGGCTGCTCGCGGGCATCCACCACGCCGTCGTCTACACGATCGAGCACGCGCGGGAGAACCGCCTGGTCGCGGCGGCGCTCGGCACCGAAGCGGGCGAGGACCTGCTGCCGCTGCTCACCAGCCGCGGCGAGCCGATCCTCACCGCGGCCGCGGACCTCGCCGCCGAGCAGTACCGCGAATTCGAACCGGGGCTCTCGGCCGAAGCCGCCGCCCTGCTCGCGGAGACCGTCGTGCGGCTTTCGCTGTCGCACCTGGTGCTCCCGACGCACTCGGCGGCGGAGGCGGCCGACGCCGTCACCGCCGTCCTCGAACCCGCCATCCGCCAATTCGTCCACAATGGAGTGACACGATGACCGACACGCTGTCCGAGCTGCGGACCGGCTTCTCCTCGCTGCGCAAGGGCGGGCTGAACTGGGACTCGTTCCCGCTGCGCCTGTTCGTCAAGGGCAACAAGAAGTTCTGGAACCCGGCCGACATCGACTTCAGCCGCGAGCGCGAAGGCTGGGACACGCTCAACGACGAGCAGAAGCGCAGCACGACGTACCTGGTGGCGCAGTTCATCGCCGGCGAAGAGGCCGTCACGGAGGACATCCAGCCGTTCATGCGGGCGATGTCGGCGACCGGCCGCTTCGGCGACGAGATGTACCTGACGCAGTTCTGCTTCGAGGAGGCCAAGCACACGGAAGTGTTCCGCCGCTGGATGGACGCGGTGGGGCTGACCGAGGACCTCCACCCGTTCGTGGCGGAGAACCCGCACTACCGCAAGCTGTTCTACGAGGAACTACCGCAGTCGCTGCGGGCGCTGGAGGACGATCCCAGCCCGCTCAACCAGATCCGCGCCAGCGTGACGTACAACCACGTGATCGAGGGCAGCCTCGCGCTGACCGGCTACTACTCGTGGCAGCTGATCTGCACCCAGCACGACATCCTGCCGGGCATGCAGGAACTGGTCCGCCGCATCGGCGACGACGAGCGCCGCCACATGGCGTGGGGCACGTTCACGTGCCGCCGGCACGTGGCCGCGGACGACTCGCTGTGGGACGCGGTCCAGCAGCGGATGGGCGAGCTGCTGCCGCACGCGCTGAACATGATCCAGTGGGTGCAGGACCAGTTCGAGGAGCTGCCGTTCGACAACGACCCGCAGGAGATCGTCCAGTACGCGGCCGACCGCGCGCAGCGCCGCCTGGGCGCGATCGAGTCGGCGCGCGGGATGCCGGTGGAGCAGATCGACCTGGACTACTCGCCGGAGCACCTGGAGGAAACGTTCGGCGAGGAGGACGCGAAGGCCATCGCCGAGGCGGCCGCGGCGGCTTCCTGAAGGGTGGTGGGGGGCCCACGCGCAGGGTGCCCCCCACCTCTACCCAAAACCC